>NZ_RYDO01000006.1:0-192632 GCF_003984855.1 Flavobacterium sp. GSP6
AATTTTGCGGACTTGTTTCATAGGCTAAAATTAAGATTATTTCTTAACTTAATGTGATGGCTAAGTTAGCATGTCCAGTTACCTTTTTGTCTTTTCCGTATTAATAAGAAAAAACAAATAGTATGGAACTTACAAACAATCAAATGGAACCAGCAGTTGAAACTGCAAACGACAATCTTCAAGCTCAAATAGATGCTGTTGCCACACAAAAAGTAGAACATGTAAAAAGCTTTAGAGAATATGCTTTTGAAAAAGCAGGGTTGAATCGCGGGGATTATCTTTCCTTGAAGACCCATCTGAAATGGATTAAAGATGGTCACCTTGTAGACGAAACCTATAATGAAAACGAACAGCTTCTCTTGAAACAACAGGTTAAAAATAAAATCACTGCTAAAGAAGATGAAAAAGAAAAATTAGCCGGAGAAAAAAGAAAAGCTGTTGAAGTTATTAAGCCTTCTGTGGAGAAAAAAATTAAGGAGTTGAATGAAGAAATTCAACAAACTAGAATTGACTTGGCAGACAATAAAGTCCAAACCGGTTATCAAGCTGAAAGGTATTGTATGTATGCCGGTTTAACGTTTTTATTGTCTTTTTATCTATTATTTTTCTATGCCTCAGCAATATATGCTTCTTTCTTCAGAAATGCAGGAACCATAATCAAAACAGCTGGCGACGACATTGCCTTGTATCTAGATAGTATTTTTGATGTGAACGGCATTTTTACTGCTTCACCAGCATTGATTATCGTTTATTTAGGTGCTTTTCTTTTTTTTGCAATTGGTCTAATTCCCCATCATATTGAAGGTAAAAATAAAAACCTACTTGTGGGACTTACCATTTTTGGTGCTTTCATAGCTGATTCGCTGATGGCTTACAAAATAGATTTAGGGATTCATGAATTGAAGGTGATGGCCGGTGTTGCAGATGGCGATTGGCATTTTTATTCCAGTATCAACTTTTATATGGTGTTGCTTTTTGGATTTTGTGCCTATTTGGTTTGGGGTTATATGTTTGAAATGATGCTCAAAGAAAAGAATAAGAAAACAGGAGATGTAAGAGCTGCTTTAATAATTAAAGGATTGAAAGAAGAAATTGCAGCCTTGCGAGTGGAATTGCAAGTGTTGGAAACCAAAATTATTGAACTGGAAACGCAAATAAAAAACCTCTTTTCGCAATTGGAGCAATTGAAACAAGATTTAGAAAACCGTATGCTTAATCCTGATGCATTGTCCCAAAACCTAACCAGTTTTTATATGGGGTGGCGTCAATTCTTGAATGGAACCAGCGATTTGAGTGTAGAAAAAGTAAGATGTGAGGAGACTTTCAATGACTTTATGCAATCACAATTTAATCCAGAGATCGCTATTCTTAATTAATTATTTCTAACGTTTTAAAAAATACAATCATGAAAAACTTCCTATATACCCTAAGTCTATCACTAATGACTTCATTTTTATTAACATCCTGTAAAGAAGAAAAAACCAAAGAAAAACCAAAACCATCAAACTACACTGTCATTATAGATTTGAGTGATCGCATTCTCTTACCGGAACAACTGGATAAAGACTTTTATCTGATCGATAAATATTTTAAAATTTTCGAAGAAAACTCAAGACGCAATTTAGTTCTCACTTCAAAAAATCGCTTTTCCGTAAAAATCATTCCTCAAAAAAATAGTCCCTTGAATGTAGAGCATTATGAAGATATGCTGCAACTATATCTTGATGAAACCGATGTGAAAAACAAAAATAAATCGTTATTGACTTTGTCACAATCTTTACCTAAAATCCTTAAAGCGCTTAAAAAAGAAGCCTTATTCGGAAAAGTTTCCAATGCTTATTTTGGGGTAGATATTTGGGCTTATTTACACGATAATGGACTTGAATTAAGCAAAAATGGATATGATAATACTGTTTTGGTACTTACGGACGGTTATTTTGATTTTGAGAGTCAAACACATGTTATCCAGAATAAAAAACAATACACCAGCACTCGTTTTCTAAATGAATTGACGGCAACAGATTGGAAACAAATTTCAGAATTAAAAGAATATGGTTTGTTACCGATAAAATTAGAGAAAAATACGAACTGGATTATAGCCGGATTGTCCGGAAAAAAAGCCAGCGATATTTTGCAAACAGAGAAAATTACTTATTTCTGGAAAAAATGGTTGACACAATCTGGAGTTATAACTTCCCAATTTATATTGAATGGTTCAAAAACGGATATGGGTTCTAACTTATTAGAACAATTACGCTAATACGTTTGCCCAAACAATAAATTTCTGAAACTTGTTTTAGATTATTTTGTTTTTTTTTGAAAAGGCCATCAGCAATGATGGTCTTTTTTACTATTACCAAAGAAATTAGAACTACTATTTAATAAAATTAATTCGTTTTAAATGATTGACAATCATTGTTTTAAAATTTATTTTAAAAAATATTAAAAATACGAGGTTACCTTTTTACTGTTTCTGTATTAATAAGTATAAAACAAATAATCATTCACCATTTAAAATTTACTTATTATGACAAATCTACAGAAAGCAGTCAAAAATTACCCAGTTGGCACTCAATTTTATTCAGCAACAGGAAATCTAAGAATTCCATTGCAAGTACCAACCAATCTTAAATACGGCAAAAATAAAAAAGACATCGTTGCCGGATCCTATGGATTAATCTATGATGCAGAACAAAAAAGTTGGGCTAAAAAAGTAATCAACTAATTCAAAACCAATTTTACAAAACCAAATTCTTAACATTTAAAATTTACCCATTATGAAAAATTTCTTATTCCTTATCGCATTTCTATTCTTTTCAGTAGTCTCTTTTGCCCAAGTTTCTGTCAGAGGTTATTACAGAAGTAATGGCACTTATGTTCAGCCTCATCAAAGAACCGCACCGAATTACACCCGTAATGACAATTATAGTACTGTAGGAAATACAAATCCTTATACGGGGAAAGCAGGAACTCAACCCAGAGATGGGTACACCACAACAAGAACCACTTCTAGCAATTACAGTGCGCCAACTTATAGCAACACCAGCACTTATTCAGTACCTGTTTATAGAAGTACTTATACTCCCACATATACAGCTCCTACAACCACCTATTCCACTCCAAGTTATAGTTCAAGCAACACTATTTATACTGGTCCTAGAGGAGGGCAATATTATATCAACAGCAACGGAAACAAAACTTACGTCAGCAATTAATCAATTCGAAAAACACTCCATTTTTGTCAATCTCTTGTAAATGAAGTCAGGAGGTTGATGCTTTACTAAAAAAACTAAAACCAATTATTATGAAAAAAGTATTTATCCTTATCTTGTTTTTATTTACAACAACATTCACTTTTGCTCAAGATATTTATGTCAAAGGGTATTACAAAAGCAATGGGACTTATGTTCAAGGGCATTATCGAACAGCACCACCAGAAAAACACATTTGTACACTTATCAGTAACACTCAAAACACAAATCCCTATTTAAAAAAGGGAGAAACTCAACGTGGTACTGGATATACTCCCTATGGAACAAGTTCTTCTGCATACGTTACAACATCTAGTAATTCAATGCCAATTTATAGTCCAAAAGACACTATTAAATCAAGTTCTTTTTGCGGATAATATTATATCAAAAACTACTCAAGTAAAAATAATATCAATAATTAATTTTCCTTTTATTACTAATCAATATGAAAAAACTACTCTTTTTATTCAGCCTATTCTTGATGTTATCTTGTTCCAATTCAGACGACAATACCACTTCCTCAAACTCCGATTTTCATCCTCCAGTTTGGATCCAAGGAACCTGGAATCAAGAAGGCTCAAATGGCACTTCGGGAGTTTCATTTAAATTCGCTGCAAATGATTTTTGTATGATTGCTCAAAGTTTTAAACAATGTCAACAAGAATTCGTAAATCAATATAGGCAACATGGTAATGCAGTTACGGTTATAGAAACTATCACAGCTACAAATTACACTGCCGAAATAAAATATTTTGCGGGTCAATCTATAATTTATTCTTTTAGGAAATTATCTAATACTAGTATTGAATGGACTTCAGTTCCGGGTTCTGTTATTATTAAGCAGTAAGTTTTTATACAACATCAATCTCTTGAAATAATTGAAGAGATTGATATTTGGTTCTTGCTCTTTTATTGTGGTTATTCTTTCTGTAATTGAGCCCTAATCTAAAATTTAATTCTTATTTTGTAACGTTTTTAACACGACCTACAAAATTTACATAGATGTCAAAGATTACTACAACGAAGTTTGGACATTTGACGGATAAAGAACTCGTAATTCTTATTCAACAAAACCAAGATTATCTGGGAGAAGTTTACAAAAGATGCAAGCAATATAGCATTTCTTTTATGCGAAAAAAGTCCAATAGTTCTATGAATGATTATGAGTTGGATGATGTTTTTCACGATGCTATTTTGGTTTTATATGAAAAAATCATAAAAGGCAATTTTGAATTAACAGCTTCTTTACAAATCTATTTGAATTCTGTTTGTTATTATCAATTATTGAATAAGATAAATGCAAACAAGAAGGATGCTTCCTATGATGATAATTTTAGTAAAGACGATGATAGTCCAATGAGTTATAATACCAGCATTACAGACACTTTGGATGACATAGAAAACCCAAAAGAATCACAGTTTACAGCTATCGAAAAGGCTTTAGAAATAATGAAGTCGGCTGGAGGTCATTGTTATGAACTGCTTACTTTGTTTTGGTATCATAAAAAATCGATGACAGAATTGACAGCTATATTTGGCTATACGAACGATGTAAATACTAGAGTACAAAAATCAAAGTGCCAAAAGCGATTAGAGAAAGTAGCCTTTAACGAAATGAATAATCAACAATGAAAATAGCGATTGACATAGTACAAAATATAGTCCTTCCAAAACTGGAAAAAGATCCTAACTTTTCTGAAGAGAAAGTTGATGCTGCTTTTTGGGAAAAGTTCGCCACTGATTTATTGCATTTCGAGGAAGATGCCAAACCGCTGTATGCCATCATTTATAGTTTAGAATTAGGCAATCCCGAAAAAATAATTGACAAACTACCCAATATATACTCTCAATTCTTAAAAGAACTGGCCGAAAGTTATGTCTTAAACCAAACTTCCGATGCAATCGATTATTTGTTAAAAACGAATAATAAAGCTTTTTTTAAAGATGTTCGTTTTTTGCAAACAATGCAACAAGCCATCAAAAGTGTCGAGCGGAAGCGCATAAAAGCAGATTTATCCAAAAGCTACGAACGTTTGACTTTTGAACTTTCGGATGCCGATCTTGCCAACGCCACCAAAAAAAAAGGTCGTGAAGATTTGAAAGAAAAAATGAAAGTATGGGACAGGGAATTAGAGGAACAAGAATCCGTTCCTGTAATTCCTATGGTAACTTCTGGAGAAGAAACAAAAAGAGCAGTTGCAAGCAAAGCTATTTCATTGTCTTGGATAAAATACGCTGCCGCTGCTTGTATAACTATCACTGCCGGTGCTTTGTTTTTTAAATATTCTCAAACGGATGCCAATAGATTTTCTCAACCTACAGAAAACACTGTGGTTACTACCGATGACAAAAAGGAAACCACAAAACCACAAAATAAAGCAATTGTTCTGGCAGCAATTGAAACCGTTTCGGAAAAAACAACCGTTCTAGAATTGGAATCAATAGGTTTTTCGGGTGCTAAAAAGCAACAAATCACTATTAATTATAAAGACGCCTCCAAACGTATTGCATCATTGGAAAAATTCATTGACACCAGTAAAACTATTGATTCTAAAATTTTAAGTCAATATAAAGCCGAGTTAGCTTCTTTAAAAACACAAAAGGATAAATATGTGTTTGACGGGAAAGAATTGACCCTGTTTATGAAAAATGACAAATCCGGGTATTCCGTGTTGTTAACTGAAGATCAAATCTATTTCCTTAAGAAAGGAAGTGTTTTTTATCATTTAAAAATATCGAAAGTCATCTTGCCTTTGGAAAAGGTATCGGATGCAACGACAATAGAAACCCTAGAAAAAATAAGTTTTGAAAATGAATAACCCATTATATTATCTATCATGGCAAAAGAAAAACTTGGCTTTTCTTTTGGTGTTTATGCTTGTCTGTTCTTTCTCTACACTGGCACAGCATAATGCCGAAGTCCAAATTAAAGCCGTTTTCAATCAATTGGTTACAGCTTATGGCAGTGCAAAATCGGCTCCGGAATTACAATTTATGAAAGCCAATACAAAGCCAGAAACACCGGCTTTTTATACAAACAAAACAATCAAATTGGATTTACAGTTTTATAAACTTTGCCAAACTTTTGGAAAAGACAGCCTCAATGCCTTGTCGATTGTCCTCAGTCACGAGTTGGCTCATTATTATTACGAACACGATTTTTGTTCTGATTTTGCTTATGCCATTCGAAATAAAAGTGTGCCTTTTTCGAGTGGTTTAAAACTGATAAACAAAAATCAAAAAATAATTTATGAAACCCAAGCCGATGACAAAGGTTTATTTTATGCTGCCATTGCTGGTTACCATCCGTTTGAAATACAACCCAAATTACTGGATGCCATTTATCAATTTTATCAACTAAAAGAGATAAATATTGGTTATCCAACAAAAGCAGAGCGAAAAGCAATTGCCCAAAATGCCTTGGCAAAATCCCAAAAATTATATGTCGTTTTCAAAGAAGCCTTGAAAGCTAAAGAAAATAAGGAATATGACAAAGCTTTGAAATTGTTCGAGGAGGTCAATAGAGATTTTCCATCCAGAGAAAACTATAATAATATTGGCATAATAAAAACACTACAAGCATTAAATTTTAAAGTTTTAGCCAAAGAAGAGTTTGACTATCCCAAACGTTTTTTGTATCCGTTGGAAATAGACAATACCAGCCGATTAAACAAGGACGGCACTCGAGGTAGTAATGATGAAGATCAAGAACAAATGATTGCCTTATTAAAAAGTGCTCAAAAAGACTTTGAAAAAGCCATTAGTTTAGACACGAATTATACAGTAGCTTACATTAACTTGGCTTGCGTATTTGATTTGTTAGACAATCCCGAAGCTGCTATTGGGAAGATTAAAGAATTGTCTTTTGACAAACAAAAAAGTATTGATGCACAACGGATTTTGGCTATTGGGTATCATCATGCTGACAATGAAAAGAAAGCGGAAACCATTTGGAATGAATTGAAAATGTAAAATTATGAACGATTTAGAAAACCCACTTTACAGTAAAGTTGCAGCACTTTTAGAACAAGCCCGAAAGCAAGTGGCAAGTATCGTAAATCTTACAATGGTTCACACCTATTTTGAAATAGGCAAGATGATTGTAGAAGAAGAACAGCAAGGCGAACTTCGAGCAGCATATGGCAAAAAAGTTTTGAAAGAATTGTCATTTCGATTAAAAGAACGTTTTGGAAAAGGATTTTCAGAGCAAAATTTAAGAAATATGCGACAGTTCTTTTTAGTCTATCAAGATCGGGCAGATTCAATTCGCCAGAAGCCTTCTAGCGAATTACAAAGTTTTAATCCACAATTAGTTAAAAAACAACAGAAGCCTTCTGGCAAATCCTCCGCTTTTCAATTAGGCTGGTCGCATTATTTGGTATTGATGCGTATAGAAAACCCACAAGAACGTCATTTTTATGAAATAGAATCAGCACAAACCAATTGGTCAGAACCACAATTAAAAAGACAATACCACTCCAGTCTATACGAGCGATTGGCTTTGAGCCGAGACAAAGATGCTGTTTTGAAACTGGCACAGCAAGGACACACGGTCGAAAAACCGCAAGACATCCTCAAAAACCCATTGACATTAGATTTCTTGGGTTTAGGCGAAAAAATATCCTATTCAGAAACCGATTTAGAACAAGGAATTATATTCAAACTGCAGGAATTTCTGTTGGAATTGGGTAAAGGATTCCTGTTTGAAGCTCGCCAAAAACGATTTACGTTTGACAATGAACATTTTTTTGTGGACTTAGTTTTCTATAACCGATTATTGCAATGCTATGTTTTGATTGACCTAAAAATCGAGAAATTAACCCACCAAGACCTTGGGCAAATGCAAATGTATGTTAATTATTATGATCGTTATGAGAGACAAGAGTTTGAGAAACCCACCATTGGTATTTTGCTTTGCAAAAAGAAAAACAACAACTTAGTAGAACTAACTTTACCCAAAAACGCCAATATTTACGCCACTGAATACAGTTTATACCTGCCCAAAAAAGAATTGTTGCAACAAAAGTTGAACGAATGGGTAGAGGAATTAGAGGAAGAAAATAATTAAAAAAATCAGCAAAAAATATATGGCAACATTAACCTTTTCAGTTAAAAATGATTTATTTCCTAGTAAGGAAATAAATCATATCATAAGATATTGTAGCGAATTGAACCATATTATTGACAATATTAATTTGGGTGGATATTATCCAGCATATTGTAAAGAAAATTTTGACGATAATGACCTGCTAATACCTATGGTTAGCTTTTGCAATATACCCATAAGAGATGTTGAAAATTATATGTATTATGGAAACTATGGAATAGGGTTTACGATGGAATGGGCACTGAAAAATAAACTATCGCCAGTCATGTATGTTCACGAAAACTCAGATTTTCTTGAGTTATCAAAAAGTATAGATAAAGAAATGTTGGAAGTTTTTATGCAATTGTATTTTAAGGAATTTGCGGATAATATTTTAAATCCAAAAGATGACCAACATGATTTCTCTAAATCCTTTTTTGAGATAAGTGTTGTGAAATTAAATCAATTCAATATTAGAATAAAACAATTTACCAAACCATGGAAAAATGAGGTTGAATTTAAAGTGCAATTTAGTGATATTGAATGCCAAAAGATTATTACCAAAACAACAAATAGTTATAACGAAAGAGAATGGAGATATGTGCCAAATATTGAAAATAATGACTTCGATAAGTTTATTAATTGTGAAGAAGACGGTCAAATAAATCCCAAATATACCGAAGTGTCAAACCTTGAAAAGCCACATATAAAAGATACTAAATACAAACTTGCTTTTGATTTAAATGATGTAAAATATATCATTGTAAATAAAACATTTGAAATTAGTACAGTAATAGAAACATTAAAAAGTAAATATAACGAGGCAGACGTTATTCAAAATTTGACTAATGGAAACCTTAACATAATTTCTCGTGAAACTATTCGCAACGATTTTTAAAATTTTAGGGTAATCCTAATACAATTTAGAGTCATAACTTTTACAATTGATTTTATATCAAAATATTAAATTTCTTTGGGTTTACAAAAAATTATGAATCACATTAAACCAAAATATATCTTTTTATTACTACTCATAATTTTGTGTAATAACTTATTTTCACAAATTCAATCAGATAGCTTAAATATCTATATTAACAATGGTAATATAGAAAAGGCAATCAAATATGGAGAAAAGTTAAAACAGTTTAGTGATAAAAGCGATATCTCATATGCATTTTTATTGAATACTTTAGCACCTATTTACGTTAAGCAAGGAAAATATCAAGAAGCTGAAGGTTTATATTTGCAAATATCAAAAATAGTAAAAACAGTTTTAGGGGAAAGCAACCCTGACTATGCAACATCTCTTAATAATTTGGCTGAGATATTTCGTTTAAAAGTCGAATATAGCAAAGCCGAAACTCTATATTTACAATCTTTAGAAATTTATAAAAAAGTATTAGGAGAAAATCATCCTCAATATGCCTTGTCCCTTTATAATTTAGCTTTATTATATAGAGCTCAGGGAGATTACCAAAAAGCGAAGTCTTTAAATTTAGAATCATTAATTATTAGAAAAAAAGTATTAGGAGAAAACCATCCCGATTATGCAACATCTCTTCATAATTTGGCTTCAATATATGTTGATATAGGTGAATATAAAAAAGCAGAAACTCTGCTTTTGCAAACACTATTCATCACAAAAAAAGTATTAGGAGAAAACCATCCCGACTATGCCACATCTCTTAATAATTTGGCTGAAACATATCGTCTTAATGGACAATACAGCAAAGCAGAAACTTTGTATTTACAGTCATCCAAAATAATAAAAACTGTTTTCGGGGAAAATTACCCTAATTATGGAGCTTCTTTAAATAATTTAGCGCTATTATATATAGAAATGAGAAATTACCAAAAGGCAGAGCCTTTATATTTTGAATCACTAGCTGTTAGGAAAAAGGTTTTGGGAGAAAACCATCCAGACTATGGGGCTTCTTTAAATAACTTAGCTGAATTATATAGAATTAAAGGAGAGTTCAGCAAAGCTAAAACTTTGTATTTACGTTCATTAGAAATTTCAAAAAAAGCATTAGGTGAAAACCATCCTCAATATGCCTCGACCCTTAATAATTTAGCTTTATTATATAGAGCGCAGGAAGATTACCAAAAAGCGGAGTCTTTATATTTAGAATCATTATCCATTAGAAAAAAAGTATTTGGCATCCATCCCGACTACGCTTCCTCTCTTGATAATTTAGCTGTGTTGTATGAAGAACAGGGCGATTTAAAAAAAGCGGAGCCTTTATATTTAGAATCATTTGCCATTAGAAAAAAAATATTAGGAGAAAAACATCCTGATTATGCCTTATCTGTTGAAAATTTAGCGCAATTTTATCAGATGACAACTCCGGAAAACAAAGAAAAAGCAGCCTTTTATTTTAAATATTCTTTTTTACCATTTAAAAATCAAATAATTCAGGCTACCAGTTATAAGACTATAAATGAATTAATGGATTTTAGAATTAAATTTTTTAAAGACAGAATACTTCCGCTTTCTTTCTTACAGCGTAATCCGAGGCAATACGAAAACATCAGCATTGGTTGCTATGAAAACGAATTGTTAGTCAAAAACCTGTCTTTGCGCAATCAGCAGCGTATAAAAACCAGTATTGAAAAAAGTGGTGATGCAACTCTTCAGGAAAAATACCAGCAGTTTATTGAAAATAAAAGATACCTTACCAAGCTTGAAGAATTGACCATTGATAAACGCCCAACCAGTTATGAGCAATTAATTACAACCACTGAAACACTCGAAAAAGAATTAGTGCGTCAATCTACTGTTTTTGCTGATGCCAAAAAATCACTTTCTATCAACTGGAAACAAATGCAAGAAAATTTAAAACCCAATGAAATTGCCATTGATTTAGTGGCTTACAACTATTACAACAAAAAATGGACAGATAGTATTGTTTATGCTGCCTTTGTGGTTAAAAAAGGATTTAAAGCACCGAAATACATTCCGTTATTTGAGCAAAAACAATTGGAGTTCTTGCTGACAAAGAGTAAGAATGAAAAGGATAATTACAGGATAGACAAACAATATTCGGATAAAGCCATTAGTGATTTGTTTTTGAAGCCTATGGCTAAAGAACTGGAAAATGTCACTACCATTTATTTATCGCCATCGGGTTTGGGTAACCAAATTGATTTTTCGGCTTTGCCCGTTTCAGAAACACAAACATTGGGAGAAAAATACAAAGTTCACATTTTGGGTTCAACCGCAGAAATAGTAAATTATAAAGTGGCTCATTTAGACCCGAAAACTAATTTGGAACTCGTTTTGTATGGTAACATCGATTATGATAAAAGCGAGGCTACAAACAAAGTTACATCTGATACTTTAGCAACAAATAATTTGGAATTTACTGCATTAACTACAAGAAGTTCTGCTGTTAAAGAATATGGATATTTAGCTGGAAGCAAGGTAGAAGTCAATAAAATCAATGCTTTAGCCCTAAAAAATAATTTTTCATCTACGATAATCGATGACAAAAAAGCCACCGAAGAAAGCATTAAATTATTAGACGGAAGAATAACGCCTTTTGTTTTGCATCTAGCCACTCACGGTTTTTTCTTTCCTGACCCCAAACAGGAACTCCCGAAAGAGGATTTATTGTCAGACAGTAAGTCTAAAATTTTCAAAACGGCTGACGATCCAATGATGCGCTCTGGATTGCTATTTGCAGGGGCAAATACCTATTGGGGTAAACCCACTGAAAATCTAACTACTGATGATGGTATTTTGACTGCTAGTGAAATATCCAACCTGGATTTAAGTGCCTGTCAATTGGTAGTAATGAGCGCCTGTGAAACGGGTTTGGGAGAAATCAATGGTAGCGAAGGTGTTTTTGGTTTACAGCGTGCTTTTAAAATGGCTGGTGTCAAAAATATCATTATGAGTTTGTGGAAAGTTCCGGATGTACAAACTGCCGAACTATTTGATGTTTTTTACATGGAATGTTTTGCCGGTAAAACGATTCATGAGGCGTTTCAAACAGCACAGGCCAAAATGAAAGCGAAGTATTCTCCTTATTATTGGGCTGGGTTTGTTCTTTTAGAATAATTATGTTTTAAAAAACAGGGTTACTCTATTATTGACTTTGAACAAACAAGTCACTATTGATGCCAAAAAAATTGGACATTGCCTATTATCAAGCTAATATGGAGAGAAAAGCGGGGGATATTTGGAGAGAATTGAAAATGTAAAAGAAAAATTATGAATACTATTTATTTAATATGTGGTGTAATTATATTGACATTATTCTATTGTCACCACAAAAGGCGTAGATTAAATAGGGAGCAAATAAATCCTGAAATAGTTAAAGAAGTGAATCCTGAAAATCAAAACCAAATTATTACTGACACAGCTATAGAAATTAAACCCGAAATGGCTACGAAAAATAAATGGCTGTATCCAGCAGACGAGTTTGGGAAAATGGAAAAAGGTGTGGTGTCTGAATCAATAACCTATGTAAATGAACTAAATGAAAATAATAGGAATGATTTAGTTATTCTTACAGAAAAAAAAACCTGTGAAACGGAAGAAGTATAGACGCTAACAAGTATAAAAGCTGTTTTATGATATTGACAAATTTAAAAATTAATATATTTCGGCTTATGCTTATTCTCACAATAAAACGAAAGTGGATACCATTTGGAATAATTTAAAAATTAACAAAACTATTATGAATGAAATACAAAGTTTAAGCCCAAAACGATATGATAATGCAATTAAAAGAGAATATAAAAGAACCGTAAAAGAACTCAAAAAAGATAAAACGGATATAGAAAATGATGCTTTTGAAACAGCTTTGTTCTCAAAAATGATTTATCTAAATTTTCAGCATATGGCTTTGAAAAACGAAATAATAACATTTGACAAGATCGATTTTGAACTAGATATTGATTTTTATGTACATATTACTTTTGGGCATTATTACCAAATACTAAAAAAATCAAAGCGATATAAAGAGAAAGATCATTTCACCGAAAACGATTATTTGGGATGGTGCGAAATACTAATTGATTTGAATTGTATGTTTAATCAAGCTAATTTGAGTTTAGAAAACACCCATAAAATTGACTTTGTAACAAACAACCAGTATTATCGATTGACTTTAGACAAGAAAAAGAAAAAAGCCACTAGTTTGTTTCCATTAAATGAGGATGAAATTGCTGCTATTGATAGTAGTGAAATCCTTTTATTGGGATAGATTATACAAATTGTTCACAAAATAATGGAGTTTTTTAAGTTTAAAGAAAATTACTTTTAAGAGTTTGAATCCTTAGAATGCAATTGGTGCTGCAAGACAACTATCCGGAATGTCAAATGCTTTTACTAATGAGACAGCATCCGGCCTTATTTCCCAGCAAAGCTGATTGACCATCTTGCGTATGGCTTTTGTTTTTATCCCCTCCATGTAGCCATCTTCAAGATACCAGCCTTTATTTTTCTCCATTTGTGAAAGCGCATACAACCGGCATAATTTTGTCACTATTTCCTTGTTTTTCTGATCTTCAATAGCTTGTACTGCTTTTTGAAACTGCTCCAGAACAATTCGCTCCAGATATGCCTGAGCCACATCAATCATGTGGTGCTGCACCACATTAAAGGCATCATAAGGTTCAAGTCCGCCATCAATCAGTTTTTTTAATCGTTTTGCTGCCGATGCCAATATCGTTTTTTCCCTATATTGAAAGGCATCCAGATGAAAGGCATCCTCTAATAAATGATCCTCATCTGTTTTTCGGGTTATAATAGGATTTTTTTTAGCAATAGCAGTTTTAGCAGTCTCAAAAACGTAATTTATTATACCCATAGCATCCATTTCTCCAAATGTCTTGCGGAATTCCGACAACCTGTTTTTAGCAACTAATTGCATTAATACCGTATTATCCCCTTCAAAGGTTGTGTAGATTTCGGTATCATTTTTCAAGGCATCGATCCTGTTTTCTGATAGGTATCCTTTGCCACCGCAGGCTTCACGGCATTCCTGCAAAACAGCAGTAGTACTCCAGGTTGAATACGCTTTCATTCCGGCAGCCAAGGCTTCAATTTCTGGCATTTCAGTTTCTGTTCGTTCTAGGTATCTATTTGTCACGTATTGCAACGCAAAATGAATGGCATACGTTTTTGCCAGCAAAGGCAGTAGCCTGCGTTGGTGTATTCTGTAATTTAAGATTGGAACTTCTGAACCGCCTTCGGGTCCAAATTGCCTGCGTGAGTCGCTATATTGTATTGCTATTGTTAATCCGGATTTGGCTGCCGCCAAAGCAGATCTCGGAATCCCAATTCGGCCGCCAACTAAAGTGCCTAACATCGTAAAAAAACGGCGATTGTCACTTGGAATTGGACTTTCAAATTTTCCTTCATCATTTACCGAAGCAAATCGATCCAACATGTTTTCTTTTGGAATAACGACATTTTCAAAACGAATGGTACCGTTATCAACGCCATTAAGTCCCATTTTATGTCCGCAATCACTAATAGTAATGCCTTTCAGGATTGTACTATTAGTATCCCGTATTGGAACAATAAAGGCATTTACGCCGTAATCCATTTCATCAATAATCAATTTAGCAAATACCGTAGCCATTTGACCGTGTACTGCCGCATTGCCAATGTATTCTTTCTGCGCCTTTTCATGTGGTGTATGAATGATAAACGTTTGGTTGTCGTGGTTATAAGTAGCAGTTGTTTCTAATCCTTTTACATTTGAACCGTGATTGGTTTCGGTCATGGCAAAACAGCCGGGCAACTTTAGCGAACCAATATCTTTTAAGTATTTGCTGTAATGTTTTTCGGTACCTAGTGATTGTATGCTCATTCCCCAAAGCCCGAATTGCACTCCAAATTTAATAACCAGGCTTAAATCATGGTAGCTTAATGTTTCCATTATAGCAAAATAATCGGCACTATTTTCACCGCCGCCGTATTTTTTAGGATACGCCATATTTCCCAGATTTTCTTTTGCAAGAATTGTGCACCAATCGTACACTTTTTCACGATAAACCGCTATATCAGTCGAAGTTTCATAGGCAAAATCCGGTCGACTGATGACCGTTTTTACTTTTTTAATAATAGCAGCCTGTTTGCCATCCAGAATCTGAGTTAGTTTTTCTATGTCGAATGTGTTGCTCGTATGATAATTTGAAGTAACGGTTTTTGCCGTTTTTTTTAAATTTGAAACGGCTTCTTCACCTAAAATTCCCAAATCGTTTTCCAGTTTCATAAAATCAGTCGCAAGATCTTTGATAACAGAATTTTTTTCTGCAAGTACCATTGAAACATCAAATATAGATTTCAGCAAAGGATTCTGATCAATAGCAGTATCTATTTCAAATTTCCACTCCGCAAGTTCTATTCTTGAAGGAGGTGCTGAAACCGTTACTTTTGAAAGTAGATATTCCTGCTCTTTTCTGGAAATCCATTGTTGTGAGCGTATGAACTCTTGCAAAGTAACAAACTCTTTTTGAGTTAAAAGATCGTCTGACCAAGCAAGGTAAAATAAAGGAATAAAGGCTTTGAGTTTTGAATTTTCCATAGCACACTTTAATTAAAATAATATTTTCAGTTGGGTTAAGATAGAAAAAATTAATGAATAAAATGACGTAACAACGGGATACTTCTGTATTTAGAGCGGAAAATAACTCTCAAAAAGTATCAAAAAAATTAGAAAATACTGCAATTGGTTTTTCTTTAAGATTCAATAACTTTTATCAAATGAGAAGTATTAGTACTAAAAAAAGATTTTAATTAATTCAAGGTCAAAGCTCCTAAAATTTCTTCTGATAAAAAAGGACCTCCGGGATATCTGGCCGTATAATCTAAATTCATCCAGATTTGGCCGCGTTCATCAACATGATAAAAGAGTCTTTTTTCTTTGCTTTCATTTACAAAAAGGATATTTTTAATTAGAAAATTTACTTTTTCTAAATCAGTAACTGTACCAATCAGTATTTCGGGATAAATGTGCCCTTTGGTATGAATCAATCGCGGTGTACCGCCAATAGCTTTGATACTGGCTGCCATTAATATCGAATGGTCATCGCAATCACCCGAAAAATAAAGTAAGGACTCCGTGGCTGTTGCTATATAATCCCCGCCTTTTGGATCGCTGACGTAGTTCCACCGATTGTTAATTTCTTTGAAAACTGCAAAACACTGGATAATAGTCCTGTAATCCGAATACCCTTTTATATCTTTAAAATGTTTTGACGTTGCCATAATTGCAAAATTTCTAATTTTAGGATTTTGATATTCTATCGCATTAATAATCTTAGATTTACTAGGGAAAGGAAGTAGCTTAGCAATGATAATATCTTGCGGATATGGATTGTCTGACATGGTATACATGATAGAATTGTAATCTTCAAAAACGCTGTTAAACCCATAATTTCCTATAGTAGAACCATAAATTAAAATTAAAAAATAAAGGATAATACAAAAAAGAATAATCGTTCTCATGAACCGCAAGAGCACTTGAATAACGACTATCATTACTATAAACAGAACGACTCTATCAATATTAAGAGGCCAATTTGGGTTGATTAAATTCTGATGCAAGATGATAAAAACCGGAATGGCAATCAATATGTTCAGGACAAAAATAATAACGTCGTCCCAAGGTTTTGCAACCTGAAATTTTTGTTTAATTCCTTGAAAATTGATTTTTTTTATTTTTATCATGGTAGCATAAAAACAATAATCTAGACTGCTTTTACAATGTCTTCAAAAGTACCTTTTTTCTCGATAATTTTAAGTTGAAAAAGCTGATTTTGAATTTTGTTTAACATTTCAACAGTTAATGGTTTTTGTGACCACTGTGTTAACGACAGCCATTCTTGAATATCTTCTATTTTTTGATGGTAATTTGAAGCCAACGTTTTGTCAATACTTGGAATATCTTTGAAATCTTCTGTAGTTTGATTAATGATTGCCAGAATTTTTGAAATAAGGACTGGATTATTTTTCAAAAATTCTTCTCGAACCGCAATTACAAAACAAGGCCAAGGTGTTGGACAATCCGCAATTCTACGAAAAACACCTTTGTCAACTAATGGTTTGGTCATGAAACGTTCCCACATAAAATAATCTGCAGTTTCGTTTGTCAAGGCTTCAACGGCTCCATCGATAGTATTTACAATTTCAAACTGAAGAGTATCTGTTTTCCATCCTGAATGCAGTCGGGACTGATTATCGGCATTGACATACGCCATTAATTGGGAACCGGAACCCAACCTGGATATGGCAACTTTGGTGTTTTCTAAGTCTGCTAATGTCTTATAATTGGAGTTTGCAGCTACGTGAATTCCCCAAATTAAGGGACTTTCCACATACAGCTGCACTATTTTACTTGGGTTTCCGGCAAGGATATCTTTTACAATTCCTTCGGTTAGGATTATGGCGATATCCGTTTCGCCGTCACGGAGCATTTGACACATTTTTCCGGTTCCTTCGGGAACATCAGTCCATTGTAAATCGATATTTTCTTTTTCGAAATCTCCGCTTTCTATGGCTAAATGCCAAGGAAGATTAAAATGTTCCGGAACTCCGGCTATTTTTATTGTGTTCATTATAGGTTAGGATTTTTTAATTCGTACCAATTCCAAGAAACGCCATTTTCCAGATATTGTTCCGTCATTTTTAGTCCAATTTTTTTTAATATTCTGTTTGAGGCAATATTATCCGTGTGTGCTGCTGCTTCCATAATTTTTATTTTCATTACATTAAAACCATAATCCAGCCAGGCAAAACTGGCTTCGCTGGCGTATCCTTTGCCCCAGAATTTTTCATTTAACCGATAACCAATATCATAGAAATGAACTTTGTTATTTACCATTTCAGTGTTGTATTTTAATCCGGCCCAACCCATTAATTCATTGGTTTCTTTCAAAAGAACCACAAATCGTCCAATATTATTTCGAAAGTATTGTGCTCTAACAAGTTCTATATAGGAATGTACTTCGCTAATATCCGTCAATGGTTTGTTCCAAAGATATTGATGTACCTTAGGATTGCTGTCCATTTCAAATAATGCGTCGGCATCTGAAAATAGCATTTCTCTTAAAATTAATCGGTCGGTTTCTAAAATAAGATTCATGTTTTATTAGAAATTTCATGGTTAACGATTTAGCCTGATAGCTGTGGTATTATGTTATTGCGAGGAACGAAGCAATCACACATTAATATCTTTAAAATTATTCAATTTTGCATACCGAATCATATTGGTGAAAGCCTCCTGATCCAGTTTGGGTATTTCCAGAATGGAGTTCAACAAAGTGGTATCGTATTCGTTGGCAGCTGTAGTAAAATAAGGGTTTAAATGTTTGCCAATGCTTTCATAATACAGTTTTTCGATGGTGTTTTTATATGCAAAATCCAGTGAATTTTGTATCAAAGTAAAATTAGTGTACCCCACTTCCTTCATGATTAACTGTAATCCATCTGCCATATTGAAACTTTTATGATGTACAATATTAAGCTGTTCAATATCGTCTCTTTGAAACGTATTTACAATCACTTTTGCCACATAATCCACCGGAATAATGTTCAAAACGGTGTCTTCGTTAACGATAAAACGCACATTTTCTTGATCTCCTTTTCGCTGTGAAGTAAAGTGAAAAAATTTTGCCAAAAGATAAAAAACCATATATTTTGAAATAAAATACGGATTTTCAGTTCCTAACATTTTGCCTCCAATCACACTTGGACGCAGAATTTGAAAAGGCAAACCAATTTTTTTACATTCTTGTGCTATAAAATTTTCCGAATGGAATTTAGCATTTTCATAGGCATTGCGATGCTCGGGTTTGAATCCTAAACTATGAAAATCATTGTCAATTAATCCTTTTCGGTTTCCAGATGAAAAAGCAGTTCCGATGTAAATGAACTTTTTTATGAAAGGATGAAATAGATTGAAAAGGGATTTTGTGATTTTAGTATTCTCTTCAAAAATCTTTTCGCGTTGTTCTTCATCGGTAGATAAATTCACGAATCCAGCCGAATGAATGAAATACGCATCTTTTATTTGGTTTGAAAAAGTGTCCTGAATGACAGCCAAATCAGTATCAATGATTTCAATGTATTCGTGCAGTTTTACTATCCCTTTGTCTTTTATGATTTGTGGTGTATAGCTGCTGGATAAAAGTTCGTTTATTCTATCTAAAGCGGAGTTTTTTCCTTTATTTCGGGCAATAATAAATAGTTTTCCATCAATTTTAGTGTTGATGAAAAGCTCCAGAATTTCATACATAATATGAGATCCCAAAACTCCTGTTGCACCTGTAAGTATTATTTTCATTATCGTTTTGTTGTAAAAACAAATGTAGTTTTAAAAAAATTAAACAGCACTTTTTTAAAACTACAATTGGAGAAGATTTTGAAAATTAATTTCTCTATCCTAAAGCAATTTTTTCTAATGTATACGCAATCAATTCATCAACGGCTTTGTATGGATCTTTGCTAAATGTTCCCGAAGCACGATTGGCAATAATGGCGTTTAATGACAATGCATTGTGCCCTAAAAGTGCCGATAGTCCATAAATAGCTGCAGTTTCCATCTCCAAGTTCGTGATTTGGTTGTCACCGAATTTAAAATTATCCATTTTAGAATTTAATGCTTCATCTTGAATATTCAAACGCAACACGCGACCTTGAGGACCATAAAAACCACCTGCAGTTGCGGTAATTCCTTTGTGCATTTTGTTGCTTTCGATTATTTTTTCCAATTTTTCGGAACATGCGATTACGTATGGTTTTCCTTTTCGTAAATCCCAATTGGTGTGTTTTACAAAAGCATCTTCCATTTCAAGATTCGAAACTTCGTCAATCAAATAGGAGCGGAGCATATTGTCCAAACCTAATCCAAATTTTGACATCACAAAACTGTCCACAGGAATATCCGCTTGTAAAGAACCCGAAGTTCCAATTCGGATGATATTCAATGAAGTTAGCTTTTCTTTTGGCTGACGGGTTTCCAGATCAATATTGACTAAAGCGTCCAATTCGTTGATAACGATATCAATATTGTCAGGACCAATTCCTGTGGACATTACAGTAATTCGTTTGCCTTTGAAAATCCCGGTTTGGGTTTTGAATTCTCTTTTTTGTGTCGAAAATTCAATACTGTCAAAAAACTGTGTGATTTTCTCCACGCGATTTTGATCTCCTACAAAGAGGATATCGTGTGCAATGTGTTCTGGTTTTAAATTCAAATGGTATACACTACCGTCTGGATTTAATATTAATTCGGATGATTGTATCATTATTAAAGTATTTTTTCCTCTCCTTAGCCCTCTCCAAAGGAGAGGGAGCCGATTCCTGATTTAGATTGTATTCTTTTATTTCGTTTTGGTTCCTTCCCTTTGGGGAGGTTAGGTGGGGATTACCCTCCCACACGTTTTACTTTAAAGCCTTTTTCTTTTAAAATAATCATTATTTTATCGCGATAATCCCCCTGAATAATAATAGAATCATCTTTAAAAGTACCGCCAACACTCAATTTGGTTTTAATTTCCTTAGCAAGAACTTTAAAATCGGCGTCGGTTCCTTCATAACCCTCAATTATAGTGGTTGCTTTTCCTTTTCGTTTTTCGAATTTGCAAATCATAGGCTCCTTTTGAACGTATAATTCGTGTGTCATTTCTTCAATCGGCTCTTCAGGCGATGGTTCGTGATCCGGAAAAAGGTTTTTTAATTGGTCTTGTAAGTCCATATTATATTTAAATTATTTTTTACCACATAGAATCATAGCCATATTTCATAGAATGATGCGTTTTACTTTTTTACAGTAAAACATTGCTATGTAAATTCAAAAATGGTTTGTATTATTCTGTTCTATCTATGTTTCTATGTGGTTAAAATTATGCTGTTTTCTTTAAGTCTCCACCATTAAAAAAAAACAAAAGACATTAAGCATACACTTAATGTCTTTTGGTATCTGAAGTAAATTTAAGTTTATTTTTTAATAAGTCCCAAATCTACTAAACGTTCGTATAAATAGGCTCCCGAAGTAATGTCTTCGAATTTTTTTGGATGTTCTGCATCAATACAGTTTTCCAAACAATTCAATTTCATATCACTCACCGGATGCATAAAAAACGGAATAGAATACCGTGAAGTTCCCCATAACTCTCTTGGTGGGTTTACCACCTGATGAATGGTCGATTTCAATTTGTTATTCGTATGACGCGATAACATATCACCCACATTGATCACTAATTCATCCGGTTCTGCAATGGCATCAATCCATTCTCCGTTATGATTTTGCACTTGTAACCCTTTCCCTTGCGCACCCATCAACAAAGTAATCAAGTTGATATCACCGTGAGCAGCAGCACGAATAGCATTTTCTGGTTCAGACGTGATTGGTGGGTAGTGAATAGGTCGTAAGATTGAATTTCCATCTTTGGCATATTGGTCAAAATAAAATTCATCCAAACCAAGGTGAATTGCCAAAGCTCTTAAAACATAAACACCGGTTTTCTCCAGCATTTGATAGGCCTCCTTACCGGCTACATTAAAACGAGGCAGTTCTTTTACTTCGACATTTTCAGGATATTCAGAAGCATATTTTGAACCTTCGGATACGTATTGTCCAAAGTGCCAAAACTCCTTCAAATCGCCTTCTTTTCTGCCTTTCGCATGCTCTGTTCCAAAAGAAATATACCCTCTTTGTCCGCCAATACCAGGAATTTCATACCCGTGTTTTGTTTCTAAAGGTAAAGCGAAAAAATTTCTGATTTCACCATACAATTCATCAACCAACTGGTCGTTTAAAAAATGCCCTTTGAGTGCTACGAAGCCAATATCTTCAAATGCACTTCCGATTTCATTTACAAATTTTTGTTTACGTTTCGGGTCGTCCGAAAGGAAATCACGCAAGTCAACACTAGGAATGTTTTGCATACTTTTAAATATTTTTTAATAATCTTGAAGGTTAAAAACCTTGCAGATACAAATGTAAAGAATAATTTTATATCTGAATTTTAAAACGTACAAACAATGTAAAAAAATATAACAAAACAATATCAAACTGTTATATTTTTTTATCTTTGAACCATATAATAAAACGGGAAAAATGACCTTTGACAAAAAAAATCTTACTGACGATCAATTATTAGATTTATATAAAAGAATACTGAAACCAAGACTGATAGAGGAAAAAATGCTGATTCTTATCCGTCAGGGAAAAGTATCAAAATGGTTCTCTGGAATAGGTCAAGAGGCAATTTCTGTTGGTGTTACGGCAGTTTTAGATTCGGATGAATACATTTTGCCAATGCATAGAAACCTAGGAGTTTTTACCGGAAGAAACATTCCGTTGTACCGTCTTTTTTCACAATGGCAGGGCAAAGCCAACGGTTTTACTAAAGGACGTGATCGCAGTTTTCACTTTGGAACCCAACAATATAAAATTATAGGAATGATTTCGCATTTAGGTCCGCAATTAGGTGTGGCTGACGGAATCGCTTTAGCCAATAAACTAAAGAAAAACGGAAAAGTTACTGCCGTTTTTACAGGCGAAGGAGCAACAAGTGAAGGCGATTTTCATGAAGCGTTGAATATTGCTTCGGTTTGGGAATTACCGGTTTTATTTGTGATAGAGAATAACGGGTATGGGCTTTCAACACCTACAAATGAACAATACCGTTGCGAAAACCTGGCCGATAAAGGAAAAGGCTACGGAATGGAAAGCCATATTGTTGATGGAAATAATATTCTGGAAGTTTATAATTTATTATCTGAATTAAAGGCTTCGATGAAAGAAAATCCACGTCCTGTTTTATTGGAATTTAAAACCTTCCGGATGCGTGGACATGAAGAGGCGAGTGGGACTAAATACGTTCCGCAGGAATTAATGGACCTGTGGGCGATTAAAGATCCAGTAGAAAATTATAGAAAATACTTGTCAGAAAATGGGATTCTTACCGCGGATTTTGACGCTGCTTTACATGCTGAAATAAAGAAGGATATTGATGAAAGTTTGGCTATTGCCAATGCCGAACCAGAAATTGAAGCTACTTTAAGTGAAGAACTAAATGATGTTTATAAAACGCATGTATTTGAACAAGTTAACCCTTCAGAAAAAAAAGAAAATATTCGTTTTGTAGATGCCATTTCTGCCAGTTTGAGACAATCGATGGAACGCCATGAGAACTCAGTAATCATGGGCCAAGACATTGCTGACTATGGTGGTGCTTTCAAAATCACAGATGGTTTTGTAGCGCAGTTTGGCAAAGAGCGTGTCATCAATACGCCAATTTGTGAAAGTGCAGTGGTTTCGGCAGGAATGGGATTGTCTATAAATGGATACAAAGCGATTGTGGAAATGCAGTTTGCAGATTTTGTTTCGACAGGATTCAATCCAATTGTGAATTTATTAGCCAAATCACATTACCGATGGTTAGAAAAAGCAGATGTTGTAGTCCGAATGCCTTGCGGTGGCGGAACACAAGCTGGGCCTTTTCATTCGCAGACCAATGAGGCTTGGTTTACTAAAACACCGGGATTAAAAGTGGTTTACCCAGCATTTCCGTATGATGCGAAAGGATTGTTGAATACTTCCATAAACGACCCAAATCCGGTACTGTTTTTTGAACACAAGCAATTGTACAGAAGCGTTTATCAAGAGGTTCCTTCTGATTATTATACGATTCCACTAGGAAAAGCGGCTTTGTTGAAAGAAGGAGATCAGGTTACGATCATCTCGTTTGGTGCCGCAGTGCATTGGGCTTTGGATACTTTAGCAAAAAATCCTGAAATTTCAGCGGATTTATTGGATTTAAGAACTTTACAACCTTTGGATACCGAAGCTATTTTTGCTTCGGTAAAGAAAACGGGAAGAGTAATTATTTATCAGGAAGACAGTATGTTTGGTGGAATTGCCAGTGATCTTTCGGCAATGATAATGGAAAATTGTTTCAAATACTTAGATGCTCCTGTAAAACGAGTGGCAAGTTTAGACACACCAATTCCGTTTACTAAAGCATTGGAAGATCAATATTTGCCGAAAGGCCGATTCGAAAATGACCTAAAAGAACTATTGACGTATTAATTTTTAAATTATAAGTAGGTTGTTTTTAGCGTTTTAATTCTAAAAATAACCTAATATCCAATAGATAATTATGAAAATTAAAATTGTACCAAAACAGCCGCCGCCTAGTTTTTTGGCACCGTAACCTGCGAGAATTGTTTTAAAAAATCCGTTCATCCGTTTAAATTATTAAGGGCATAGTTCCACTTTATTTTATCGATTATTCAATTTTGCTTTTTCCTTAATGATATCGCTTATTTTTCGGTTTTCGATTTTGCTTTCTAGCCAAGAAATAATATCCAAATAAAGGAAAGCTCTTTTTTCATAGGTGTTTTTCTCCAGTTCTATAAATCTTGTTCTCATTTTTACAAATTCTTTTTTGATATCTGTTGGATAAATGGAGTTTAAATTTTTCAAAAACTTAATAATTTCTTTTTGCACTTCATGCAAATCATTCATTTTGATTAGGAATTTATAAGTATTTTTCAATTGATTTTCCAGATAATAATCTTTTCCTAATTCATAATGAGCTATCAAACAGAGTAATCTGGCAAAACACATTAAATCTTCTCGCATGGAAAGATTTTTATTGTTTATGATTTTCTCCAAATAAAAAATACAATCTGTATATTTTTCATTCCCAAAATATATAGAAGCAAATTTATAGTAAAACAGCATTTCGTGGTGTTCATCAAGATGATCCGTATGTATTTTTAACTTACCCAGAACTTCAGGAATTAAGTATTCTCCTTCTGCAAAAGTACCTTCCAGTATATGATAATTCAATTTATTATTATATAAATACAGAAATGATAAAGATGCAATATTATCATTTACAGGAAAATGGGAATCTTTTATGGTATTTTCCAGCAGTAATAAATATTTTTTGAATTTTGATTTGTACTTCAGCATGTATAGAGACTCCAATAAATAATGATTGCCTTTCAGGAAAAACACCGGATTTAAATGAATCATACTTGGGTTGTCATAAAAAAGAGTCACCCACTTTAAAGCATATTTGTAACAGGATAAAAAATCCTGAACTAAAAAGCTTCGCCAAAGATTGGCATTGTAAAACCAATATTTCTCTCTGAAACCGAACTTTTTCTCGTCAAATTTTGAAATATGCTTGTTGAAATAATCATCTATATAGGTGTATTCTTCGTCGCTTTTTACATATCCGGTTTTAAGCATAATACCGTACAATTGCAAGGATAAATTAGATAATTTACTGGAAATGGTATTGCGATAATTCAGTTCTTTAGCCTGAATAACCAATTCATCTGCGCGTCCTTGAATACTTCGGGTTATGTATTGGGATTCAATGAGTTTCTCAAATTCTACAATTTCATAGGCCATGAGTTTTTCGTCATTTTCCAACGCTAAAATCTTTGTTTTATCCAAGATTTTTAAACTTTGTTTGTACAGCCCTTTATTGTACAAAATAGCAGCAAAATCAATTTGTTCTCTAAGCTGATATCGAATATTCTGACTGGGAATATTCAATCGGATGCTTACTAAAATTTGTTTATATAAATACGATTTCAGATTGGATAATTGTACTTTTTTGATAATCCCACTTTTCAAAATAAGCTTCTCCTCATAGACTTCTGATTTGTCTAAAACATTAAATAATTCGATGAATTTTGTATTGGAACTGGTTTCTAATCGGCTGGCAAAAATCTTAAATTGTCTTTTTTCAGATTTTGAAAGCGATTTAATTAATACGAACAAGAAATCTTTTTGATGGTTAGCCATTGTAGAATAGTGTAGCTTAATGTTTTGTAATTCAATTGTTTACTAAGTTTTTTATTGCTTTATAAACAGTATATTTCATTAAATTGAGTTTTATATTAACGTAATGAAAGATATTTTTGTTATCAAGTTGTGAAATTACATTAAATAAATGAAAATGAATAGAGAGAAAGTTCAAATTTTTGATACCACCTTGAGAGACGGCGAACAAGTTCCGGGATGTAAATTAGATACCAATCAAAAACTAGTCATAGCCAATCGACTGGACGAAATGGGTGTTGACATCATCGAAGCGGGTTTTCCGGTATCTAGTCCAGGTGATTTTTTATCTGTTTCAGAAATAAGTAAAATCGTTAAGAATGCAGTTGTTTGTGGATTAACCAGAGCGATAAAAAATGATATAGATGTTGCGGCACAAGCCTTAAAACATGCAAAAAGACCAAGAATACATACCGGAATAGGAACTTCGGAGTCACACATTGTACACAAGCTGAATACTACCAGAGAAGATATTATTGCCCGAGCAAAATTTGCCGTTTCCCATGCTAAATCGTATGTTGAAGATGTGGAGTTTTATGCGGAGGATGCTGGCAGAACGGACAACGAGTTCTTGGCTCGAGTCTGTGAAGCAGTCATTAAATCAGGTGCTACCGTGCTTAATATCCCAGATACAACTGGCTATTGCTTGCCGGAAGAATATGGCGCAAAGATTAAATATCTAAAAGAAAACGTCAAAGGAATTGATAACGTAATCCTGTCATGCCACTGTCATAATGATTTAGGAATGGCTACAGCAAATTCAATTGCAGGAGCGGTAAATGGAGCCAGACAAATTGAATGTACCATAAACGGAATAGGCGAAAGAGCCGGAAATACAGCACTGGAAGAAGTAGTGATGATTTTCAAACAACATCCGTATTTGAATTTAGATACCAATATCAATACCCGTCAGCTGAATGAAATGAGTCGATTAGTATCTGAAAGTATGGGAATGATGGTGCAACCCAATAAAGCAATTGTTGGAGCTAACGCTTTTGCACACAGCTCCGGAATTCATCAGGATGGGGTAATCAAAAACAGAGCGACTTATGAAATCATGGATCCGTTGGAAGTTGGTGTCAATGAATCATCAATTGTTCTTACCGCCAGAAGCGGCAGAGCAGCATTGGCCTACAGAGCCAAAAAAGTGGGGTACGAACTTTCAAAAACACAATTGGATGTTGTGTATATTGAATTTTTGAGGTTTGCCGATATCAAAAAAGAAGTCCTTGATGATGATATTCATCAAATAATTGAAGCTTGTAAAATGAGTAAGGAATTAATCCTCAACTAAAATATTTTGATTTCTATTACAATTTAAATCGCACTATTATGAATTTAAAAATAGCAGTACTTTCAGGAGACGGAATAGGTCCGGAGGTAATCCTACAGGCTAAAAAAGCATTGTATGCAATTGGTGTGGTTTTCGATCATGAGTTTGTATTTGAAGATGCACTAATAGGTGCCGTTGCGATTGAAAAAACAGGAAATCCATTGCCGGAGCAAACATTGAATCTTTGTCTGAATACCGATGCTGTATTGTTTGGCGCTGTTGGCAATACAAAATACGACAACAATCATGATCCAAAATTACGCCCTGTAAACGGCTTATTGAAATTGAGACAAGCATTAGGATTATATGCCAATATAAGACCTGTTAAACCGTATAAGGATTTATTAGATTTATCCCCTTTGAAAAGAAAAATCATTGAGGGTGCTGATTTTGTGATTTTCAGGGAGCTTTCCGGGGGATCTTATTTCAGTGAAAAAAAGACGAATGCACAAGGCACATTAGCTTCTGATTTATGTGAGTATTCCGATGAGGAAATCATTAGAGTTAGTCATTTAGCGTTTAGAACAGCTCAGAAAAGACAAAAAAAAGTGACTCTGGTAGACAAAGCCAGTATTCTTGAAACGTCACGATTATGGCGAAAAGTAGTCCAGGAAATCAGCGAAAATTACCCTGATGTAACTTTAGATTTCCTTTATGTTGATAATGCCGCGATGCAAATCATTATTAATCCAAAACAATTTGATGTCATTTTGACCGAGAATTTATTTGGTGATATTTTATCGGATGAAGCTAGTGTAATCACAGGAGCCATTGGATTATTGCCATCAGCATCTCTGGGGAATTCCAGTGCCCTTTTTAAACCGGTACACGGCACTTTTTCTCAGGCAAAAGGCAAAAATACGGCCAATCCAATTGCCTCAATATTATCTGCTGCTATGCTTTTAGAACATTTTGGACTTCAGTTAGAAGCTAAAAAAGTATATGAAGCGGTAGAAAAAGCAATTGAATTAAATGTCGTCACAGCAGATTTGAATCCCTATTCTAAATTTGGCACCAATGAAGTAGGTGATTTTATATCCAATTATATTTTAAGCAAAGATGAATTATTGTATTTCAATAATGACAATGTTTACATAGGACAATCGACTATTGTTTAGGCAACACTCGTTGACTTTCAATAATTTTAAACAGATAAAAACCGACACAAATAAACCGACAATGGAATTAAATAAATACAGCAAGACCATAACACAAGATGAAACACAACCTGCAGCACAAGCAATGTTGTACGGTATTGGTCTGACTGAAGAAGATTTAAAAAAAGCACAAGTTGGAATTGTTAGTATGGGATATGAGGGAAATCCCTGTAACATGCACCTGAACGGCTTGGCTAAAAAAATAAAAACAGGAGTCTGGAAAGAGGACTTAGTAGGGTTGATTTTTAATACTATTGGTATAAGTGACGGTATTTCAAACGGTACTGATGGAATGCGTTTTTCTTTAGTTTCCAGAGATGTAATTGCAGATTCTATTGAAACCGTAATGGGAGCACAATGGTATGATGCACTAATCGCTATTCCAGGCTGTGATAAAAACATGCCAGGTTCCGTCATGGCCATGGGAAGAGTCAATCGCCCTTCTATCATGGTTTATGGAGGCTCAATTCATTCTGGAAAATGGAAAGGGGAATCGTTAAATATAGTGTCTGCCTTTGAAGCATTGGGAAAAAAATTTAACAATACAATCGCTCCAGAAGATTTCAAAGGAGTGATTCAAAACGCATGTCCCGGCGCAGGAGCCTGCGGAGGTATGTATACGGCCAATACGATGTCTTCGGCTATTGAAGCTTTAGGAATGAGCTTGCCCTACAGTTCTTCTAATCCGGCATTAAGTGACGAAAAACAACAAGAATGCATTGATGCTGGAAAAGCAATCAGAATTTTGTTAGAAAAAGATATAAAACCTCGAGATATCATGACACGTAAAGCATTTGAAAATGCGATTACCATGGTAGCTGTTTTAGGCGGTTCTACGAATGCAGTAATGCACTTAATCGCTATGGCACATGCTGTAGATATTGAAATTACACTTAAAGATTTTCAAGATATAAGTGACAAAACACCATTACTTGCCGATTTGAAACCGAGTGGAAAATACCTGATGGAAGATCTCCATGAAGCTGGAGGAGTTCCCGCAGTAATGAAATATTTATTAAAAGAAGGATTGTTACATGGAGACTGTTTGACAGTAACTGGAAAAACTTTAGCTGAAAATTTAGCTGCTGTTCCGGATTTGAACGACGGTCAGCAAGTAATACACGAAATCCAAAAAGCACTAAAAGCAACAGGAAACATTCAAATTTTGTATGGAAATCTTGCTGAGGAAGGCTGTGTGGCTAAAATTAGCGGAAATGAAGGGGAGTATTTTGAAGGAGATGCCATTGTTTATGAAAATGAACATGATGTAATAACTGGGGTTCGCGGGGGTGAAGTCAAACCAGGGAATGTAGTGGTCATCCGGTACTGTGGTCCAAAAGGTGGCCCCGGAATGCCTGAAATGCTTAAACCTACTTCAGCTATCATGGGTGCTGGTCTTGGAAAAAGCGTAGCCCTGATTACTGATGGCAGGTTTTCTGGTGGTTCACATGGATTTGTTGTGGGACATGTTACACCCGAAGCTTTTGAAGGAGGCGGTATAGCGCTCGTCAAAAATGGAGATATTATCACTATTGATGCAGTCAAAAATACAATCAATTTAAAAATATCGGATGCAGAGTTTGCACATAGGAAAGCAAATTGGATTCAACCTGAATTAAAAGTAAATAAGGGAGTTTTATTAAAATACATCAGAGCGGTCTCGAGCGCTTCAACAGGATGTGTAACTGATAAATAACTTCAAAATCAACGCCAACAGCAATAGCAAAATTGACATAAGCCTAAAAAAATAATAATGAAAAATAATACAATATCCGGCGCCGAAGCCGTTATTAGATGCTTATTAGAAGAAGGAGTAAATTTGGTTTACGGCTACCCAGGTGGTGCGATTATGCCCGTTTACGATGAATTATATAAATTTAAAGATCAATTACACCATGTTTTAGTACGTCATGAACAAGGCGCTACCCATGCAGCACAAGGTTTTGCAAGAGCGACTGGTAAAGTAGGAGTAGCGATAGCCACTTCAGGTCCGGGAGCCACAAATTTAGTTACCGGAATTGCAGATGCACAGATTGATTCGACTCCCATGGTGTGCATCACGGGACAAGTAGGGAAACATTTATTGGGATCTGATGCCTTTCAGGAAACAGATATTATTGGGATATCGACTCCGGTTACCAAGTGGAATTATCAAATTACCGAAGCTTCTGAAATTCCGGAGATCATGGCAAAAGCTTTTTATATTGCTAAATCAGGTCGTCCAGGGCCCGTATTAATTGATATTACAAAAAATGCTCAGTTTGACCAAATGGAATTCAGCTATAAAAAATGTACCAGCATCAGAAGTTACAATCCAAAGCCGACTTTAAATCTGGAAAAAGTTAAGGAAGCAGCTGCAATTATTAATACGTCCAAAAAACCTTTTATCGTATTTGGTCAGGGAATTATCCTTGGTGAAGCCGAAGAACAACTCAAAGCATTTGTTGAAAAATCAGGAATTCCCGCCGCTTGGACTATTTTAGGACTTTCGGCATTGCCTACTGATCATCCGCTGAATGTAGGGATGTTAGGGATGCACGGTAATTATGGTCCTAACGTTTTGACGAATGAATGTGATGTTTTGATTGCCCTTGGAATGCGTTTTGATGATCGTGTCACCGGAAATCTGGAAACCTATGCAAAGCAAGCAAAAGTAATCCACTTTGAAATTGATTCAGCCGAAATCGATAAAAACGTAAAAACAACAGTGGCCGTTTTAGCAGATGTCAAAGAGTCTTTAACCGCTTTACTTCCTTTTATCGAAAATAATACACATGAATCCTGGCACAATAAATTCAAAGAAAAATATGAAATTGAATTAGAAGCTGTAATCAATGATGAGTTAAAGCCTAAGAAAGAAGGAATTTCTATGGGAGAAACGATTGAAATGATTAACAAGCATTCTAAAGGAGATGCCATTATGGTTTCGGATGTAGGACAACACCAAATGTTTGCCTGTCGGTATGCCAAATTCAATTCGACCAAAAGTAATGTCACTTCAGGTGGTTTAGGAACCATGGGATTTGCATTGCCTGCTGCGATTGGTGCCAAAATGGGAATGCCAAATCGAGAAGTAGTAGCCATAATTGGAGATGGAGGGTTTCAAATGACCATTCAGGAATTAGGAACTATTTTCCAGACTAAAGTTCCTGTGAAAATTGTGGTCTTGAACAATGAATTTTTAGGTATGGTTCGTCAATGGCAACAATTGTTCTTTGACAAAAGATACGCTTCGACCGAAATGATCAATCCTAATTTTATAGCCATTGCTGAAGGCTATTACATCAAAGCAAAAAAAGTAACCAAAAGGGAAGATCTTGATGCGGCTGTTGCCGAAATGATGACTTCAAAAGAATCCTATTTCCTGGAAGTTATGGTAGAAAAAGAAAATAACGTATTCCCAATGATTCCAACAGGAGCATCGGTATCTGATATAAGATTGAGTTAATCCCCATCCCAACCCTCCCCGAAGGGGAGGGAGATTGAAAGAGAAATTGTTAATAGATTATATTTTTGAATTAGTAATAAAAATTATAAACACACCCTAAGCTAGTTTCGGCACCCCCTCTTTTGGAGGGGGCTGGGGGAGGATAAAAAACATGGAAAATAAAACATTCACCATTTCTGTTTATTCAGAAAACAACGTTGGCTTATTGAACAGAATATCTGGAATATTCTTGAAACGCCATATCAATATTTTGAGTTTAAATGTATCCGAATCGGAGATAGAAAGTGTTTCCAGATTTATTATCGTGGTGAATACTACCGAAAAATGGGTACATAACATTGTAGGACAAATCGAGAAACAAATTGAAGTCATCAAAGCTTTTTATCATATTGACGAAGAAACTATTTTCTTAGAAAATGCATTATTCAAAATTGAGTCGAGCTTGCTATTTGACGAAAAACAAATTCAGAATATCATCAAAGAAAGCCATTCCGAGATAGTTACAGTAGCCAGAGACTTTTTTGTGATTTCAAAATCAGGACAACGTGCTGAAATTGAATCATTGTACGATAAATTAAAACCTTTTGGAATCATGCAATTTGTTCGTTCCGGGAGAATATCAGTTTCCAAAGCAAAAATGGAGATTTCAACATTATTAGAAAAACTTTCTTAAAAGTGTTCAGTCGCTATGTAGTTTGTCATTCCGACCAAGGAGGAATCTCAATCTTATCAGCATTAATTATTACAATTATTAAATTTTACAATCATTAAACAATAAAAAATGGCAAATTATTTCAATTCATTACCACTCAGATTACAATTAGAACAATTAGGTGTTTGCGAATTCATGGATCAGTCTGAATTTGTAGACGGAATTAAAGCTTTAGCAGGAAAAAAAGTAGTCATTGTAGGGTGTGGAGCACAAGGGTTGAACCAAGGGTTGAACATGAGAGATTCTGGTTTGGATATTTCTTATGCTTTACGCGCCGATGCAATTTCGGAACAAAGAGCTTCGTTTAAAAATGCGTCTGATAATGGATTCAAAGTGGGAACGTATGAAGAATTAATTCCAACAGCTGATTTGGTATGCAACCTTACACCAGACAAGCAACATACAGCTGTAGTTACGGCAATCATGCCTTTGATGAAAAACGGATCAACGCTTGCTTATTCTCATGGTTTCAATATTGTAGAGGAAGGAATGCAAATTCGGAAAGATATCACTGTAATTATGTGTGCGCCAAAATGCCCTGGATCAGAAGTACGTGAAGAATACAAGAGAGGTTTTGGTGTACCCACTTTAATCGCGGTTCACCCCGAAAATGATCCAAACGGAGCTGGTTTTGAACAAGCAAAAGCGTATGCGGTTGCTACCGGAGGCCACAAAGCAGGAGTTTTAAACTCTTCATTTGTAGCCGAGGTAAAATCAGATCTAATGGGAGAACAAACCATTCTTTGTGGAATGTTGCAAACCGGATCTATTTTATGTTTCGATAAAATGGTTGAAAAAGGAATCGAGCCTGCTTATGCTTCAAAATTAATTCAATATGGTTGGGAAACAGTTACAGAAGCTTTAAAGCATGGTGGAATTACAAATATGATGGATCGTTTGTCTAATCCCGCAAAAATTGAAGCGTATGAATTAGCAGATAAATTAAAAGACATCATGCGTCCGTTGTTTCAAAAACACATGGACGATATTATCTCTGGCGAATTTTCCAAAAATATGATGATCGACTGGGCTAATGATGATATCAATTTATTGACTTGGAGAGCTGCAACTGCAGAAACTAACTTCGAAAAAACAGCACCAACAGCTGCACATATTTCAGAACAAGAGTATTTTGACAATGGTGTTTTGATGATTGCCATGGTGAAAGCGGGTGTCGAATTGGCTTTTGAAACCATGACTCAAACAGGAATTATTGAAGAATCAGCGTATTATGAGTCTTTACACGAATTGCCTCTGATTGCCAATACAGTAGCCCGAAAAAAACTGTATGAAATGAACCGAATCATTTCGGATACTGCAGAATATGGTTGTTATTTATTTGATCACGCCTGCAAACCATTGTTGATTAATTTTATGAAAACGGTAGATACTAATGTGATAGGGAAACCTTTTTCAACTTCAAATGGAGTTGACAATGCGGTTCTTATTGCAGTAAACAAAAGCATTCGTCAACATCCAATAGAAGAAGTTGGGGAGTGGTTGAGAGAATCCATGACTGCGATGAAAAAAATTGGATAAAAAAATTAGGAATTACCACACAAGAGGGTGTGTTGGGATTAGCGCTATACCATTGGTTTTATAATATTTTGAATTAGTTAAAATTTATTAAAGAAATAGTATGAATATAGTCGCTTTTACATTCACTTAATGTCGAGCGAGATTGAACATTAAGTGAAGTAATCCCTAATAATTTATAAAAATGGTGCAGTGTAATAATGATTGATCTTAAATAAATCAACGCGAAAATTTTTAGCGATTGGTGTTTTATTACAACTGAATAGGTTGGTTATAGTTCAAATAAAATACTATTTGTCGTTGCTAAATTAATTGTTAGGGATTTTTTGTTGATACAAAAAGCGGAGGTATTTATATATTTCCGCTTTTTGTGTTTTACATATTCCCTCAAAAAAGTAAAAATTAATCATATTGGTAATTAAAAGCTATTTATATTGAATAATCCATTTTTTTTTGTGGGTATTTATAGTCTAAATAGTATTAGGAATAGACTTAGATTTAATACTTTTATAAAAAATTAAAACATGAGCTACTATAAAATTGAAAATTTAGAACAATATTTTAAACATTACAATAAATCAGTTCGTGAACCTCGAAAATTTTGGGGAAAAATAGCAGAGGAAAATTTTACATGGTACCAACAATGGGATAAAGTTGTTGATTTTAATATGGCTGAAGCCGACATAAAATGGTTTACTGAAGCCAAAGTGAATATTGTAAAAAATTGTATCGACAGACATCTTGCAAAAAGAGGCGAAAAAACGGCTATTATTTTTGAACCGAATGATCCTTCAGAAGCAGCATTGCATATTACCTATAATGAATTGCATCAACGGGTCTGCAAAATGGCAAATGTGTTGCGTGAGCAAGGCATAAGTAAAGGAGATCGCGTTTGTATTTATTTGCCTATGATCCCAGAATTAGCCGTTTCAATATTAGCATGTGCCAGAATTGGTGCCATACATTCTGTTGTTTTTGCGGGCTTTTCAGCTTCTGCGGTATCAGCTAGAATTAATGATAGTGAATGTAAAATGGTTATTACTTCTGATGGTGGATTTCGTGGTAACAAAACAATCGACTTAAAAGTAATTGTTGATGAAGCGTTGGAAAAATGTCCTTGTGTTGAAAAAGTTTTAGTAGCCAAAAGAATTCATTCAAAGATCAATATGAAAGCAGGTCGTGACCAATGGTTGGAACCACTTTTGGATCAGGCTTCAGATAATAATGTAGCCGAAATCATGGATGCTGAGGATCCGTTGTTTATTTTGTACACCTCCGGTTCAACAGGAAAACCCAAAGGAATGGTTCACACCACTGCAGGGTATATGGTGTATACTGCCTACACTTTCAAGAATGTATTCAATTATGAAGAAAATGATGTTTTTTGGTGTACCGCTGACATTGGCTGGATTACCGGACATTCCTATATTCTTTACGGCCCGTTATTGAACGGAGCTACGACCGTAATTTTCGAAGGCGTTCCGTCTTATCCTGATTTCAGTCGCTTTTGGCAAACCATCGAAAAACACAAAGTTACCCAGTTTTACACGGCGCCAACTGCTATTCGTGCGCTTGCAAAAGAGAATGTAGAATTTGTATTAAAATACCCATTGAAGTCCTTAAAAGTTATTGGGTCAGTTGGTGAACCTATAAACGAAGAAGCTTGGCATTGGTACAACAATCATGTTGGGGACAGAAGATGTCCTATTGTAGATACTTGGTGGCAAACTGAAACAGGAGGAATTATGATATCGCCTATTGCATTTGTTACCCCAACAAAACCTACTTATGCCACGTTGCCATTACCCGGAATTCAACCCGTACTAATGGATGAAAAACGAAATGAAATAGAAGGGAATCAGGTCGTTGGTAGTTTGTGCATCAAATTTCCATGGCCAGGAATTGCCAGAACAATCTGGGGTGATCATCAGCGCTACAAAGACACGTATTTCTCTGCCTTTCCAGGTAAATTTTTCACAGGAGACGGTGCTTTACGTGATGAGGTTGGGTATTATAGAATCACAGGAAGAGTAGATGATGTGGTAATTGTTTCCGGTCATAATCTGGGAACAGCACCTATTGAAGATGCTATAAATGAACATCCTGCTGTTGCGGAATCAGCCATTGTAGGTTTTCCTCACGACATCAAAGGGAATGCATTATATGGTTTTGTAATCCTTAAAGAAACCGGAGAAACCAGAAATAAAGAAAACTTAGCCAAAGAGATTAATCAGCATATTTCAGATCATATTGGGCCTATTGCCAAGTTAGATAAAATTCAGTTTGTTAACGGTTTACCAAAAACACGCTCCGGAAAAATCATGAGACGAATCCTTAGAAAAATTGCAGAAGGAGATTATTCTAATTTTGGAGATATTTCTACCCTATTAAATCCAGAGATTGTAGAAGAAATAAAAGAAGGAAAGTTGTAATACCATTTATGTCAAAATAACAATTAGAACATCCGATTTATTAAATAGCGTCTTTTAATTCAAAACCCTTTCAAAGTTTAAACTTTGAAAGGGTTTTTTAGTTTAAAATGCAATATGACAAGAGGTTGTATTTCATTCAAAGAAAATAGCTGTAAATACTAGTACAAGATGTTAATGTAAACACAATGCGGAGCTGGTTTTTGACTGCTTAGAATAGGTAGCCTATCTTTACCTTTAAAGCTAAATTTACTATGATTCAAATTGAAAAAAAATACAACATCGCACTCTGGTTAGACAAATGGTTTATTGAAGATTTTGGTTTAGATCCAATAGTGGCTTTGTATTTGAAACTTTTGACGCTTATTTTTGTATTGTTTATAATAAGTTTTTTGTCTTGGTATTTAACGAAAATAATTATAGTTCGTTTTGTGCACAAAATTTTTTTAAAAACAAAAGTAGTTTGGGATGATGTCCTGATAGAAAGAAGAGTTTTTGAAAAAATAGCCTATTTAGTCCCTGCTTTCATCATTATCATGGTTGCTCCATACATCTTTGGAGATTTTCCAAAAGCAATTGAGTATATAATTATTCTATCAAATATCTTCATAATTTTAGTAATAATACATTCTGTTATTACTGTATTATCAGTCTTTGATGAAATAGTGTCCAATACCTTAATTTTAAAAGACAAACCGATTACCAGTTACATTCAGGTACTTAAAATTGTAGTCTATTTTATTGGAGGAATACTGGTTTTATCCATCATGTTAGGCAAAAGTCCTTTCTATTTTCTAGGGGCAATGGGCGCCATGACGGCTATTTTACTTTTAATTTTCAAAGATACCATTCTGGGGTTTGTTGCCAGTATTCAAATGTCCGTGTATGATATGGTTCGGGTAGGAGACTGGATTTCGATGCCAAAATATGATGCGGACGGCGATGTGATGTCAATCAATTTAAATACTGTAAAAGTTCAAAATTGGGATAAAACGATCACTACAATACCCACTTATGCTTTTATCACAGACTCTTTCAAGAACTGGCGAGGTATGAGTGATTCTGGCGGGAGACGAATAAAAAGAGCTATTTATTTAAAAGTCAGTAGTTTTCAGTTTTGTGATGAAAAAATGCTCTCGCAATTCAAAAAATACAAACTAATTCAAAATTACATCACTCAAAAAGAAAATGAGGTACAAAAAACTAATTCGGAAATATTGGACAATGAGATCGTTTCAGTAAATATCAGGAGGCTGACTAATATAGGCGTTTTTAGAATCTATGCTGAAAAATACATTACGGCTCATCCCAGTATTAATAAAGACATGACCATAATGGTGCGTCAGCTAGAATCTACATCGAAAGGATTACCACTAGAAATTTATTGCTTTAGCGCAGAAAAAGAATGGCTAAAATACGAGACTATTATATCTGATATTTTTGATCATCTATTTACCATCACTTCTGAATTTGAACTCGAGGTTTTTGAGGAACCTACAGGAAATGATTTTCGGAATTTCAACCGGTAATTTAAGGGGTATCTTCAAAGACAATTGATGAAGCAATTGCATGTATTAACTAAAATTAAACAATAAGGCCAGTTTTTTTTATCATTTGTTATACCCATACTAGCAAACAAATCCATAAATTTACTTTTGTATGAAAGATAAACAAGTAGTAATTATTGGTGGTGGGTTAGCTGGACTGACTTCGGCTATACATTTATCTAAATTAGGGCTTCAGGTGACGGTTATTGAAAAGAATAGTTATCCAAAACATAAAGTGTGTGGCGAATACATCTCTAATGAAGTGATGCCATATCTCAATTGGTTGGATTTAGATATAGCCCATTTAAAGCCGACACACATTATAAAACTTGAGTTTTCTACTGCAAGAGGAAAAACAATACAAAGTATTTTACCTCTTGGTGGTTTTGGAATCAGCCGTTTTGTTTTAGACGAATATTTGTATAAAAAGGCTATCGATAACGGGTGTACAATACTAAAAGATCAAGTTGAAAATGTTCATTTTGAGCATGATAAATTTATGATAACCACGACAAATTTAATGGTTTTAGAGTCCCAAATGGTGATTGGTGCTTTTGGCAAACGTTCTATTATTGACCAAAAAATGAATCGAGAATTTATTCATAAAAAATCACCTTGGCTGGCCGTAAAAGCACATTATTATGGGAAATTTCCCAATGATGTAGTGGGTTTGCATAATTTTAAAGGAGGCTATTGCGGAGTTTCTAAAGTTGAAAACGAAGTGATTAACATGTGTTATCTAGCCGATTATAAAACGTTTAAGCAGTTTAAAAACATTACTGAATATCAAAATACTATTGTTTCTCAAAACCCACACTTAAAAACCCTTTTTGAAACCAGTACATTATTGTTTGAAAAACCATTGACCATAAGCCAAATCTCTTTCAAAAAGAAACACGCCGTTGAAAACCATGTTTTAATGATTGGCGATACAGCCGGATTAATTCATCCTTTGTGCGGAAACGGAATGGCTATGGCAATTCATAGCGCCAAAATCGCATCAGAATTAGTAGTTCAATTTTATAACACCGAGATTAAATCCAGAGCCGAATTAGAAAAGCGATACCTGCAAGAATGGAATTTAAATTTTAAGGGAAGACTTAAAATGGGACGGTTTTTATCCAATATTTTACAAAAACAAAAACTTTCAGCAGTATTGATGCGCATATTAATTATATTTCCATTTTTATTGCTAAAAATTATAAAGAAAACACACGGAAAACCAATCACTCTTCACTCGTAAATGACACTAAATACCAAATATAGAACTGATAAACCGGAAATCATGGATGATTTTACCATGGAAGGTGAGATTTTACGTGATGCCTTAGATAAAATTGCCCGGATCAATCAGCTTTTAGGAGGAAACCAGTTAACTCTAAGAGGAGTACAAGAACTTGTTCAGGATTCCAAATCTAAAGAAATTGTTATTATAGACGTGGGTTGTGGTAATGGGGATATGTTGCGAACCCTGGCTGATTTTGGTCTTAAAAACAACCTAAATTTCCAGTTAATAGGCATTGATGCTAACAATTTTACAATTTCACATGCACGACAATTATCAGATAAATATGCTAATATCAGTTATCGCTGCGAAGATATTTTTAATGAATCATTTAATGATCTAAAGTATGATATTGTTTTGTGCACTTTGACGTTACATCATTTCAAAGACGATGAGATTATTCGATTATTGAAAGTTCTTTATAACAATACATCCATCGGAATTGTAATCAATGATTTACATCGTAGTGCCATTGCCTATCGATTATTTCAGGCATTATGTGTTGTATTTCAGTTGAATGCTATGTCACGAGAAGATGGATTAATATCAATTTTAAGAGGTTTTAAGAAAGAAGAATTGATAGCGTTCTCGAAAAAATTAAATTTTAAAAACTATAAAATTCATTGGAAATGGGCTTTTAGATACCAATGGATAATTTCAAAAATATGAGTGTAAAAATTAAAACCGTAACCAAACAGCTGCCTAAATATTCCAGAACAACAGCTGAAATAATTCCTTTTTTGGATGCTTGGCTAGTGGGACAAGACGAACGATTCATCAGAAAAGTAAAGAAAATTTTTGAAGGTGCAGCTGTTGACAAACGCTATTCCATAATGGATCCGATAGAGGTGTTTACCAAAACTTCATTTGAAGAAAGAAATGCTATTTATGTTCGTGAAGTCATTGATTTAGGTGAAAAAGTATTAGCAAAAGCTTTAAAAAAAGCAAATTGGAATCCGCAAGATTTAGATTATATCATCACGGTAAGCTGCACCGGAATTATGATTCCGTCTCTCGATGCGTATTTAATCAATACATTGAAGTTGCGTCAGGATATAGTAAGGCTTCCCGTGACCGAAATGGGTTGTGCCGCCGGGATTTCAGGAATTATTTATGCTAAAAATTTCTTGCAGGCCAATCCCGGAAAACGAGCTGCGGTAATTGCCGTAGAAAGTCCCACGGCTACGTTTCAACTCGATGATTTTTCGATGGCAAATATCGTAAGTGCTGCGATTTTTGGTGATGGTGCCGCTTGCGTTTTACTTTCCTCACATGAAGATGACGAAGGTCCTGAGATTGTAGCAGAGGAGATGTATCATTTTTATGATAACATCCACATGATGGGTTTTAAACTCACCAATTCTGGATTGCAGATGGTACTTGATATTGAAGTACCGGAAACGATTGTTTCTCATTTTCCAGATATTATTCATCCTTTTTTAGAAAAAAATAATTTAAAAATGGAGGATATTGACCATCTTATTTTTCATCCCGGTGGAAAGAAAATTGTGCAAACCGTTGAGGCTTTATTTTCTGGTTTGGGAAAAAATATTGATGATACCAAAGAGGTTTTGCGCTCCTATGGAAATATGTCCAGCGCCACAGTTTTGTATGTTTTAGAACAAATCATGGATAAGCAGCCTAAAAAAGGAGAAAAAGGATTAATGCTGAGTTTTGGACCGGGATTTTCGGCACAACGAATTTTATTGGAGTTTTAGCTCCCAAATGGGGAATAGAAAAACTATGAAAAAAGAAGAAATTATAGCAAAATTACCGTATTCCAAATCCTTTTTATTTGTGGATGAAATTCTCCAAATCGATGAAAACGGAGTGGAAGGAACCTTTACTTTTGATGAAAATCTTGATTTTTACAAAGGTCATTTTAAGGAATTTCCAGTTACTCCAGGTGTAATTTTGATAGAAGTCATGGCGCAAATTGGATTGGTTTGTCTTGGCATTTTTTTGTTAGATAATTCATTTAGTTCTAGTACTTCAATTGCCTTAACATCAAGTGAAATAGAATTTTTAAAACCTGTTTTTCCAAATGAAAAAGTGATTGTAATTTCAGAAAAAATATATTTTAGATTTGGAAAATTAAAATGTAAGGTCATCATGAAAAACGAAAAAGGAGAAAATGTTTGCACAGGAACAATAGCGGGAATTATCCTCACCCCAACCCTCTCCAAAGAAGTGGGACTCAAAACCGAATTAAAATAAATTAAGCAACAGTATAATTTGATTCTTTTCAATATTTTGTCACTGTAGTACTCTATTTGGTAGTATTAAAATTATTATTTTTTTGCCATTGTTATTGAAATTGAATATTATTTAACATTAAAAAATGAACAAAAGAGTAGTTATAACGGGTCTTGGTGTAGTTGCTCCAAATGGAGTAGGTCTTGATGCGTTCACTCATGCCATCAAAAACGGAATTTCCGGGATCAGGCACGACGCTGAGTTGGAGCGATTGCAATTTTCTTGTCAAATTGTAGGAAAACCCGAGGTTTCTGCGGAATTAGCAGGGCATTATTTTACGGAATTAGAACTTAGAAACTTCAATTCAACAGGGATTTTATATGGCGTAATTGCCGGAATTGATGCCTGGAAGGATGCCGGATTATCATTGGAAATTAACGAAGAACCGGATTGGGACAGCGGAACTATTTTTGGAACAGGAACTTCCGGAATTGATAAATTTCGCGAAAGCATTTATAAAATAGATAATTTACAAACGAGAAGACTGGGAAGTACAGCCGTAGCGCAAACAATGAATAGTGGTGTGAGTGCGTATCTGGGTGGGAAATTAGGACTTGGAAATCAAGTCTCTACTAATTCTTCGGCCTGCACCACTGGCACCGAAAGTATTTTAATGGCGTATGAACGCATCAAATCAGGGCAGGCAAAACGTATTTTAGCCGGAAGTACCAGTGATTCCGGTCCGTATATTTGGGGCGGATTTGATGCTATGAAGGTATGTACTTTTAAACATAATGAAACACCAAAACAGGGTTCTAGACCAATGAGCACAGCTGCTTCCGGATTTGTTCCCGGAAGCGGAGCAGGTGCTTTGGTCTTAGAAGATTTAGAAAGTGCGATTGCACGTGGCGCACGAATTTATGCGGAAGTTTTAGGTGGAAATATCAATTCAGGAGGGCAGCGCGGTTTAGGAACCATGACTGCACCAAATCCGGTTGCGGTGCAAAGATGCATTCAAAATGCTTTGACAAATGCCGGAATTTCAGCCAGTGAAATTGACGCAATCAACGGTCATCTGACAGCCACTTCCAAAGATAGTCTTGAAATTCAGAATTGGAGTGAGGCTTTAAATCGAAAAGGAATTGATTTTCCATACATCAATTCTTTAAAGTCGATGGTTGGACATTGTTTAAGTGGCGCCGGTAGTATTGAAAGCGTGGCTTCGGTACTGCAATTGCATCACGGATTTATTTTCCCGAATATCAATTGTGCCGATTTGAATCCAGAAATAACAGCACTAATTGATGAATCAAGAGTTCCACGACAACGACTTGATATAGAAATAAATACATTAGCAAAAGCCAGTTTTGGTTTTGGTGATGTGAATGGGTGTGTAATTTTTAAAAAATTTAAAAATTTAAAAAATGAACCGTAAATTCCCCAATTTGTGGTAATTTTTTTGGCGTTAGAAAACGAAATGTACTTAAGTGCTGTAAAATCAATATTAATTATGAACAAACAAGAAACTATTCAGGAGCTAAAAGCCATTGTAAAACCATATATTCTGAATCAAGAAGCTTTTGACTCACTCACTGAAGATACGGATTTCATCAATGATTTAAAGATAAACTCCGCTAATTTAGTAGATGTTATTTTGGATATAGAGGAAAAATATAATATTTTGATTGATAACGAATCAATGGAACGCATGATAAATGTAAAAGCAGCTATGGCCATTATTGAAACCAAATTAGCTGAAAAAAGTAGTGAATCACCAGAAAAATGATAGGAAATGACCTTGTCGATTTGGCTTTAGCCAAAAAAGAAAGCAATTGGAAACGCAACCGCTTTTTAGATAAAATATTTACTAAAAACGAACAGCTGTTAATTTCTAATGCCGTAAATCCAGAAGTAATGGTTTGGAATTTATGGTCCAGAAAAGAGGCGGCTTATAAAATCTACAATAGGGAAACAGGAATTCGAGGTTTTTTTCCTTTGCAACTGGAATGTTTTTACGAAAACACAACATTAGGAACTGTTTCTATCAAAGGAAAAATATATTTTACCCAAACTAAAATAGATCAGGATTGCATTCATACCATTGCTGTTGCCGGGAAAGAGTATTTCAAAAAAATTGAAAACTTGAATTCCGCCGATGCTATCTTTAAAAAAAATGGAATTCCTTACCGTATTGATGCGCATTCAAAAATGGAGAAACCCGTTTCCATCAGCCATCACGGTCGTTTTTGGAAAGGAATAACCCTATAATTTTTTTGCAAAAAGCACTTTTTTTTTCATACAATAGGGCGAGATTTATAAACAATGGTTACATTTGAACCTGTTGCAATTTTAAAAACAACAAAAAGTATCTTTTATAACGTATAGCAATTTATATTTAATGCAAATCATTCATAAAATAGACGATTTTCTATTTACGATTTTCCCGAAATTAGTCGGGGGGGGGGGTAATACCTTATTAATCAGTGAATTAGAATCGTATTATACTTTTGGTCCTTTTAGCCCAAAAGTTTCCATTACTGAGGATTGGGTTACCATAACCATTGACACTTCGGCAATCCTGCTTCAAGAAAATGATTTCCGGAAAACGGTAGCCCTTTGTGAAAAAGGAAACTATCAAGAAGCAAAACCCATTCTACAAAATCTTATCGAGAACAATCCTACCAATTCGGAATTCCATCGAATTATGGGACAAATCCTGTCTGATCAAGGTCATCAGGATGCAGCGATAAATAGTCTGATTGATGCATTGCGCTGGGATTCTAAGAATCATTGGGCGTTGCTGATGATGGGAAATATTTTTGCTAAGTTCAAGAATGATATTCCTACGGCAATGTTGTACTATGATCAGGCTTTGGTGGTGAATCCAAAAGATGCTATTACAATGAATAACATTGGAGCAAACCTTATGCAACAAGGGAAGTTGGATGAATCCAAAAAATATTTTTTGGAAGCTATAAAAATAAATGATCACTATCCAAATACTCATTTTGCTCTTGGAATGTTAGCCGAAATTCAAAATGATTTAGAATCCGCTTTTGACAGTACTTTGAAAGCTATAAAATGCAATTCAAATAAAGATATACTGTACAAGAATTCAGTAAATCAGGCTTTTGATGTTGCCAATAAAATTATTTCTAACACTGATGGGAATTCGCTTTTTGCAGAATACAAGCATCAATTAGAATTTGATTGCGGAAAAGAAATTGATGTTCTAGTAGATTCTGAAATTCCAACGGCAGCCAAGATTGAGTTTGCTGAAAACTACAATCGGATTAAGCACATCGTTCGGTATAAACCCAATTATCCTGCCGTAGCACACTTGGTTCTGCACGAATTAGCGCATCTTGATTTTGTAATTCAAGCGAGAAAACGGGGATTAAATCAGCTTTTTACGGCTACTCCACAAAACAGAGCTGTTTTTTTGAAAACGGTACAACCTACTATTGCCAAGTTGCATGGAATGAATATTCCAGAGCAATCGATTACTCAATTCTGTACTGGTTTATTTGACGGGTTAAATTTGCAAGCCTACAATACTCCAATAGATTTATTCATTGAGGATTTTATATACAACGAATTTCCCCAATTGAGATCGTATCAATTTCTGTCGCTTTACGCTTTGATTCAAGAAGGCTTGAAAGCCGTAACTGATGTGACTGTTATTGAACTTTCGCCTGCAACACTACTTTCTAAATCTAAGATTTACAACTTGGTAAATGCCTTACAGTTTAAAGCATTATTTGGTTTAGATTTTATAAACGATTTTAATACCACTCCAGCCGAATTACGCAAAGCCGAAGATTTTTATGCTGAATTTCTCGAATACAAAGACAATCGTAAACCTGCCGAAGAATATGAATTGGTACAACATTGGGCCGAAGATTTACAGATTGACTCTTATTTTGAATTGGAAAATGAGGACGAATACCGTAAACGATCTGATGTAGATACTTTTATTGAAAAATTAGAAAAAGATCCTTTTGGTCTACACGACGATACTGCTTTCAAAGAGAAGGAAATGGAACAGTTTCTCAAAAACCAAGAACATATTGGGACTAATATGGCAGTCACGATGTTTATGGTTGATGCTTTGCAGTATTTTAAGGATGTACCGCTAGAGGAAGTCAAGAAAATAGCCTTTGAAATCGCAATGCAAGGGACACAAGGTTTTGACCCAAATCAAAAAAACTACATCGTAGGCAGCATTCCAAACAAACGATTTTCGGGTTATCACATTTTAGCATATTATTATGTGAGTTGGATGTTAGCTGTTCCTGAAATGGTTTCTCAGTTGCAATTGCCTTTTGAAGAGGAATATAAAGTAGCATTGACACTTTTTAAATCGAAATAAAATGAATGATATTCCGAGCATTATTCAAGAATTAATAAAATTTAGAAATGAAAGAGATTGGGAACAATTTCATAATTCGAAAGATTTGGCTTTAGCTCTATCTATTGAAGCAGCGGAATTAAATGAATTGTTTCTGTGGAAAAAAGCAGAAGATGTAAATATTGATAAGCTAAAACAAGAATTGGCAGATGTTTTTGCATACGCTTTTTTGTTAGCCGAAAAATACAATTTAGATGTAAAAGAAATTGTACTTCAAAAGATTACGCAAAATGCAGCTAACTATCCAATAGATAAAGCAAAAGGGAACGCAACCAAATATGATGAATTATGATGCAATCATTTGAATTGTCTATTGAGGTTTCTGAACAATATGATTTTAATAAAGATTCATTGCCTAAAATAGCTCAAAATCCTTGGGTAAAAAATCAATGGCCTTTGGTTTACTTTATACAAAATGAAACTAAACGAATTGCCTATGTAGGAGAATCAACAAATGCTTCTAGTAGAATCAAAAATCACCTGGCAAATCCAAAAAAAGCAGATGCATTTACAAAAATTTCAATAATTGGGAGTGATAAATTCAATAAATCAGCAACTCTTGATATTGAATCAAACTTGATTCAATACATCACTTCTGAAGGAACTTACGAACTTCAAAATGGAAATTACGGTTTAGTCAATCATAATTATTACCAACAAGATTTGTACAAAGATCTTTTTAAAGAAATTTGGAAAAAACTAATTGATAAAAAGATAGTTAGCAAGTCACTGGAAGATGTTGAGAATTCAGAACTTTTTAAATATTCCCCTTATAAATCTTTAAATGAAGATCAATATAGTTCTGTTCTTCAAATTCTTGATGGATTGTGTATCAAAAAATCCAATAGAATTTTTATAAAAGGGAGTGCTGGAACTGGAAAAACAATTTTGGCTACTTATTTAATTAAATTACTTAATTCAGATATTTCGGATGCTAATTTTGAAGATTTTAGTGATGAAGAGCTCAAGGAGATCAATTTCATTATTGCTTTTCAAAATAAATATCCAAAAGCAAAAATTGGATTGGTTATCGCCATGACTTCTTTAAGAGAATCATTACAAAATGTTTTCAAAAAAATTCCTGGTTTAAAAGCGTCTATGGTTTTAAATCCATCGGATACCTTTAAACTCAATGACAAATATGATTTATTAATAGTAGACGAAGCGCATCGGTTACGGCAATATAAAAATATAAGTTGGATGGGAGCCTTCCGGAAAAATAATCAAAAATTAGGATTAGATGACACCGGAACAGAGCTAGACTGGATAATTGCGAATAGTAAGAATCAAATTTTCTTTTATGATTCAGCGCAATCAGTAAAACCTTCCGATATAAATGAGGATCAATTTACCAGACTTTTGAATCAAGATGATACTTTGAAAATCGAGTTAACGTCTCAGATGAGAGTTAAAGGCGGAAATGATTATATTCGTTTTGTAGATCAATTACTTCATGTAAATCGCTTGGAGAAAACTATTTATTCACCAAATGAGTATGAGTTAATTGTTTTTGATTCTTTAAAAGATCTTTATAGCGAACTTGCAAAGAAGGAAGAAATAAATGGGTTGTGTCGTTTAGTTGCTGGATATTCTTGGCCTTGGTTATCCGAAAAAGATAAAACTGTAATGGATATTGAAATTGATGGTTTACAATTTCAATGGAATCAAACCCCTAAGGACTGGGTTAATTCACCAAATGCTTTTAAAGAAGTTGGCTGTATTCATACGACACAAGGATATGATTTAAATTATACAGGAGTTATTTTTGGGAAAGAAATAATTTTCAATGAATTCACACAAGAAATTGAAATTAATCCGAAGTTGTATTTTGATAAAAATGGAAAAAAAGGGATCTCAAATAAAGATGATCTTAAGGCTTACGTAATAAATATATACAAAACTATAATGTATCGAGGAATCAGAGGTACTTATGTTTATGCTTGTGATACTTCTTTAAGAAACTATTTAAAAAAGCATATTGATGTTTATAAAAAAGATTTTCCGTTCAGAATCGTACCTTTTGAGGAGGTAAAACCGTTTGTGAATTCAGTTCCATTAGTAAATATTTCAGCTGCAGCAGGTTCATTTAGCGATTTACAAGTTCATTCTGATTTTGAATGGGTCGAGTTACCCTTTAATACTTCAGTAAAAGAAGGCTATTTTGTATGTAAAGTAGTGGGCGAATCGATGAATAAAATAATTCCTAATGGCTCCTACTGTTTGTTTAAAAAAGATAGTGGTGGCAGTAGAGAAGGAAAAATTGTTTTAGTTGAAAGCACTGGCATACAAGACGCAGATTTTGGTTCAGGATATACAGTAAAAGAATATCATAGTCAAAAGAATATTGGTACTGAAAATTGGAGGCATGAATCCATATCGTTGAAACCATTATCTTTTGAATCAGAATATGAAAATATAGTATTAGATTCAGACAATTTAGTTGATTTTAGAGTTAAGGGAATTTTTATTTCGGTATTGTCTTAAATTTTTAAATAGTAAAGTTTAATTCCTCCAAAATGCGCTAAAAGGACAAAATTGAAATGCTATAAATGGAGCTACATATGTGATTCCCCCTTCGTCGGAATGACAATACTTTATAGAAATAGAGGCAAACCTATTAATAATAAGGTGTTTAAAATCAATTGTATGCAATATAGCAACCAAAATTTAAAATCACTTAATCCCCAGTCTTGATTTTAATTTCAAAAACAACAAAGCGGTTTTATAAGCATCCTCAGCAGCTGAATTCCGTTCACTTACCGGAATATTATAAGCCGCACAAAGTTCCTCCAGAGAAAATTGTTTGTCATTGATATCAAGTAGTTTTCTGTGCATGACATCAATATCCAGTGCCTCATTTTTTAATCTGCCGCAGTCTAGTCTTTCCAAGGCCGCATTGATCATTTCCACATCAAAATCAATGTGATGCCCAACTAAAATGGAGTTCCCAATAAATTCAATGAATAATTTTATGGCATCTACTTCTCCTAATTTTTTCATTTTACTTTCTACCAAAAACGTATTAGAAAGTCCATTATCATGAAAAAATTTATACTGTAATAAAACAGCTTCAAAGTTATCACCTATGACAATACTATTATCAATTACTGAAAAAGAGCCTATTGATAAAATAACATCTTTATCTGGATTCAAACCAGAAGTTTCTGTCGATACCACCACAAAGCGGGATGACTTTTTCTCAAATTTAGAAAGATAGGTTTTCCAAAAATCAGGATATTCTTTATTAATCTTTTTTATCCAGTCTAACATAATTATGAAAATTGAGTAAGTTGAAATTTACTTTTTATTAATTCTTCCAGTTCTCTCATAGGGAGTAAAGCATTTTTCAGTTTTTCTCGGTCAATTTTTGATAATTCCTCCAAATTTATAAATTGGCCTGAATCATCATTTTTTAACCCTTCTAAGGTTCGGAATTTTGATAAAGTCAAAAAAGCTTCGGCACAATTGAGATAAATTTCAGCATGTTTGGGATCCGTAATTGATAATTGTTTGAATCGTTGAAACGTATTGTTAATTCCTCGGATGTCGAAACTCAAAGTAAACAAACGGGCGCCATCAATCAATGGCATTAAAGCCTTAGTTTTAATATCAAATTTATCTTTATTTCTACCTTCTTCTTCGACATTGAATTTTTTGAAAAAACTAAGTGGAGCGTTTTTTCTTAAGGCATCATTTCCTAAGAAATCAAAAAATAACGTATTGTTTTTGGCATTTTTAAAGACTACATTACTTATCGCATCTTCAATTTTTTGTTCTCCAAAAATAATTTCATAATCAAAGAAAATACTGCTCAAATCAGTGCTGTTCTCACCAGGAGTATTCATCCAGCTGTCATATTGTTTGATCCAGTCCGTCAATGATTTACACCAAAGCATAGTACTTCCCATGTGACCATTTGGACAGAATTCATAGCCGATTTTTTCTAGAGTGGCTGTGGTTTTTTTTCCAAGTTTAAGAAAATAGTCTTTTACGTCACGATATTTATCAGCAGCCACATCTTCAAAAATCAAAATACTATCTTGATCCGTTAATAAAAGCTGTTCTTTTCGTCCTTGACTGCCAATACTTAACCATGCAAAACGGGCAGGAGGGGAACCTAAATCCAAAATGGATAATTCCACCGAGCGTTTAATGACTGCCAAATTAATTTCGCTGGCAATATTAAAAACGTGTGATAGCGGAATATTTTTAGAAATTGAAGTCTGAATCAGATCTGTTAATCGTTCCCGTATTTGTTTTAGTTCTTTTGGTGATTGACACCGTTTGATTTCTTTTATTAAAACTCCGGGATTATTTGCTTGAGCCACAATCAAATCGTGCTCAGAAATGATTCCTTTCACACTGGATTTATCTGTTCCATCCTGAGTTACACACAAATGAGTCACATTGTGTTTTAGCATCAGCAACTGTGCTTCTGCCAGAGAAACGTTTTCAACCACCGTGATAACAGGGGAGGACATAATTTTATCTACTGTAACGGTTACTGGATATCTGCCGGTAGCAATTTTTGATCGCATATCCGCATCAGTAATAATGCCCAAAGGGATAGTATTATCACATACGAGGATATTGTTTTTTAACGATTCGGTCATTATTTGAGCCACGTCTTTTACAATTGCTGTACTGGTCGTTTTTAAGGGAGCTGTATTATAGGCTAGCGATTGAAAATATTGCATTTCAGATTGCTGATCCGAATAGAATACATTATCAGAAATTAATTTTCCAATTAAATTTTCTTTATCTTTTGGATTTCGGGTGTTTACGGCAAAACTTTCTAATAAAAAGTTTAAAACTTCAGAATTATTAGCTACAAAAGGCCTGAAAGTAGCAATGGGAATAGCATAAACAATGCTTTCTTCTCTTGCTTTGGCCGTCATCATATAATTATTTTTGGCAAAAAAGGGACGCAGGCCAAAAATATCGCCTTCGGTACATTTATTTAATAGCGTTTCCTCAGCATCTGCTATGACCGATAAATTGATAACACCGGAAGCCACCACATAAAAACTGTCATGCAAAAGATCATTTATTTGAAATAATGTTTTGTGTTTTTCTAAATTTACAACGCGAATATTTGCTGCTATTTCAGATAATTCTTCAAAAGTTAAGTAGTTAAACGGTGGGTATGCTTTTAAAAAGTCAGCAATGTGCTCAGCAATTGAATTCATAATTTATGGAATAAATAAGTATCGATTGTAAAAATAACAAATTTAAAAATTATAACACCGCCATTATTGCGGCAAAACAATTAAATTATAAAATCCTTAATCTTTTCATAAAATAAGTATGGATTTAAAGGAATTAAAAGCTACTTGTTTTACTTTTATACGATAACTAAAACATTTTAAATCATGAAATTATTTAGAAAAATGCATTTTTCGTTTATTGCCTTATTAATTGTAAATTGTATAGCTGCTCAAGGAAAACCTACCAGCAGCAAAGAAGTAGCCACAGGGGAAATTAATGGTGCTACAATTACCCTCAATTATGGGAGTCCATCAGTCAACGGAAGAGAAATTTGGGGAAAATTAGTTCCGTTTAATAAAGTTTGGCGTGCCGGAGCAAATGACGCAACAACATTTGAAACAGATAAAGAGTTGACAATTGAAGGTACTAAATTGCCAGCCGGTAAATACTCTTTTTTTGTTATACCAAATGAAAAAGAATGCGTGCTTATTTTTAATAAAGAAGCCAAACAGTGGGGAGCATATAAGTATAAAGAAAAAGAAGACCAACTACGTATTACCGTTAAGCAAGAAGTTGCTGCTTCAGCTGCTGAAAAATTAGTTTATACGATCCGTGCTAATACTGTTGTTTTGAGTTGGGGCAATTGGAATATACCTTTTTCTGTAAAATAAAATATGACTAAGTAATAACCATGGTATAATGTCGTATTTTAAAATCAGGATAAAATTATGTAACAATATGATTTAAAGCTGTTTTACTTAAAGTTAATTCTTTTGACTTTACGACTTTTAAACTTTCGACTTACTTAGAATTACTTTTAAATAGGAGGCTGTCTCAAAAAGACAGCCTCTTTTTTTTATAAAAAATTTTCTAAAATGTTTAAATTAAGTTTTTCTTAATGTAATTGAAACTGGTTACAGCAGATTCTATTGGATTTGGTTTGTAGTTAGATTCGTGTTCCAAAAAGAAACGTTTCAGTCCGGCACGTTCCGCCTGAGCAAAAATTCCCTTGAAATCTATTGTTCCTGTGCCAATTTCTGCATTCCAATCCGGATTTACTTTATCCATATCTTTTACGTGCCACATTTTGAAACGTCCCGGATATTTTTTGAATAATTCCAATGGATCATGTCCAGCACGAATTACCCAGTATAAATCCATTTCAAAATCAACCAAGTTTTTATCCGTTTCGTTTAATAAAATTTCATATCCATTCGTTGAACCGAATTTAGTAAATTCGAAATCGTGATTGTGATACGCTAATTTTAAACCTCCAGCTTTACAAAGCTCACCCACTTTATTAATTTGTAAGGCTAATTTTTTATAGGCATCACCAGTAGTTCCGCGCAATTCTGAAACGATGTAAGGTACTGTTACATATTCACTTCCTAAATAGTTGGCTGTTTCAACATAGGATTGTACAAGATCAGTTGAACCGTCTTTGATCATCGAATTAAAATCAAAATGATTACTCGTGGCTTTTAGACCATTATCATCTAATATTGATTTAAAATCGCGGACCGAAGTTCCAAAAAAGCCATTGTCTACTGAATAACCAAAAGTTTCTACTTCAGTAAATCCAGCTTTTCCAACTTGTGCTAAAACACCTTTAACATCTTTGGGTAACGTATCACGCAGTGTCCATAATTGAATCCCAATGGCTCTTTTTTTAGAGTCAAAAGCAAATGAAGGAGCAATTGCTAATGCACCTAATGCTAAACCAGCATTAATTAAAAATTCTCTTCTTTTTATCATGGGTTATTTTTTAGAGTAGTTAAATATCACAAATTGCTATGGCCTGTTTCAATGAAGCCAGTTTGTCCGGGTTTTTAGGTACAAATTCTTGACCCACAAATCCCTTAAAACCAGTTTTTGCAATTGCTTTCATAATTGCAGTGTAATTTAGTTCCTGAGTATCATCAATTTCATTTCGTCCCGGAACGCCGGCGGTATGATAATGTGTAATGTAGTGATGGTTGTCTCTTATGTTTCTAATCACATCTCCTTCATCAATTTGCATGTGATAAATATCGTAAAGCAATTTGAAATTCTCAGAGTTCAAACGTTTCGCTAATTCCACTCCCCAAGATGTTCGGTCACATTGGTAATCTTTATGATCAATTTTGCTGTTTAGTAATTCCATTACTAAAATCACATTATGCTTTTCAGCCAATGGAATTAGTTTTTGCAAACCAACAATACAATTGTTCCAACCTTCTTCATCTGTTTTGCCTCTTCGGCTTCCGCTAAAACAAATCAGATTTTTATAACCGGCTTTTGCCACCAGTGGAATCATTTCCATATAATTTTTCAAGAGTGTCTCATGAAATTTAATATCATTAAAACCATCCAATAAATTAATTTCTGCACCGTTGCACATTGTGGAAACAAGATCATATTTCTTCAATGTTGACCAATCTTTAGGACCTACTAAATCAATCCCGGTAATCCCTATCTTTTTGGATTCAATGCAAAGCGTATCTAAATCTATGTCATTAAAACACCACCGAGAAACGGAGTGATTTATATTTCCTTTCAATTTACCCAATGGTGTTGCTGTTTCCTTTTTTGGCATAGCCAAAGCAGAAAATCCAGCAGGAATTCCCATCGCAACTGTTCCGGCTACTATTCCTTTTATGGCAGATCTTCTATTTAAATTAGCACTCATTTTTAATTTTTATACAGCAGAAGTGGATTCTTCTCCTTTGTTTTTTTCATTAAATAAAAGTGCAAAAAGTAAGAATACAGCAAACGCAATTCCAGCAGGAATAATCCACACCATTTGCCAGTTTACAGCCCCATCTGCCATTTTATAATTGTCCGTTATCCATCCTGCAACTGCAAAACCAATTAACATACCAACTCCGTAAGTGGCTAAAGTTATTAAACCCTGAGCAGCACTTTTGTATTTTTCTCCCGCTTTTGAATTGGTGTAAATTTGACCCGAAACGAAAAAGAAATCATAACAGATACCGTGCAGCGCAATACCTATAATAAGCATAAAGCTTAAATCATTTCCATTGCCATAAGCGAATAAAACATAACGAATTGCCCATGCTAACATCCCGATTAAGATCGTTTTTTTGAAACCAAAACGGGTAAAAAATACAGGAATCAATAATAAGAATAATGCTTCGGATATTTGACCTATTGCCATTTTTCCAGTAGGATTTTCAACGCCTGATTCTGTCAAAAATGGATGTGCATTTTGGTAATAAAAGGCAAGAGGTATACAAATCAGGATTGACGATATAAAAAAGATGGCGAAGTTTTTATCTTTCAGCAATTTTAAAGCATCAAGACCTATGATATCTCCAATTTTTATTTTTTCTTCACTTACTTTTGGTGGTGTTTTTGGTAAAGAAAAACTGAATATACCTAAAATTAAAGCGGCTATTCCTGCTAAAAGGAAGGTGTTTTTAAGAAATCCTTGAGAAATTGCTTCCGCAGTATCCCAATGAAATATGAAGCTAATAGATAATCCTGCTAAAATCCAACCTATAGTTCCCCAAACTCTGATATTTGCAAATTCTTTCTCCGGATCTTTCATTTGATTAAAAGAAACTGAATTGACTAATGCTAATGTGGGCATGTATAAAATCATGTAACTCAGAACGTAGGTGTAGAACATGCCAACTTCTTCTGACTGATACATTTGGTACATTAAAAATGCCCCAACAAGATGAAGTATTCCTAAAATTTTCTCCGCATTAAAATAACGATCCGCTATTAAACCTATAATAAAAGGAGCAATAATTGCGCCCCATGATTGTGTTGAAAAAATTGCAGCAGTTTCTGATCCTGATGCTTTTAGATTATTACCCAGAAATGTGCCCAGGGTTACAAACCATGCGCCCCAGATAAAAAATTCCAGGAACATCATTATGGATAATTTAATTCGGATGGTACTATTCATTAGTCAGTGGTTTTTTATTTTTTGGTTTTGGTTGTTTTTTTATTTTTTAGAGATCAATTACATACCCGCTTCACATCCGGTTGTAATTTTCATAGTATTCCATTCTTTGATCATAATGTTTCTGAACCATACATTATCTCCATGATCTTGTAGTGCAATTTTACCTTTTTTGAATGCAGCAAAACCTGGCCAAGTAGCAAATTTACTTCCGGCTACCAATGTTTTAAAATTAGCATCCCAAAGCGTAGTTTCAACTACTTTTACGCCATTCAATAACATTGTCAGTTTTCCAAATTTACATACAATGTCAACAGAATTCCATTCTCCTACTGGTTTTACTGGTTCTGAGGTGCTTTTTATTAAATCATATAAATCCCCTGAACGGTGTTTTTCAATTTTTCCGTCAGAATGACCGTCATTGTCCAATACTTGCATTTCCAGACCCGTTTCATAAGTATTTTTGAATTTTGTCAAATCCTCGTTTACATAAAAAATAATACCGCTATTGGCATTTGCCGCGACTTTCCATTCTAGTTTTAGATGAAAATTCTCGTATTCTGCATTAGTTACCAAATCGCCTCCTTGACCGTTTTGGGCAGCTGTAGGATCAAAATGCAACACACCCTCTTCTGCTTTCCAACCGGAACCAGCTGTTGCTTTTCCGTAACTGTGCCATCCCGTTGTGGATTGTCCGTCAAATATGGATTTAAATCCTTTTGGTATGGGTGCTTGCTGTGCATTTGCGGTTTGAATCAGTATCATAACAAGTAATGAAGTACAAATATTTTTAATCATTTTTGAATTTTTGAATTAATAATTAATCTTGCTTATAAAGTTAAAGCTTTCCAACCTTGACGATAATCCCGTTTCACAAATTGGTTCACTTCATCAAAATTTGTAATTCTCATGGCATCATTATCCCATAATAATTTTGCGGAACGTCCTGGGTACACTTCTTCTCCAAGCTCTTCTCGCATCACATCGTATCCTCTGATCGCAAGATTTGCCATCAATAAAGCTTCAGTTAAAGGACCGGCAATTTCAAAAGGAGAACTCAATTCTTTTTTTCCATACCCTGCAATTGCTGCTTCAATCCATTGCTTGTAATGTCCTTCGGAACCATCGATCACTCTTGCGTATTTTTGAGCAACTTGTAGATTTTCATTTTTGCTTAGAGGAAGCAAACGCGGATTTAAACCGTAGGTATCGCACATCATTTTTCCTTTTGTACCAGTAAACAATGTTCCATTTCCACCATCTCCAAAAATTTCATTCGAGCCTAATTCGGAAGGTCTTTCAGGTTGAATTCCTCCATCCATCCAGTGCACCGCGATGTCACCATTTGTTTTATCAGTTTTTGGAAAAGTTAATGTAACGTGACTCGAAGGTGGACAACTCTCAGGAAAATATCCTCTTTGAAATTCATCTACATATACAGAACCTACACTACATTGCACATCTTTGGCATATTTTAAGTTTAATACACTAAAAGGAGCTTCTAATAGGTGACAACCCATATCCCCTAAGGCACCAGTACCATAATCCCACCATCCGCGCCAGTTGAAGGGAACTAATTTATTTACATACTCTTTGTATGGAGCAGTTCCCAACCATAAGTCCCAATCCAATTCACTTGGAATATCGGCTTTATTAGCAGACCACGGAATACCTTGAGGCCAAACCGGGCGGTCTGTCCATGCATGTATTGTGTGAACATCACCAATTAGACCTGCATCATACCATTCTTTCATTATTCTGGTACCATCATTTGAGGCACCTTGATTTCCCATCTGGGTAACCACCTTATATTTTTTGGCAGCATCAGTCAAAATACGAGCTTCGTAAATATCATGTGCCATAGGTTTTTGAACATATACATGTTTCCCTAATTGCATAGCAGCAAGCGCTTGAATAGCATGGTTATGGTCCGGAGTTGAAACTGAAACGGCATCAATATTTTTATGTTCTTTGTCTAACATTTCGCGCCAATCCGTGTAAAATTTAGCTTTAGGAAATGCATTTACACTTGCAGCGGCTCTTCTGGTATCAACATCACATAAAAAAGAAATATCAGCTTTTCCACTGCTGGCAAACATAGCGATATCAGATTTACCTTTTCCACCAACACCAATACTGGCTATTGATAAACGATCACTTGGCGCAACAAATCCTCTTCCTAGAACGTGACGGGGAACAATCATAAAAGCTGCTGCAGCTATAGCGGTTGTTTTTATAAAATCACGACGGTTATTTGTAATTTTATCTTCTTCTTTTTGTTTCATTATTTTAATCCAGTTTAGTTTATAGCAAAAAATTGTGTAACATCATGATTTTATTTTCGACATTCTAGAATTATATTGATTCTTTAAAAGCGCCTTTTAATTTACTTTTTTAAGGATAAAATATACTTTGCCATAGAATTTGCCTCATTCTTTTTCAGTGAAGCATGCGCAGACATGGGAATTGAACCCCAAACCCCAGAGCCACCTTTTATTATTTTACCGGATAAATAGGCAACATTTTTATCATTTAAAGCATATTTTTTAGCAATGTCTAAGTAGGAGGGACCAATTAGTTTTTTGTCTAATTTATGACATCCGATGCAATCGGATTTAGCTATTAATTTTTCTCCTTCAGAGGTTTGAACAACAAGGTTTGATTGCGCAGTAGTTTCAATATATTTTTCTTCTGAATTATCATTAGAAAATGAGGTTAAACTAATTAGTGCAACCCCAAAAAAGAAATATTTTAATTTCATTTTATTGTATTTAAGTTTTTATAATCCTAAGTTTTTTTTGTTAAAAGCCAGATTTGTTTCTACTGCAGCAAAATCATCAAATGCTTTATCAGTAACTTTTATAATATGATTTTTTATAAATTCAGCACCTTCACGCGCTCCATCTTCCTGATTTTTAATGCAGCATTCCCATTCCATTACTGCCCATCCTTTGAAATCATATTGGGCTAGTTTGCTGAATATCGTTTTAAAATCAATCTGACCATCGCCTAGAGAACGATACCGTCCGGCACGATTTGCCCAGCTTTGGTAGCCTCCAAAAGTACCTTGCTTTCCTGTAGGATTAAACTCGGCATCCTTTACGTGAAATGCTTTAATCCGTTCATGATAAAAATCGATATATTGGATGTAATCTAATTGTTGTAAAACAAAATGCGATGGATCGTACAACAAGCAAGCTCTGGAGTGATTATTCACCGCTTTCAAAAACATTTCATAGGTTTCCCCATCAAATAAATCTTCTCCGGGATGAATTTCGTAACAAAGGTCAACACCATTTTGATCAAACTCATTTAAAATGGGCAACCAGCGTTTAGCCAATTCGGCAAAACCATCTTCCACTAAACCCGGAGGTCGTTGTGGCCAAGGATGAAAATACTGCCAAAGTAGAGAACCACTAAAAGTGGCATGTGCATTTAACCCTAAATTTTGAGATGCTTTAGCCGCATATTTCAATTGTTGCACAGCCCATTCTTGCCTTGCTTTAGGATTTCCATGTACATTTACTGGTGCAAATGCATCAAAAAAGTCATCATAAGCAGGATGAACAGCCACTAACTGCCCTTGTAAATGGGTTGATAATTCAGTGATTTCTAGTCCGTAAGAAGCAATTGTTCCTTTTAGTTCATCCGCATAGGTTTTACTTTCTGCCGCTTTTTGTAAATCAATAAAACGGGTATCTAATGTTGGCATTTGAATCCCTTTAAAGCCTAAATCAGCAGCCCATTTACAAATCCCATCTAAGGAATTAAAAGGAGCTTTATCATCAATAAACTGTGCTAAAAAGACCGCAGGCCCTTGAATTGTTGTCATAATATTTGGTATATAAGAGGTCTACGAATTCCTAATAAATTACAAAACGTAGGGAGTCCATTTTTTATCCGATTGTGATGATGCGACTACGTTATCTATAAATGCCATTCCTCTCACTCCATCTTCAACAGAAGGAAAGTCTAACATTTCAGGAGTAGGTGTTGTACCATCTAATTTGCAGTTGAGGGTTAAAGCAAAGTTGCGATAAATATTAGCAAATGCTTCTAAATAACCTTCTGGATGTCCGCCTGGAGTTCTACAATTGTGTGTTGCAAATGAAGATAAATGTGCATAATTGGATCCAGCTCTTAAAACCTGAGTTGGTTCATCTAACCACCTAACCGTTAAAGTGTTTGGATCATGTTGAAACCATTCGATTCCACCTTTTTCGCCATAAACTCTGATTTTTAAAGCGTTTTCTTCTCCAGCTGCTACTTGTGATGCTATTAAAACGCCTTTAGCACCATTGTCAAATTTCAATAGTACAGCTCCATCATCGTCCATTATGCGGCCTTCAACTAATGTGTTTAATTCTGCACAAACATCGGTAATTTTAGCTCCGGTGATATATTCGGCTAAATGAGAGGCGTGCGTACCAATATCTCCCATTACAGAACTTTTTCCGGATTTTTTAGGATCTGTTCGCCATGCAGCTTGTGCGTTTCCCTCTCTTTCGGATAGTGTACTTAACCATCCTTGGGGATATTCTACTAAAACTTTTCTAATTTTACCCAATTTTCCTTCGCTGACCATAGCTTTCGCTTGTTTGACCATTGGATACCCGGAGTACGTATGTGTTAAACAAAGTAGTAATCCTGTCTCTTCTACTTTTTGTTTCAATAGTTTTGCTTCTTCCAATGAAAAAGTCATTGGTTTTTCAATTACTACATTAAAACCATGCTCCAAAGCCATCATTGCAGGTGCAAAATGGGCAAAATTTGGAGTAACAATAGTAACAAAATCGATTCTTTCGTCAGCAGGTAAAGCCGCTTCCGCTTTAATCATTTCGTCATACGTTAAATATGTTCTTGATTCCGGAAGAAACAAGGCTTTACCAGATGCAATTGCGGTTTCTGGTTTTATACTTAATGCACCACACTTTAATTCAATTAGTCCATCCATATTGGCGGCTAAGCGGTGAATTGCACCTATAAAAGCATCTTGACCACCACCGACCATTCCCATTCTTAATTTTCTCATAATGATGAACCTAAATATTTCCTTTTTTTAATTCTTTTACTGCATAATCGCAGGCACGAGCCGTCAAAGCCATAAATGTTAATGATGGATTTTGACACGCAATAGAAGGCATACAAGAACCATCGGTAACAAATACATTACTAACTTCGTGCAATTGATTCCATTTATTTAAAACGGAATCCTTGGGGTCATTACCCATTCTGGCAGTACCCATTTCGTGTATAGCCATTCCAGGATAACAATCGTTATCATAGGTTTGCACATTTTTGATTCCAGATGCTTCCAGCATTTCTGCGGCATCATTCATCATATCTTCCCGCATTTTTGCTTCATTTTCTTTGTATTCACAATCAATAGCTAAAACTGGTTGTCCCCATTTGTCTTTTTTGCTATGATCGATGTACACTTTGTTTTCGTAATACGGCAGCATTTCTCCAAAACCACCTAATCCCATACTCCAGGAATCAGCAGGTAATGACATAGTCGATTTAAAGTTTTCACCAAAAGCCAATTCGGCAACTTCTTTATGCCAAGATCCTCTGCTGGCACCTCCTTGGTACCCAAAACCTCTTAAATAATCTCGTTTATCACCACCTACATTCTGATATCTTGGAATATAAATACCATTAGCTCTTCTTCCGTACGTGTATTTATCTTCAAAACCTTCAGCTGTTCCTTCTGCACCACAACGGAAATGATGGTCCATAAGATTATGGCCTAATTGTCCGCTGGCATTACCCATTCCATTCGGATGCGCTTCTGAAGTTGAATTTAATAAAAGGAATGTTGATCCTAAGGTGGATGCGTTTACAAAAACAATTTTAGCATAAAACTCCATGGTTTCATTTGTTTCTGCATCAATAACCATAACACCCTTTGCTTTTTTAGTGTCTTTATCATAAATAATATGATTCACAATAGAGTAGGGTCTCACGGTCAATCTATTGGTTGCCATTGCAGCAGGTAGTGTAGAAGATTGGGTGCTAAAATAGGCGCCAAATGGACAGCCTCGACTGCATAAATTTCTGTACTGACAGCTGCCACGCCCTTTGTGGGGTACAGTTAAGTTAGCAGTACGACCAATTGTAAGAATACGGGTTTTATTATAATGTTTTTCTAATCTTTCTTTAACTGATTTTTCAACACAATTTAAATCCATTGGAGGCAAAAATTTACCATCCGGTAATAGGGGCCAATTTTCAGCTTGCCCACTTATTCCTGCGAATTTCTCTACATAATCATACCACTTGGTAAGGTCTTTATATCGAATAGGCCAGTCATTTCCATGACCATCTTTGGCATTATCTTCAAAATTATGGTCACTAAAACGGTAACTTTGACGGCCCCACATTAAAGATTTTCCACCCACATGAAATCCTCTGTACCAATCAAAACGTTTGTCTTCTGTATAGGGACATTCCAAGTCATTCACCCACCATTTTTCGGTAGCTTCATTGTATGGATAATCTCTTGTTTGAACAGGATGGGTTCTTTTTTGTTCTTCGGTAAGCTTGCCAGCGCGTTCAAATTCCCATGGTGCTTTCATGGCCGATTCATAATCTTTGATGTGCTCAATATTCATTCCGCGTTCTAACATCAAAACTTTTAATCCTTTTTCGGTAAGTTCTTTTGCAGCCCAACCACCACTAATTCCAGATCCTACAACAATAGCATCATACGTATTTTCCTCTTTCAAATTGGTATTTATATTCACGGGTAGTATTTTTTATTTAATAAAATAGTTTATAACAAAAGGTTCTAGTAACAATTAGTTGGTTGCCCAAGCTTTTTGTCCGGGTTTGTAGTCTGCACTACCATCGTAGCGTCCCGGAACTGGAAGGTATTCGCGTGCTTGTGTACAACCTATTTCTGAAGAATAATAGCCAAGAAGAGTTAAATCTCTAGCAATCAAAAAGAATGAAGGTGCTTTATCAGTTGCAATTGCCTCATCTCGTAATGAAGTCATTAATTGCTGACGCTCTTCAACTGACATTGATAAGAAATTCTTATTGAAATCTTTAACGCATTTTGCTTGCATTTCCTGCATCCCGGAAGCAAAAATTTCTTGCATTTTTGCAGGATAACATTCTCTAATAATCATTGGAATAAAAGCACCCAATCCTGCAGCTTTTGCTCCTGCCGAAGAGGCTGTAGTAGGTATAATGATATCGGCAAATTCAGCCAAAATTTCTTCATCTGCAGCAGAAAAAGACACGCTATTTTTTTCTTTTTCAGGCAAAGTAAAACTTTCAAATAAAACGCCCATTGTTGTTGCTGAGATTGCGCTTCCCATCAAAAATGCAACGCTTTTAAGTGCTTCTCTTCTATTCATTTGCTAATTATTAAAATTATTGATTCTTCTTAATTTATTATAACATTACAATAATAAAGAAAAAAAAAACAGGTTAATTTTTTTTATGTTAAAATATTGAATAATTCCATATTTTTCAAATTATTAAGGGAATCACTTTCAAAAATTCATTAAACAGCAGTTGGAATCAATTAAATCAAGAAAAAAAAAATGTTTGAAGAAGCAAAAAAGAATAAAAAACGATTTTTAAATTATTTTTAATGTAAAATTAACAAGGTTTTAATTATAAAATATAACTGTATTTTCTTTTCACACCATTTCAATGTGTTAAAATGACGGTATTACTTAAATAACCATTCAAATAATCTACTATATATTTCCTGTTTTGTAGTAAAAAAGAAGTTTTTATATTTTAAAAATAGGAAGTAATTTAAATGTGCAACCCGCTAAAAAATGGAATTTTTTGAATGTTACAAAATGGAAGTATTATCTACCTTTCAAATAAACCTAAAGTGCCACCAACCCAATCTTTATCTTTATTGAATTTCACGCCAATCATCTCGCCACGGCTTAAGCGGACTAAGTTGCAGAGTAGAGTAGGTACGGCATCACCTTTTTTCCAAACACACAAGATTCGGACTTCAGCTTTTACTTTCCCTTCAGGAGCGTGTACAATAGGAAGATAATTTACTTTTTTTTGAAGAATATATAATTCTTTATCTACAACGGCTTCAATATCTTTTTTTGTGACATGAAAAATAACGCCCGTTCCTGAAAAAGAAAAAAGCGGTTTCAAAACATAGTTTTCTAAATCCTGAGGAATTACTGCCAAGTCACTCAATAGTGTCGTTTCAATACAATATTTTCCTTTTAAGAAAGGTAAAATAAATTTACTGATTCTGAAAAACCAGTTAGGATGTCCCGCCCATTCCACATCCAAATCATCTGAAAAACTAAAATTAAGTCTTAAATCTGTTCTCAAATCCAATTCATCAAAAATAACCCGATTGTAAATTCTTTTTACCAATATTTCATTGCCTGTTGCATTTTTGTAAAACAGTTGTTTTCCTTTTTTTATGAGTTCAGTAACACAAACTATAGGGATGCCAATGTCTCTTTTGCAGTAATAAAAATCAATCTTGGTATTTTGTTTTTCGGGTTCTATTTCAAGAAGAATAACATTTTCTTTTGGATGATAGTTGCAAATCACTTCTTCTAAAATAGTAAGATATTCCTGTGGTTCAATAGCATTAATAAATGGAGTTAATTCGTTAAGAAATGGATAATGATTTTTAAATTTTTCGTACAAATGCATTTGATAATTGTACAAAGAGGGGAATCCCTGTACTTCAATTAGTTTTGGAATAAGTACTCCGTCTTCTTCACAAATTCCAAAATCAATTGCTAAAAAGGTAGTATGTTCATCCTCATTAGGAACAGTATTATTTAGCTCTAATGATTTATTTGTAAGTGATTTAAAGTCGTTTTTCTGAATGAAAGCTATAACATCATTACAGCCTTCAATCAATTGTGCTTTAAGCTCCTTCGAAATAAAAAAGGGGGTTTCGCCTAACCGGAAAGTAGGCAGGTAATTAAAATCGGAAGCAATATCATCTTTGAATTCCTGATATTTTTTTTCTGTAAATTGAGTATTAAATAACTTCCGATATTTTGAAATCATTTTGAAATCGTATTAATTAGAAAGTGTCTTCTTTGTTTTTAGCAAGTCATTAATTGCTATTCGAAGGAAATTAGGAATCAAAGTTTCATTAGTTCTGTATATTTTATCATCATCTAATAAATCCTCCAGCATGTTTCTGAACTTCTTTTTTCCTTTCATATTCTTAATCTTTTCCTTTGCTTCTTTATTTCTTAAATGAGAAACAAAACTAATGGGATCCGCTTCCGGGTGAAATTGAGTACCCACAAAATAATCGGTAAAACGCACGGCCATAATTGCGCGTTCGTATTGTACATGATCCCTAATTTTCTCTAATGAAATAATTTTGGCTCCTTTTTTCGCAAAAATACTTAACTTGGGTTGAACCACTTGATAGTCTCTGGAGTCTATCGCATAAAAAGGGTCTCCTAATCCCTCGAACAAGGGATCCACAAGTCCTTCTTTGGTTTTATGAATGGTCATCACCCCAAAAGAAGTGTCATTTCGTTTGGTAACCGTAGCCAATCCAAAATGCAAACACGCCATTTGAAAAGAATGACAAATGAACAAAACATGTTTTTTAATACTATTTTCAGTATTCCATTTATTCAAGGAATCGATAAATTCATAGTATTTTACATCCCAGTTTCCATCACCACTTAAGGGATTTCCAGGTCCTCCAGTTGAAATATAAATGTCAAATTTATTCTTGTCCGGCAATTCACATTTTCCCCGAACATCAAATATTTCAAAACTAACAACGGGACTAAACCTATTGACTACATCAATAATACATCGCATTCCCTGGTTGGGTTCACCATTGTACATGTCCAGAAGGGCTATTTTTATAATTTTATTAGACATACTTTTTTTTAAAAAACAATGAACAAAGGTACTTTATATTTTATAATCCTTTCGTAAATTCTCCTGTTATGAAGTCAACCACACGGGAAAGATCGCCCGTTTCTTGAAAAATAGCCAGTTGCTTATCAGCACCGGTACCGTTTTTTAAAATTTCATGGACATAATTTATATCAGCACGACTTCCTAATTCATCCACCACATCATCAATGAAATCAAGCAGTTCCAGAATAAGCATTTTTGTTTCTACTTCTTTTTGCAAACCAAAATCGATCATACTATTCTCAATTCCGTAACGTGCCGCCCGAAATTTATTTTCTTTTATCAAAGCCAGTCGATACACATTAAAGCTAGTATTGTTCATGTTCAATTTGTAGAGTTTAGCTACAATTGCCTGAATAATAGCAACAATGCAAATGGTTTCATCCACTGTCAATGACATATCACAAATCCTGAATTCAATCGTATTGTAAAAAGGATGCAACCGTAAATCCCACCAGATTTTCTTTGGATTATCGATGCAATTAGTCTTTATTAATGTATCCAAATAATTCTCATACGAACTCACCGAATCAAAATATTCCGGCAAACCTGTCCTTGGAAACTTGTCAAAAACTTTTGTTCTAAAGGATTTATAGCCTGTTTTTCTTCCCTCCCAAAAAGGAGAGTTCGTTGAAAGCGCAAAAATATGCGGCAAAAAATATGTGGCCTGATTCATTAATTGCAAGCCAATCTCCCGATTTTCAATTCCTACATGACAATGCATTCCAAAAATTAAATTAGAACGTGCTGCATCTTGCAATTCATTGACAATATCGTGATAGCGAGGATCATCAGTTATCGGTTGATCTTGCCATTTCGAGAAAGGATGCGTCCCGGCACCCCCCACAATAAGATCTTGTTTTTCCGCTAATTCAACGATTTTAGAACGTAAAAACCGAATCTCATTTTTGGCATCATTCACATTATTGCAAATATTGGTACCCACTTCGACCACAGATTGATGCATTTCAGCCTTTACCTGCTCATTCAAAATGATCTTCGCACCATCTACAATTTTGGATAAATGCGACCGTAAATCTCTGGTTACAGGATCTATAATTTGATATTCTTCTTCTACACCGAGGGTAAAAACAGGTAATTTCTTTAACATAATTATTGTTTTAGTGTTCAGTCGCAGTCAAAGTTTACAGTCTGTTTACTGAATACTGTGACTGAAAACTATTTTACTGCATCTTTCATAAATGTTCCCCAAGTCAAATTCATCTTTCCGGATTTCTGTTTTTTTGCAGCAGCAATTGCCATTTTTGCTGCTTCCTCTACAACCCACTCAAAGTTTTCTGCACCTACCGAAGTTAATTCAGCATCTGGTGCTGGATTTCCAAAATCTATCGCATAGGGAATACCATCACGGACTGCAAATTCAACCGTATTAAAATCATAACCCAATCCTTTGCAAAGACGTAAAGTATAATCCTTAATAGTAGCTAATAATTTTTTATCCACAGGCGGCCCATCAAGTACATAACGCAAATGATGCGGATTTCTGGGTTCGTATTGCATAATCCTAACGGCTTTGCAACCCAAACAATAGACTCTGAAATACTCTGTAAAAACAATTTCTTCCTGTAGCATCATCACCAGTTGCCCCGTTTCCTTATGTTTCTCCCAAAATTCTTCGACATTTTCTAATCGATACACATTTTTCCAGCCACCTCCGGCATAGGGTTTCATATAAGCTGGAAAACCAATATAATGAAAAATTTCTTCCCAATCCATTGGGTATTTTAGGTTTCGGAATGATTTTCCAGTCGTATCCGTAGGATGTTCTGCCGATGGGAGAAGTACCGTATTAGGTAACGGAACTCCCAGAGTATCGGCCAATGCGTTATTAAAAAATTTATCGTCGGCACTCCACCAAAAAGGATTGTTGATCACATTTGTCCCTGTTAAAGCAGCATTTTTCAAATATGCACGATAGAAAGGGACATCTTGCGAAATGCGATCAATAATTACGGCATATTCTCCGTCTTGATTTTGAACTACTTTATCAATAACCACAGCTTCAGCTATGATTTCTTTTTCGTTTTTTGAATTGACACGATCTATGAAGGCTTGTGGAAATGTATCTTCCATTCCAAATAAAATTCCAATTTTTTTCATCTTGATATGTTTATAATTTTAAAAAAAATTTATTCTGGATAAATAATGTGGAAACATTTCGTTCCATACCGGCCAGTCGTGTTTTCGTTCCTGACGAATATCCAACCAATGATGAATGTTTCTATCGCTCAACACTTTACTTAGTTTTAAATTTGCATCAAAACAAATATCCCAATTAGACGTCCCAAGCACAATATCCATTTTCCATAATTCCGGATCATTAAGTCCATGTAAATAATCTTCCGGGCTGTTGTAAAACACATCATCGTCATGAAAACCATCCATAAAACTCTTGATATTAAAAGCGCCACTCATAGAAAACAAATGACTTACATAACCAGGATGTCTAAAAGCAAAATTTGCCGCATGATACCCGCCAAAACTGCAACCGGCAAGAGCCACTCTGCCTGAGGAGGTATTGTTCTTTACTTTTTCAACGATTTCGTGACAAATCATTTTATCGTACCTGACGTGGTTTTCTATACGATTTATAGGATATATATTTTTATTGTAAAAACTGTCTTTATCAATGCTATCAGGACAAAATATTTGGATCAAACCTTGTTCCAGATACCATTTTGCAGAATCAATCAATCCCATATCTTTATTTTCATGGTAACTCCCCATAGAAGTAGGAAATACAATTACAGGATATCCGGCATGTCCAAAAACCAACATTTCTATCTCTCTATTTAAATTAGGGGAATGCCATTTGAAATACTCTTCCTTCATGAAATTAGTTTTAACAATTATAATGAAAAAAATAACACAAAAAGCAGATAAAATTATACTTAACCCATATTTATTATAAAAAAGATTAGGATTAATAAATTGGATCTAAATGGTAAAATTTGGATGAATAAAGAGCCGTTTTTTAAATTATAAACAACAAGGCAACGTGTTTTAAAAGCTCTATATTTTTAATTATAAGGTTTTTAGACCTAAAATAAGCCTTAGGATCTTTCCTATAATTACTATTTGATTAGAGAACCCTAAATTTCTAAAATAAGGAAGAAATAGCGCTAGTTGCTTTTATTAATTTCATACAGTGATACATGACTTTTTAATCGTTCTACAAGCATACTCATCATTCTTTTATTGATATTGGAGGAGTTTTGTACATAAGCAGCATATTCATCGGCTGTAAATAAACCAATGATCATTCCTTTCAGAGAATTTCTAAACTTGATGTCTTTCTGGATTGCATTTTCCATGACGGATACTTTTTTATCAAGTGTATAACTGTAGAAATCAATTTTATTTTTGTTGACATAATTGAGGAAGGATGCTGCAAATAAGTCATTTTGCAACTTTAGAATGGGGCGTAACACCTCATTTTGAAATGATTCTTCTGTTGTGGATTGTGTGGTTACGGAACCTATTGTTTGTCCTCGAAATTCTTTTAAAAAAGTATCGCGTGCATTCATATTTTTTCTTTAAAATTAAATAAAATTGCGTCAAGAATACGTATTTTTACATTTATAAAGAAAAAACATGAAATTTCACACTAGAAAATGGGTAAAACCCGAAGATCTAAATCCTAACGGAACTTTATTTGGCGGTAAATTATTAGCTTGGATTGATGAAGAATTGGCTTTGTATACCATAATTCAATTAGAAAATACCAGAATCGTAACCAAATACATGTCGGAAATCAATTTTCGAAGTTCGGCCAGACAAGGTGATATTGTCGAAATTGGAATTGATGTTTTAAAATTTGGCACAACCTCACTCACGCTGAAATGCGAGGCGCGAAATATGATGACACGCGAAACTATCATTACAATTGATCACACCACAATGGTTAACTTAGATGCGGATGGAAAACCTAAGGCACATGGAAAAACAGCAATTGAATATGTGAAAAACAGATTATTAATTTGATACGAAGTGCATTTATACTTTTTAAGTAAAAAAATTAAACCTGAGATTCACTTTCTGCAGTTGTTTCAAAAATTTCTAAATCAAAATATTTTATGGAAGCAATGATGTGATCAAATATATCCGACATGATGTATTCATAGTTTTCAAATCGCTTGTCATGTGAAAAGGCATAAACCTCAAGCGGTACACCATGGGAAGTTGATTGTAACTGACGGCAAAGCATCAACATGTCTTTGTTTAATCCTGGATAATTGAACAGGTATTCCGTGATGTATTTTCGAAATAAACCTAAGTTTGTCAAATTTCGCCCATTAATAGCAATGGATTTGTCAATTTTATGTTTAGAATTATAGTCGTCTATTTCTAATTTGCGAGTGCCTATATAATCCGATATTAGATGAATTTTTTTTAAGTCATTTAATTCTGATTCCTCTAAAAACCGAATGCTGCTTGTTTTTATCAGAATGTGTCTTTTGATGCGTCGGCCATCTGAATTCAGCATTCCGCGCCAGTTTTGAAACGAATCTGAACTCAAACTATAGGTTGGAATTGTGGTTGTGGTATTATCGAAATTTCGAACTTTTACCGTTGCCAAATTGATCTCGATGACATCTCCATCGGCACCAAATTTATCCATCGTAATCCAGTCGCCAATTCGAACCATATCGTTTATGGATACTTGAACACTAGATACAAAACCTAAAATGGTATCTCGAAAAATTAATATGATTACCGCTGAAACAGCTCCTAAAATAGTTAAAAGCTCTTTTTTATCAATCTCAAATAATTTTGAAATGATTAATGTAATTCCAATTACCCACAACATAATCATGATTACCTGAATGAAACTGTCAATAGGTTTGTCGCTGTATCTTGGTTTTAGTTTTAAATAATCACGTAACGCATTGAAAATAGTTCGTATAATCCATAAAATCAGAATGATGATGTAGATTCCAACCAATTTCCCAAAAAAGCCTTCCCAATATTCAAATCGGTCTAAAATTATTGGAACAGATTTGTAAATAAACAATAGTGGAATTAAATGTGCAATGTATTTAGCCGTTTTGTTAGTTACCAGCAAATCATCAAATTTGGTTTTGGTTTTTTGGGCAATAACGGCCATAATAGTAACTAAAACAAGTCTAAAAATTACGTAGATGACATACGCCAATACACACAAAACAATAATGTTCAGCACCAAGCTAAAATAAGAAGCCAGACTGTTCCCTAAGCCCCATTTCCTGAGTACTAGATATAGAAAAGTGAATATTTTTTCTATTAATTTATACATTTCGCAAGTATTTCTTTTCTATGTAAAAAGTCCCAAAAGGAGGAATTGACGCAATACAAATGATAAAATACTTTTTAAAATTCCACTTTTCACTAAACTTTAAAATTGTTGCCAAGATAATGTAAGCAGTAAATAATACGCCGTGAGCCATTCCAATGTGTTTGACATAAATAGGATCATTAAAAATGTATTTCATTGGCATAGCAAAGAAAAATAACAATAAGGCGGATATACCTTCTACTATTGCTGTAACCTTAAAAATCTTAAGCATTTATTTTTTTTTAAGTGATAATTGACAAAATTAAGGATTATCATTGATTTACCACGCATTGATTCCTAAAGTAAATTACTTTTGTAATCTTAAACTTTGATAATGAGCAAACGAGATTTAAAAAAATATGTAGCCGAATTGAATAAAGAACAACTCGAAGAGCAAATACTCGAATTGTACGAGAAATTCAGTTCTGTAAAAGTCTATTATGATTTTGTTTTTAATCCAAAAGAAGAAACGCTTTTGAAGGAATGCAAACTCAAAATTTCCAATGAATATTATCCTCTGAAAAAATCCGGAAGGCGTAGCAAACCTAAAATGAGGCGTTCCGTTGCCCAAAAATACATTAAGCACTTTACGCTTTTGGGAGTAGATCCTTTTGTAATTGCGGATGTAATGCTTTACAATATTGAAATAGCACAAACATTCTCATCAGAACAGGATATAAAGCAAGAATTATTTTTCAAAAGCATGTATAATTCCTTTCAGCAAGCCGTTGTTTTCTTGATTGCAAATGGAATACTTACTGATTTTAAACCCAGAATTAGTGCCATACACACTGAAACTATTTTGCAAAAATGGTACAATGAACCAGAATTTAATGCCATTTTAGAACGATTAGAATATTAAATCCTCACATAATTCAAATTTATTTAATCATTCCGTTTATTTTTAATAAAAATTGATACTTAAACTGTTTTTTAGGCGTATTTTTGCAAAAACCCAACAATAAGCAATGTCCCAAAACACTTTAGAAATAGAAATAGAAGACAAAAAAGAACTTTATGCGTACCAAAAAGGCGATATAGATGCCATCTTTGAGCGCATTGATAATGCACCGCCACAACACCATTTGTTATACCAATTGCCCACCGGTGGTGGAAAAACAGTGGTTTTTTCTGAAATTGTGCGCCGTTATTTATCGCAACATGATAAAAAAGTAGTTGTTTTGACCCACAGAATTGAGTTGTGCAAGCAAACCTCAAAAATGTTGAAGGGTTTTGATGTGAAAAACAAAATTATCAACAGTAAAGTAAAAGAACTTCCGGATCAAAACGATTATTCCTGTTTTGTAGCCATGGTGGAAACTTTAAAAAACCGAATCAACGATGAAAAACTGCATTTAGATAATGTAGGATTGGTAATCATTGATGAGGCACATTACAATTCCTTTCGCAAATTATTGAGCTCTTTCAAAAATGCTTTTATTTTAGGGGTAACCGCAACACCTTTAAGCTCAAATATCAAATTGCCAATGCATGAAAGCTACGATGAATTAATCGTAGGAGACACCATTAGTTCCTTGATTACAAATGGCTTTTTGGCCAAAGCAGTTACCTATAGCTATGATGTGGGACTGACCTCCCTGAAAGTAGGGATCAATGGCGATTATACCGTAAAATCATCTGATGATTTGTACACCAATATGGCCATGCAGGAAAAGTTATTGCATGCCTACACGGAGAAATCATTAGGCAAGAAAACCTTGATTTTCAATAACGGGATCAACACCTCCTTATATGTATACGAAACGTTTAGAGAAGCCGGTTATGCCATTCGCCATTTAGATAACACCAGTAATAACGAGGAAAGAAAAGATATTTTACATTGGTTCAAGCATACACCTGATGCCATATTGACATCAGTGGGAATTCTTACTACCGGTTTTGATGAGCCTACCGTAGAGACCATAATCCTGAACAGAGCAACAAAATCGTTGACCTTATATTACCAAATGATCGGTCGTGGTTCCAGAAAATTACCTAACAAAGACATTTTCAATGTGATCGATTTAGGGAATAACGCCGCCCGATTTGGCCTGTGGAGTGAGCCGGTAAACTGGCAGCATATCTTTAAATCTCCGGAGTTTTACCTGGAAAACTTACGAGACGATACAGAAATAGAATTGTATTTTAAATACAGCATGCCACCGGAATTACGTGCTAAATTCAGTAAAACAGAAGTAGTAACCTTTGATGTGGATGAAGAACACAAACTCATTATCAAACAAAATTTACGTTCCAAAGTAGTGCTAGAAAAATCCCTAGAGCAACATGCCGCCATGTGTGTGGATAATTCTGAAACCTTACAAGAAGCAAAAGCGCTGGGAAAAGAACTGGATGATGACATTGATTGTCGCATCAAGCGCTATTCAAAATGTTTGAGCCAGTGCAGTAAAAATTACCGCGAATGGCTAGTAGATGATTACAAATTGAAACTGGTATTATTGACCGGGAAAAAATACCGGGAAAAAATCATGAACGAACCGGATGAAGAGTAATATTTATTTTTCAAGGAGCTAATCCCGCTATTCGTTTCAATCTTTTATTTTTAAAGAAAAAATAAAAGGATTTTCACTGCTATCGGGGCTAAAATTACCGTTACAAAACAACTATTTTTTATAAAATATAAAATTCAAAAAAAATGCCAAAACAATTCTCTGATTTAGGAATTTCAGCACCAATAGTAAAAGCGATTACCGAATTGAAAATTGTTGTACCAACAGAAATTCAGCTAAAAACGATTCCGTTACTTTTGTCAAATACAACGGATATAGTTGGACTTGCTAAAACCGGTACCGGAAAAACAGCCGCATTTGGATTGCCAATTTTACAATTAATAGATGTAAAATCACCTTTGATTCAAGCAGTAATTCTTGCACCAACTCGGGAATTAGGCCAACAAATATTTAAAAATTTAGAGTCTTTTGCCACCTTTTTGCCTGAAGTTTCCATTGCAGCAACATGCGGAGGAATTCCAATCAAACCGCAAATAGAACGCCTTGCAACACCTACACATATTGTAGTGGCAACGCCCGGAAGATTAATTGATTTAATTCAGCGCAAAGCCATAAACTTAAAAGAAACCAGATTCCTCGTGCTCGATGAAGCCGATGAAATGGTGACTATATTAAAAGAAGGCTTAGATGAAATTATTGCTGAATTACCAGCAGCGCATAAGACTTTTTTATTCTCGGCCACCATGCCCGGAAGCATAAAACAATTGATTCAAAACTATTTGAATAAAAATGTGGTACATGTCAGTGCCAATATGGAAACAGTAGGTAATCAAGGAATTGATCATCAATACATTGTGGTAAATCCTATTGAAAAACTGGACGTTTTGATGCATTTTCTGAATTCTAAAGAGGGTGAACGCGGTATCATTTTTTGTAAAACAAAAGCAGCAGTCAATAAATTAGCTAAAAACTTGGCTATCAATAGGTTTTCTTCTGGTGCATTACACGGAAGTTTATCGCAGGGAATTAGAGACCGAATCATGGAGCAATTCCGCGAAGGACATATCAATATATTAGTCGCAACAGATTTAGCAGCAAGAGGAATTGATGTAAAAGAAATTTCTTATGTAGTCAATTATCATTTGCCTGATGTGTATGAAGCATACGTACATCGTAGCGGTAGAACTGCAAGAGCAGGAGCAAAGGGACTTTCATTGACGGTATTGCAGCCGGAAGAAGTAGTTGAAATTGCTGAATTCGAAAAAGAATTGGGAATACAATTCAAAGAATTTAAAAAACCAACTCTTGCCAGTATTGAAGAAAATAATACGTTGTTATGGGCGAAGCAAATCTTCAAGACAAAACCCAATCATGACATCGCTACAGAATTAAAAGATAAAATAAAAACAGTTTTTCATCATTTGACGAAAGACGAACTAATAGAAAAGGTCCTGGCCAATCACTTGCTTCAAGCAAAAAATGAAGTCCTTTCAAAAACGGAGAAACCAATAAAAAAACAAAAAAGAATGAATTAATTCATTCTTTTTCATAAACTGTTAATGAGCTATTACAATTTCATCATCTGAAGTTGTAATGGCTTTTTTTATGTTTCGTTTTCCGATAATTAAAATAATCAATGCCAGTATTGTTGATGTTGTCATAATCAAAACCATTGGTAACATAGAGCTTTTTACAAAAACACCAACCGCAAAAGAGGCCAAAGCACCTAATCCCAATTGAATCGCACCCATGAGGGCTGACGCGCTTCCTGCATTTCTTGAAAAAGGAGCAAGAGTCAGTCCTGCTGTATTAGGATTAGAGATTCCTAAACACGCCAAGAATAAAAACAGCATGGCGATTGTTTCATACAAACCTAAAAGACCATTGATTGCTAATGTCAGAAATAAAACACTGATTACCGACTGTGTAATTAAGGCCCCAAAAATCATTTGTTCACTGGTAAATTTCCGCAATAAAAAAGAATTAAGCTGACTGGCGCTTATAAAACTCAAAGACATAAAGGCAAAAATCCAGCCATACGTTGTACCATCTACTTTGAAAATATCCATAAATAAAATAGGAGAGGCTGCTACATACGTGAATAAACCAGAAAAAGCGATTGCTCCTGTAAACGCATAGGTGTAAAATTGAGGCACTTTAACAATGCGTATAAAATTAGAAATAATTGGTTTTGGCTTTAATGAAATAGAAGTGTCCGGTTTGAAAGTATTAGGCAAAACAATTTGAGCCGCTACAAGAATTACAATTCCCATGCACATCAGTATAAAAAATACAGTATGCCAACCGTAATAAGTAGTAACATAACCGCCTACAGTGGGTGCCAGCATTGGCGAAAGCCCTACAACCAACATCAATAAAGAAAAGACTTTAGGTATCTCTTTTACAGGAAATAAATCCCGAACCATTGACACTGAGGCTACCGTAGCAGCACAGCTCCCAACAGCCTGAATGAATCTCAGCCCTATAAAAGTATCAATATCAGTGACAAATGCGCAGCCCAAAGAGGCTAATATGTAAACCAATAATCCAATAAAGAGCGGTTTTTTTCGGCCAAAACGATCTAATAACGGACCATAAAGCAATTGTCCAGCAGAAATTCCAATAAAATAACTGGATAATGTCATGGACACATTGGCAACAGAAGTATTCAAATCTTTAGCAATTCCGGCAAAACCAGGTAAATACATATCAATTGAAAATGGGCCAAGTGCGGTAAGAGAACCTAAAATGAGGATTAATTTAATGTATTTTTTTTTGTTCATTTCGGTATTATTCATTGAAGTCGCAATTTTTAATTTTTTGCAAAGGTAAATAATTAAGATGCGAATCAAACCACTTTGCACACTAATGTGATCTATGATAATGGACAAAGAGCTGCTAAATAAAATAAATTTAGCACTGTCATTGACCAGTAATGTGATAAAAGCAGAGTCAATACAATTTCTATAATTATACTTTAAAAACCAGCAATACTCCTGATAGAAATAATAGTCCTAAAATGATTCTTTTTATAAGCGCTTCATTAAGTTTTAAATAGACTTTTTTGCCCAAAAATAAAGCAAGAATAAGAAAAGGCACAACATAGAGGGAATTGTAAATTTGGTTCATAGTAATCACGCCACCTAAAACCAAAACAGGCATTCGCATCAGCGTAACCAGGCCTAAAGTACCAAACATGGTAGCCCTAAATGTCTTTATATCGTTAGTTTCATTCTGAACAATTATTACATATAAAGGACCTCCGGTAGAAAATAAACCAGAGAAGAAACCTCCTAGAAAACCCAAAAAGTGTTTCGTTTTTTTTAAAATCACTACTTTTTTTTTGACACGAAGACTATTTAATACAAATAGGATAATAAAAACACCCAACGCCTGCTTTAAGATCAGAGGTTTTCCATAAACTAGAACCACTATTCCGGTAAGCACTCCAAAAAAGGAAGAAAAAGCAATTTTTTTTAATAAGCTTTTGTCTATATGTTCCCATTCTTTATACACATAAATAGGAGAGGAGACCAAATAAAAAATAGAAAGATACGAAACTGCTTCAGATAAAGGCATGACTAACAACAAGAAAGGTAAAGCTATTAAAGCACCGCCGAAACCGATCATAGTTTGAATAAAAAATCCTGTGAAAATTCCAATTGTAAGTAGTAATAAAGTGTTATCCATGGTTCAAAAGTACTATTAGCACTATAAATATCTAAATTTAATCCATCAATAAACAAGTAATTTTCCGTTAAAAAGTTGTAATTTTAAGCATTTAAAACTTTTTTAATGGTTGATACTCTAGATTTAAAAATAATAAAGCAATTAGAAATAAACTCAAGAGCTTCCTATGTAGAAATTGGGAAACAAATTGGACTTTCACCTTCTTCCGTAAGAGAACGCATTCAAAAACTGGAGGATGCTGCTATTATACAGGGATATAAACTTCAGCTGAACAACCAAAAACTGGGATTTGGATTAGAGGTTTTTATTCTGTTCAAGTTATTTAGTGGAAAACTACAGCTGTTTTGTGATCAGCTGAAAGATTTTCCAGAGATAAATGAGGTTTTTAGAATTACTGGACCCCAAAACATTATTATGAACGTCGTTCTAGTTGATCAAATGCACCTACAACAATTTATTGATCGGCTTTTAGTTTATGGAGAGCCTACAACTCACTTGATTTTATCTGATTTAAATAAATAATATAGGATCGTCTGTTTCTTAAATCAAAAATTATTCCGTTACTATTAATAGTTTAGTTTTACGTTAGCTGCCAAAACCAAGGTAAAGCGTCGTAACACAAAGAAATACTTTAAAACCATTAAAATGGCCTATATTTAGATTAAAACAGCATAAATTATAACAAAATAATGTGATTTTAAGCTTTTGAGACGTATTTCTCTGAAATCGGAAATGGTGTCAGCCAATCGTAAAATTATTTATAGCAAAAGACTGTAAAAATGAATATCCTTCATGTTAAATAATTTAAGGAAGGATTGTAATCGTTTAATGTAACTAAACAGTGTAATTTTTTTGTCTAAATGTAGTGTGTCTTTTTTGCGCTATAATTTATATTATGTAAAATAGCTTTTTTAATTATAATATAAACATAGTGTGCTTTAGAGATAAAAAAGCATCACCCAATCAAAGCCCTCTTTACCCTCTTTCTTTATTTTTATCTTTTTACAAAACAAAACGATATGTATAAAATCTTGGGCCAACTCAACAAAATCATTTTACAGAGTTTCACCAAACAGGGATTGGATTTGGCTAAAGCCAAGAAATTGCAAATCGCGATTATTGCTTTAAGTATTACGTAATCACACGAACCTTAAATTAGTATGTAATTGCTACAAAAATTTCATTTCCTTTGATTTTTGTCCTTCCATTTAAGAAAGCTAATTCCATCAGGAAATTGCATTGCACGATTTCACCACCTAATTGTTCCACCAATTCACAAACTGCTCTTGCGGTTCCTCCGGTTGCCAATACATCATCGTGAATCAGAATTCGGTCTCCTTTTTGAATTGCATCAATATGGATTTCTAAAGTATCCGTTCCATATTCTAAATCATACGTTGCCGAGATGGTTTCGTAAGGCAACTTGTTCGGCTTACGAACCGGAATAAAACCAACATTTAATTCTTGTGCAATCAACATTCCAAAGAAAAATCCACGACTTTCTACTCCTATTACCTTGTCAATTTTTTTATCTTTCAAGGATTCAACCAGTATTTCAAGACATTTATTCCTTGCTTCGGGATTAATTAGTAACGGAGTGATGTCTTTAAACAAAATTCCTTCTTTAGGAAATCCCTGAATATCACGTATATACTTTTTTAATGGCATATTTTTTTGTTTTTTTACAATTTTAGACTTGCAAATTACACATTTATACTTATATTTGCACCCGCTAAGACGCCTTAATTAAGACATCAATAGCAAAAAAAGGCCTTGTGGCGCAACTGAATAGCGCACTTGATTACGGCTCAAGAGGTTACTGGTTTGAATCCAGTCAAGGTCACTTCAAAAATCCTTAAACATACTGATAATCAGTGATTTAAGGATTTTTTACTTATAAATTTGTAGGGTTTTTGTATTATGGCTTTTTGAAGTTGGTGACTATAGATTTGTAACTTCTTGGGAAACACAAAAATTTATGGTAAATCGGCAACTATTTTGCCAAAAATTTAAATCTTATAAAATATCTAAACTTCCTTTGCCTTCTCTAACTACAACTGGCTCATCACCCGATAAATCAATAATGGTGGATCCTATATTGTCTCCATAACCTCCATCAATAACTAAATCAACCAGGTTTTGCCATTTCTCAAAAATTAGTTCCGGATCCGTGGTATATTCTATCACATCATCTTCATCATGAATTGAGGTAGAAACAATAGGATTCCCTAATACTTTAACTATTTCTAGAGCAATCGCATTGTCTGGAACCCGAATTCCAACGGTTGTTTTCTTTTTAAATTCTTTAGGCAAGCTATTATTTCCAGGTAAAATAAAAGTATACGGCCCTGGCAACGCTCTTTTTAATAATTTGAAAGTTGCTGTGTCTATCTGCCTCACATAATCCGATATGTTGCTTAGATCATGGCAAACAAAAGAAAAATTAGCTTTATCCAGCTTTACTCCTTTTATTCTCGCTATGCGTTCCAATGCTTTGGTATTGGTAATATCACAACCCAAACCATAAACAGTATCCGTGGGATAGATCACTAAACCACCTTCTTTTAAAACCTTAACTACTTTGGCAATTGCTGCTTCATTAGGTTTGTCTTCGTATATTTTTATAAATTGAGCCATTTTTTTTAGTTTTTCATCCAATAATATCCAGTTTAGCAAAACGCAACAGTAATTTCTTTATTCCGCCTACTTCAAATTTGATTTCGGCTTTTTTGTCGGCTCCCACTCCTTCAAGGTTTAACACTTCGCCTTTCCCAAAACGTTCGTGCATCACTATATTACCAGCAACCAGTTTATTATCGAATAAATTAGCACTTCCTGAAGCAGCATTATTACTAACAGGTTTCAATTTACGAATATTTATATCCGATTTAGGTTCATTATCTGTATTATATTTGGTCGGCGGGGTTCCGTTAGCTGGTTTTGCCAGACGCAATCTAGATTTATCTACATCACCAAAAATATCGCTATCAATCATTGGTTTATACCTGTAATTATTTTCAGGAGGTGTAATGTATTCCAGATATTGACTATCGATTTCCTCAATAAAACGCGACGGTTCACTATCAGTCAATTTTCCCCAACGGTATCGTGATTGTGCATAGGTCAAATACGCCTGTTGCTCTGCACGGGTCAAAGCCACATAAAACAAGCGGCGTTCTTCTTCTAGTTCGCTTCTCGTGCTCATACTCATGGCACTCGGGAACAAATCTTCTTCCATTCCCACTACAAAAACATGAGGAAATTCTAATCCTTTAGCTAAGTGAATGGTCATCAACGCCACGCGGTCTTCATCACTGGTGTCTTTGTCTAAATCAGTTGCCAGAGCCACATCTTCCATAAATTCAGACAAAGCGCCACGAGCTCCATCCACTTCTTTTTGGCCATCTGTAAAATCCTTAATACCGTTTAGTAATTCCTCAATATTCTGAATTTTAGCCATTCCTTCCGGTGTAGCATCTTTTTTTAATTCCTGAATTAATCCTGTTTTTTTGGCAACATGATCCGCTAAATAAAACGCATCCTGATTTTCATTTATAGCCTGAAAACTCTGAATCATCGTAACAAAATCTAATAGTTTTTGCTTGGTTCCGGAATTCAGTTTTAAATCAATTCGCTCTATGTTTTGCATCACTTCAAACATCGAACGTTTGTAGTGATTGGCTGCAATGGTTAGTTTTTCGATTGTTGTATTCCCAATCCCACGTGCCGGATAATTAATTACCCGAACTAAAGCTTCTTCATCTTTTGGATTAATAACCAATCGTAAATAACACAAAACATCCTTGACTTCTTTTCTTTGATAGAAAGAAAGTCCACCATAAATCCGGTACGGAATATCTCTTTTTCTAAGCGCATCTTCCATAGCCCGGGATTGTGCATTGGTCCGGTACAAAATGGCAAACGCACCGTTAGGCATTTGATTTTGCATTTTTTGCTCCCAAATCGTACTGGCTACAAAACGGCCTTCTTCGTTGTCTGTTAAACTGCGGTGAACCTTTATTTTGGGACCAAAATCATTGGCGGTCCAAACGATTTTGTCCAGTTTTACTTTATTTTTATCAATAATAGTGTTTGCTGCTTCAACAATATTCTTTGTCGAACGGTAATTTTGTTCTAGTCTGAAGGTTTTTACGCCTTCATAATCTTTCTGGAAATTCAGTATATTATTGATGTTTGCACCACGAAACGCATAAATACTTTGTGCATCATCGCCGACCACACAAATATTCTGAAATTTATCGGATAAAGCCCGAACAATAAGATATTGCGAGTGATTTGTATCTTGGTACTCATCTACCAAAATATAGCGAAAACGGTTTTGATATTTGGCCAGAACTTCCGGAAAACGAGTCAGTAATTCATTGGTTTTTAATAACAAATCATCAAAATCCATGGCGCCTGCTTTAAAACATCGGTCCACATAATTTTGATAAATTTCGCCCATTCGAGGTTTTTTAGACATTGCATCCGCTTCTTGCAAATCAGGATCATTAAAATATGCTTTTACCGTAATCAAACTGTTTTTGAAATTTGAAATTCGGCTTAAAACCTGTTTGGGTTTGTACACATCACGATCCAGTTGCATTTCCTTGATTATTCCGGAAATGGCACGCAATGAATCCTGAGAATCATATATGGTAAAGTTTGAAGGATAACCAAGATGTTCGGCTTCTGAGCGTAAAATTCGAGCAAAAACCGAGTGAAATGTTCCCATCCAAAGATTTTTTGCCTCTCCGGCTCCCACGATATCCGAAATTCTTTTTTTCATTTCTCGGGCCGCTTTATTGGTAAAAGTAAGCGATAAGATACTAAACGCATCAACACCCTGACTCATCAAATAAGCAATTCTGATAGTCAACACCCTCGTTTTACCGGAACCTGCACCCGCAATAATTATCATGGGTCCGTCTTTTTGCAAAACGGGTTCACGTTGGGCTTCATTAAGTTGATCGATATATTTGTGCATGGAAATTTTTAAGTTTTATTATGCAAAAATAGCGATTTTGAATGAGGTTTTCAGTACCAAAAAACAACAATTGGCTAATTCATTTTGCGACTCTTCTTAATAAGATATTCTTGTATTTATTATCTCAAAAACACATCGTACGCAAAACGGATTAAAGTCCCAACAACTACAACTAGAAAAAAAATCCGAATAAAACTATTTCCCTTGTTAATGGCTATTTTTGCTCCAATCCATCCGCCTAACGCATTGCTGGCAGCCATGGGTAGTGCAATTGCCCAAATAATTTTTCCTTTTAAAATAAACAAACATATAGAACCAAAGTTTGTCGCCAGATTCACCATTTTCGCATTTGCGGAAGCGTGCAGAAAATCGAAACCCATAATGGCAATAAAAGCCACAACCAAAAAACTTCCGGTTCCCGGTCCGATAAATCCATCATATAAACCAACTACAAAACTGATTCCAATAGCATTCCAAATTTGAGTTCTTGGGGAATGATTTTTTTCAATATGTTGTCCAAAATTTTTCTTGGCGTACGTGTAAACAACTAAAAAAGAAAGAACCACCAATAATAACGGTTTCATAAAATCATTGCTTACATACGTCAATAAAGTAGAACCCAAAAATGCCGATGGAAAGGCCAAAAGCATCATAATCGACAACAATTTCCAGTTCATATCTACCTTTTTTAGATATTGATATGCTGCAAAGGAAGTACCACTAAAAGCAGGAACTTTCAAGGTTCCAATTACGGTTGCAACAGGAAGATTCGGTAATAAAACCAATCCCATAGGCGTTTGTATTAATCCGCCACCTCCAACAATTGCATCAATAAATCCAGCAGCAAAGGCCGCAATACAAAGTAAAGCCAAAACGTAAGTCTCCATCATAGTATTCAATTAAAATATTCTTGTTACGAACAACAAAAATAGCATTCGGTTTCATTTATTGCTATTAAATAGAAATTGATTTATACTCAAAAAAGTATATTTTTGCTAAATAATTTTCACATCAAAATGGATTCTACAAAAATCATAGAAATTCTGGGCTACACAATACCTTCACTAATTACTGGAGGTGTTGCTTATTATTTATTTAACGCTTATTTCAAAGACCAACAAAATACAAGACGCTGGTTATTACAAAAAGACGCTCAAAAAGACTTATTGCCTCTGCGCTTGCAGGCTTATGAGCGTATGGCTTTGTTTATGGAACGGATCAATCCTTCAAAACTTTTAGTTCGAATTACCCCTCTTTCAGAAGATAAAAACGAGTATCGCAATTTTGTAATTGCACAAATCGAACAAGAGTATGAACACAATTTAGCACAGCAAATCTACATTTCGGATGAGTGTTGGTCCATTATTGTTACAGCCAAAAATGCAACCATTCAAATGATTCGTTTGGCAACAACTAATGAAAGAGTAAAAGACGCAAATAGTTTGCGGGAAATTATCATTGAAGATTTATTAGACAAACCTTCTCCAAGCACTGCAGCATTGGCTTATATTAAAAACGAAGTGGGACAATTGTGGTAAGAGTTATTTTATATCACTCATAATTTCACTTTTAGTCAATGCGTATTCGTAACCTTGTTTCCACCATTTTTTCATTTCTGTTTTATTAAAAAAAAGCGCATTATCAGTCAAATGCGTTGGAGTATAATAAAAATTTATGGTTACATTATTATTCTTTGCTGCCAAAAGACCAATGGCAATGTCCTTTTTCTTTACCTGTTCGAGAACAGTCCCAAATAAATTTACCAATAAAGAGAAAGGGTTTCTACTGATAATTTTTTTACTAATTTGGGTTTCTGTTTGCAAGATAATGACATCAATTTCTGTTGCTCCTCGATTTATGGCTTCTCGAATTGGTACTAAATTGGTAAATCCACCATCGCCATAATCACTTCCTTTTTTATTAACCAAACTCATGAAGGGAAGATAATTACATGAAATCCAGATCCAATCACAAAACTCAGAATATTCAAAATCTTTAATTGACTTGTACTCCACTTCATTAGTGCTCAAATTGGAAACGGTAATAATAACATCTTTGCTCCCGGCTTTTAACTCTTTAAACTCTTCACGAGTAATGGATTTTCGAATTAATTTTCTCAAACTATAACTTTCTCCAAAAGTCTTACTCCCTCTGATGAGATTGATTAGTACATTAAAATGGTTTATCGAAATAACAAATACCCCATTTTTATTTTTTACAAAAAAAGGACGTCTACTAAAAATACTGGACTGATTTACAGAGGTAAAAATTTCTTTTATTTTTTCAATTTTATTTAAAGCCAAATGAGGAATCAGCAAACTTCCAGTTGAAGTTCCGACGAAAAGATCATATTTATCGGCTTCTTTTTCTAAAAGAAATTCTGCTACCCCGCCTGCAAATGCTCCTTTACTACCACCCCCTGAAATGACTAATGCTTTCATCTATTTTATATTGAAATAATAAATCTTATATTATTATCTCGTTAAAGTAATTAAAAAATCAATCTTTTCAATTGAAATTGCTCCTTTTCAATCAAATTTGGTAAAATCCTTTCGAATGAAAGCTGCATTTCTTTGTTTTTTAGCAAGGTTCTAATGTTGTCTCTCGCAAATTTTGAAAACTGCCACATTTGATGTGTTGATGCATTGATCAAGTTTTTCAAAACCGTGTCGTTTATTATTCCAAAAGTAAGAAGATTTTCCAAAGCATTTTGGCGTGTTGTCGCTTCATAAATTGAAGAAGAATAATTCACCAATTCCGTGATTAAATCCGTTTTGTCTGATGCATAATCTGGACTTGACAAGGCTAAGCTAAGCCACAAGGTTTTAAGATTATAATCATTAAAACCAATCCAGTCTTTGGATTTATCCAAATAAAGAGAGCGATATTCGGGGAAATTATTCCATAAATGATACAACGCTATTTCTTGGGTTTGATAGGAATGATCATCGAGTAAAGTCTCATATTGCAAACGGAAATCTTCGGGTATTTTAGTCAAAGTACTAGCTACTGCCTGACGCACTTGGAGATTTTCAGTTGTTAAAGCCAATGCCAGAAGTTCTTTTTTATCTTCCCATTTTTCATTTTTTAATTGATTTAAAATAACTTCTTTTACCAAAAAATAGACGTCAGATTGCATTGTTTTTTCAAGAAAATCCTTTTTCTCTGACAACGGTTTGTTTTTTAATTTATCGACTTCAAACAACGCCTGAATTGATTTGTTTTTAAGCAATAAACTATTGGCTTGTTGTGTATTGAAAACAGTAGTTTCAAGCCATACTTCACTAAAATTATCTAAATCATAACTAGATACTTTTTTGATTTCAGCAAAAAAATCTGTTGTATTCACATTTTGAAATGCATTTTTTTCTAAATAACTTTTTACCGCTTTTTTAAACGCCTTATCCCCTATTTCTTTGTGTAAAACAAAAAGTGCCCAAGCTCCTTTTTGATAAAAAGTCAATGAACTGGCTTTGGCATTCAAAACCGGAATGCTATCCGTTCTGGAAGCGTATTTTAATTGTGATGCCGACTCATATAATTTGGAATAAAAATAATCTTCTCCATAGATTTCCTTTTCGGCTAAAAGTGCATAATACGTTGCAAAACCTTCTTGTAACCAATGATGCTTGCTGCTTTCGGCAGTGACTAAATTCCCAAACCACTGATGCGCTAATTCATGCGCATTGACATTCGTGTAACTTCTGTCTTCAAAACCTGTAGAATCCACCACATAACGCGTGTTGAAAAGCGTTGCTGATGTATTTTCCATTCCGGCATACAAGAAATCTCGAACAGGTGCTTGTTTGTAAATTTCCCAAGGATACTTCACTCCTATTTCCTTTTCTAAGAAATCAAACATTTTTTTAGAGTTGCGATAGGTTGGTTCAAATTTGGAAACGTCTTTTAGTCCCAAATACATTTCTAAAGGAATTCCAGAATTTGATTTCTCGATTTTTTTTTCAAATTTACCGATGGTAAGCATCAATAAATACGAACTCATTGGTTTTTGCATTTGGTATTGCCAAACCGAAAGTCCATCAAATCCAGATTTAAATCTCAAAGTTCCATTTGAAATTACCTGATACTCTTTTTTGAATATAATATTCAAATTGAAAACCACTTTTTCATTCACATCATCAAAACTCGGAAACCAATGACTGGTATATTTTCCTTGTCCTTGCGTCCAAATTTGTAAATTATCATTTGCTTCTGAACCCACGAAATACATCGTTTGTTTTGGCTTAGCTGAATATTGAAAGGTCAAATTATTTTTTCCTTTTTTAAATGGAAAAATGATTTGCAATTGTTTTTGTGTATTGCGGTAATTGATTGCTTTTCCGTTCAGTTTTACATCTGAAAATTCTATGTTTTGGGCATCAATTTTAATGGTATCTATAGATTTCAAAACATTAAAATCATAATTAACATCACCAGAAACAGTTCTTTCAATTGGATTTATTACAATTTTCCCTAAAACTGATTTAAAATCAACAAATTGGGTTTGTTGGGCGAATGTGAACGTGGAAATAAAAAAGAATAGGTATTTCATTATGATACATTTAATACTGTAATTTTCAAAGTTACAAAGGTTTCCTAAACTAATCCGACAAATTTTGTAAGTTTACCTACAGAAAATTACAAGATAATTACATTGAAAAAGAAAGCCTTATTTAATTGGAGCAGCGGAAAAGATTCTGCACTGGCCTTATATAAAACGCTACAAAATCCAGAAATTGAAATTGCCAGTTTACTGACCAGTGTGAACCAAGAACATCAGCGTATTTCGATGCATGGCGTCCGAGTAGAATTATTGAAACAACAAGCCGAAAGCATTGGATTGCCTCTTGAAATTATGCAAATTCCTGAAATGCCAACCATGGAGGTGTACGAAAATGTGATGCGGGAAACATTGGCAAAACTAAAAAACCAAGGTGTTACACATTCGATTTTTGGTGATATTTTTCTGGAAGATTTACGTAAATACAGAGAAGACAAACTAGCCGAAATAGGTTTTGAAGGTATTTTTCCGCTTTGGAAAATCCCAACACATGATTTAATTCAAGAATTTATCAATTTAGGTTTTAAAACAATTGTGGTTTGCGTCAATGAACGCTTTTTAGATAAAAGCTTCGTTGGTCGCGTGATTGATCAAAATTTCATCAATGAATTACCTGAAAATGTAGACGTTTGTGGCGAAAACGGCGAATTTCATACTTTTACTTTTGATGGACCTATTTTTTCCAAACCAATTGATTTCGAAATAGGAGAAGTTGTTTATAGAAAATACGAAAAACCAGAAAAGGAAGATTCATCTGACACTGCTTATGACACGAGCGCTTCTGATGCATTTGATTTTGGTTTTTGGTATTGTGATCTGGTTGAAAAATAATCTATTTAATGGCTAATAAATTCAGTACTTTAGGATAGGCTTCATTTTTATAATTAAGGTTTTAAAAAAAAAGTACCAAAAATTTTTCAACTCCTGAGATCTCTTTCGCAAAAATGCTTCATAATCCTAAATTTAACCGCATCAAAATGTTCAATAAGCACTTATTAATTTACTTTTTTAACTAAAAGTGTAAAATAATATTTGACATCGTTTACACAGATATTCTTGAGATGATTCTTTTTGTAAAAGGTTGCGTCAAATTATAAATATTTTATTTCTAAAGTTAAAAATAGATTCTGAAACATCCTTGTTTTGACTCTAAAAAAATACCGCTAATTCGCAAATTTCAAATGGATGATAACATTTGAAAATTAGCGAATTAGCGGTTATACTAGATTTTAAAGTCTTATTATCTTTCCTCGTAAAGTTTCAGTAATTGCGTCACAGTATTCCAATTGCGGATTGTTGCAATAACGTTTAGCTTCTTCTCGATGTATTTTTGGTCGAATCGGGTTTTTCCGGCGCCAACAGCATATTTTATAAAAATTCTGCTGCCGTCAATACTGGCTTCATCCGGTTTGAACTGACTTATTCTCAAATCATTCATACCGCTACTTTGTAACGTAGTCGAAATAAAAGCCACATATAATTTCTTAGTATCAATATCTTTTTCCTTCAAGAAAGGATTGTTCTTGAAACATGCTTCTAAATCTGCAGAGCTAATGACTACAACCGGCACTTCATGACCAAAAGCCTTGAAAATTTCCTGCTTTATTTTGAATCCAACAGCAGCTGAACTTTCTTCTTCTGTATCTACAAAAACATTGCCCGATTGAATATACGTTTGTACATTTTGAAAACCAATGGCTTCCAAAGTTGTTTTTAGCGCCTCCATTTTTATCATACTGTGACCGGAAACATTTATGCCACGGAGTAATGCGAGATGAGTTGTCATTTATTACTTTTTTTTACGAAGGTATTGCGTTTGGTGTTAATTTCACAATTAAGTTAAGTTTTAACTTTACATTTTTAATAAAGCATTTTAGAATCAATTACACTTTCCAAATTTCCAAACAAAAAACTATCTTCGCACTATGCAACAAAACCTCCTACTCACTCCCATCGAATACTTGAAAGGCGTTGGTCCCAATCGGGGCGAATTGCTACGTAAGGAATTGGGAATTTATAAGTACGTGGATTTGGTTAATTTTTTTCCAAATAGATACATAGACAGAACGCGCTATTACAAGATTAACGAACTGCAAAATAATAGTGCCGAAGTTCAGATTATCGGTAAAATCATCAACATCAAAACTGTAGAATTTGGCAAAAACCAAAAACGATTGGTAGCGACTTTTGTAGATGATACAGGACAAATGGAACTCGTTTGGTTTCAAGGTCACAAATGGATTCGGGAGAGTTTAAAGCTCAATGAAATGTGTGTTATTTTTGGGAAATGCACCTCTTTTGGAAATGCGTTCAACATGGCGCATCCCGAAATTGAATTGATGACAGAGCATGAACAAAGTCTGCGTTCAGCGATGCAACCCGTGTATCCTTCGACAGAAACTTTGACTAATCGCGGAATTTCAAACCGGGTGATTAATAAACTGATGCAGCAATTGTTTCTGGAAACACAAGCGTTATTCACGGAAACTTTACCGGATTATTTGATTAACGAATTGAAGCTGATTCCTAAAAAAGCGGCTTTATTCAACATTCATTTTCCAAAAAGTGCTGATGTTTTAGCTAAAGCGAAATTCCGATTAATATTCGAAGAATTGTTCTTTATCCAATTGCAATTAATCACGAAGAATCTCATCCGAAAACATAAAATAAAAGGACATCCGTTTACAACTGTAGGCGAAAACTTCAATGATTTTTATCAGCATCATTTGCCTTTTCAACTGACAAATGCTCAAAAAAGAGTGATAAAGGAAATCCGAACCGATATGGGAAGCAACGCCCAAATGAACCGATTGCTGCAAGGCGATGTAGGTTCCGGAAAAACAATTGTGGCTTTTATGAGCATGCTTTTGGCGCTTGATAATGGCTTCCAAGCCTGCTTGATGGCACCAACAGAAATCCTCGCCAATCAGCATTTTATCGGTTTATCCGAATTGGCCGAAACTTTAAATATAAATATCCGAATCCTAACAGGTTCTACCAAAATAGCTCAACGCCGAATTATCCATGAAGAACTGGAAAACGGTACGTTACATATCCTTATCGGAACGCATGCTTTACTAGAAGATAAAGTAAAATTCAAGAATTTAGGACTGGCTGTAATTGATGAGCAACATCGTTTTGGCGTAGAGCAACGCTCTAAATTATGGAAGAAAAATGTGATTCCGCCACACGTTCTGGTAATGACCGCCACGCCTATTCCCCGCACTTTGGCGATGAGTTTGTATGGCGATTTAGACATTTCAGTAATTGATGAACTGCCTCCGGGACGAAAACCGATTCAGACCGTACATCGTTTTGACAGCAACCGTTTGAAGGTTTGGAAATTCCTTCGGGACGAAATCGCTTTGGGTCGCCAAATCTATATAGTGTATCCGCTCATCCAGGAATCGGAGAAAATGGATTTCAAGGATTTAATGGACGGTTACGAAAGTGTTTCCAGAGATTTCCCATTGCCACAGTATTCGATTTCAATTTTGCACGGAAAGATGAAACCAGCGGAAAAGGATGCAGAAATGAAACGCTTTTCAGAAGGGAAAACTAATATTATGGTTGCGACAACTGTAATTGAAGTTGGCGTGAATGTTCCTAATGCCAGCGTGATGATTATTGAAAGTGCGGAACGTTTTGGATTGTCGCAACTCCATCAGCTTCGAGGTCGCGTGGGTCGTGGTGCGGAGCAAAGTTATTGCATCCTGATGACAAGTCACAAATTGAGTTCTGACAGTAAAACCCGAATGGAAACGATGGTGCAAACAAACGATGGTTTCGAAATTGCGGAAGTCGACTTGAAGCTTCGTGGTCCGGGTGATTTGATGGGAACCCAACAAAGCGGCGTACTGAATCTTCAAATTGCCGATTTAGTTCGAGACAGAGATACTTTGGCTTTAGCCAGAAATTATGCTTTAAAACTTCTGAAAGAAGATGCAGGGATGCAAAAACCGGAGCATACCGCTTTGAGAGTTGTTTTCTTAGAAATGACAAAAAAGAAAAACATCTGGAATTATATTAGCTAACCTAAATTCTTATTTTGAGAATAATGTTCAACTTTTGTTTTTGATTAAAACTAAAACGGCGAGAAGTTGATATTTTATCTTGCTAACGTAATTTTTGATCGTATGTACTTTTGAATTTAGTTTCGTTAAATACTATTTTTTCTATTATCAATTAAACCATTTCCGTTTTTTGTAGTCCTACAATCTAATGAGTTTCTGAAAACATTTTTTTTAATGCTATATTTCTAAAATATTTAGAATTCAGAAACGTATTTTTTACGGACAAGACATTTGTATGTACAAACGTTAAATAAAAATTAACACCTCAATTAATTCATTTCTAAAACCTAAATTTGTCTTTAACTAAAAAAACTGAGACCTAATCTTACTTAATAACTATGAAAATTAAATACCTAGTTTATGCCTTGCTAACAATTGGAATCATTGGATTTATTGGTTACCGAATAAAAGAAAACAAAAGTAAAAGTGGCGATTCAAAAGATCAATCAGGAAACATCAAATCAATGAATGTCAGTGGAATTATTGTAGAGCCACAAACGTTTGATAATAATTTATCGCTATCTGGTTCTATTGAAGCCAATGAACAGGTTGAAATCCGGAGTGAAGTTTCAGGAATTGTTGAACGAATTTATTTTAAGGAAGGAAGTAGCGTTAGCAAAGGTCAAGTACTTTTTAAAGTGAATGATTTAGAGTTAAGAGCCCAATTGAGACAAGCATCTACTCGAGAAGGATTAGCTTCAGAAAATGCAAGAAGAGCACAATTATTACTTCAAAAAGAAGCCATTAGCCAGGAAGAATATGATTTAGCCCGAGCGGATCTAAAATCAGCAGAAGCCCAAACTCAGTTGATTCAAGTTCAAATTGCCAAAACATCTGTACGAGCGCCCTTCTCAGGAAAAATTGGTTTGCGTTCTATTTCTCCGGGGATTTATATTACACCTTCCATGTTGATTGCAAATCTTGTGAACACCAGCAAGCTAAAAATAACTTTTTCGATTCCTGAAAAATATGCTACACAAATTAAGAAAAACACCTCTTTACACTTTACAGTAGCCGGATCTAATAAAAAATATAGCGCTATGATTTATGCTATTGAGCCAAGAGTGTCTGTAGCTACCAGAACCATACAAGTACGAGCATTAGCAGAAAACAAAGACGGTAACTTATTACCGGGACTTTTTGCCGATGTAGAAATGCCTTTGGATATTATCAAAGATGCGATCTTAGTCCCAACAGAAGCGATCATTCCGGTTCAAAACGGTAAAAAAGTTTTTATTTCCAGTGGAGGAAAAGCAAAGCAAGTGATGGTCGAAACCGCCACCAGAACGGATGCTTCCATCTTAGTACTTTCAGGACTTAAGGCGGGTGATACTTTATTGACCAGTGGTATTATGTCCTTAAAAAATGATGTTCCTGTAAAAGTAACTGTCGCTAAAAATAATATTTAAGGTCAATACCCTTAAAATTAAATCCCTTTGTTTATTGGGATTAAAAACTAAATTAAAACAATGAGTTTATCAACTTTAAGTATCAAAAGACCTGTATTAACTATAGTAATGAACCTTTCCATTGTGTTATTTGGAATAATTGGATATAGTTTTTTGGGAGTCCGGGAATTTCCTTCTATTGATCCTGCGCAAATTTCGATTCGAACCAATTATGCCGGAGCAAATGCGGATATTATTGAGTCACAAATTACCGAGCCTATAGAAAAAGCAATCAATTCTATTGAAGGAATTCGAAATATTACTTCGTCGAGTACCCAAGGAAACAGCAGCATAACCATTGAATTTAATTTAGGTAAGGATCTTGAAGCTGCCGCAAATGATGTCCGGGATAAAGTATCTCAGGCAGTACGAAATTTGCCAGAAGACATTGATTCCCCTCCTGTTGTCTCTAAAGCAGATGCCGATAGTCGTGCCATTATTTCGATGACAGTTCAAAGTGATTCCAGAAATTCCCTAGAATTAAGTGATTATGCTGAAAATGTTATTGCCCAAAGATTAGAAACAATCCCTGGAGTCAGTGGAGTTCAAATTTGGGGACAACAGAGATTTGCCATGCGTTTATGGATTGATCCTGTCAAATTAGCCGCTTACGGATGTTCTGTAGCCGAAGTTAGAGATGCCTTAAATCAACAAAATGTAGAACTCCCTTCTGGAAAAATAACGGGCAATAATACGGAATTAACAGTAAAAACAGTTGGAAATTTATCTACAGCCGAAGAGTTCAATAATATTATCATTCGTTCCGAAGGAGCAAAAACGGTTCTTTTTAGTGATATAGGTACAGCGGTTTTAGGACCTGAAAATCTGGAAACAAAAATGACGCAATCCGGTTTACCGTTAGTGGGTGTAGCTATAGTTCCGCTTCCTGGTGCAAATTATTTAGATATTTCTAAAGAATTCTACAAAGAATATGATAAATTAAAAAAGGATTTACCCAAAGATATTAAATTAAACATTGTTATTGACAGCACTATTTTTGTAAAAAAATCCGTTATTGAAGTGGCTGAAACCTTATTAATTTCTATCATTCTGGTAATTCTGATCATTTATTTATTCTTTAGAGATTGGGCTATTGCCATTAGACCCTTAATTGACATACCGGTTTCGCTAATTGCAACGTTCTTCATCATGTATCTTTTTGGTTTCTCGATAAATGTACTGACTTTATTAGCTATTGTTCTTGCTACAGGCCTGGTCGTTGATGATGGAATTGTTGTCACGGAAAATATTTTTAAGAAGGTCGAAGAAGGGATGTCTCCAATTGAGGCAGCTATAAAAGGCTCTAATGAGATCTTTTTTGCTGTAATCTCGATTTCAATTACTTTAGCAGCCGTATTTTTACCGGTAATTTTTCTGGAAGGATTTGTTGGGCGGCTATTTCGGGAGTTTGGCGTCGTCATAGGAGCCGCAGTATTAATTTCGGCTTTTGTCTCATTAACATTAACACCGATGTTAAATGCCTATTTGATGAAAGGCGGGGAACAAAAAAAATCAAAATTCTATATTTATTCGGAACCATTTTACCAAAGATTGAATAGTGGTTATGCCAGTGCATTAAGTACTTTTATGAAACGAAAATGGATCAGTTTTCCCATTCTTATAGCTTGTTTTGGATTAATATATGTATTTTTTAATTTATTGCAAAAAGAAACTGCACCTTACGATGACCGTAGTGCTCTTGTTATGAGAATGACAACTCCTGAGGGTTCGTCCTACGAATACACGGACCGGTTTATGCAAGAATTATCACAATTAGTAGATGATTCTATTCCGGAAAAAAAGGTTGCTTTAGTAATTACATCACCGGGATGGGGTTCCTCCTCTGTAAATAGTGGAATGATTCGACTGGCACTCTCAGAAACAGGGGAACGAGAAAAATCTCAAAAGGAAATTGCAGAAAAATTAAACCGATTAACAAAAAAATATCCCGAAATTAAGACTTCAGTTATTGAAGAACCTACTATTGCAGTAAACAGACGTGGAGGTCTACCGATTGAATACATTATTCAGGCACCTAATTTTAAACAATTAGAAAAAAAGATTCCTGAATTTATGGATGAGGCTGCCAAAAACCCTACGTTTTCGGTTACCGATGTAAACCTAAAATTTAACAAACCCGAAATCAATGTTACTATTGATCGGGAAAAAGCGAAAAGTTTAGGTATATCTGTTATGGATATTGCACAAACCTTACAACTTTCTTTGAGCGGACAGCGTTTTGGTTATTTTATGCGCAATGGAAAACAATATCAGGTCATTGGACAATTTGAACAAGAAGATCGATCCAAACCTTTGGATTTAACTTCTATGTATGTAAAAAATAGTAGTGGAGAATTAATCCAAATGGATAATGTTGTTAGTATTCAAGAACAGAGCAATCCGCCACAATTGTACCACAATAACCGATACATGTCAGCCACTGTAACTGCCGGATTAGCACCGGGAAAAAGTATCAGTGATGGAATTGATGCCATGAATGAAATTAAAGCGAAAGTACTTGACGACACTTTTACCACTGATTTAGGGGGCGAATCCAGGGATTATGTAGAGAGTAGTTCTAATACCTCTTTTGCTTTTGGATTGGCTTTACTGTTAATATTTTTGATTCTGGCAGCACAATTTGAGAGTTTTATCGATCCTTTAATTATTATTTTGACAGTTCCAATGGCTGTTGCAGGTGCTTTATTCTCCCTTTGGTTGTTTGATCAGACGTGGAATATTTTCAGCCAAATTGGAACGGTAATGCTTATTGGATTAGTCACGAAGAATGGGATTTTGATAGTTGAGTTTGCCAATAAACTGAGAGAAGAAGGAAAACCAAAACTGGAGGCTATTTTAGAAGCTTCTGAATCCAGACTTCGTCCTATTTTAATGACTAGTTTAGCTATTTCATTGGGAGCTTTGCCTATTGCGCTATCTTTAGGAGAAGCATCTACCAGTAGAATTGGAATGGGAGTTGTCATTGTTGGCGGAACAATTTTCTCTTTAATTCTAACTTTATTTGTAATCCCTGCCATGTACTTAATGTGGTCTAAAGCTCGAAAACATTATCCTGAATTTGATCATATTGAAGAATATGAAAAAGAAGTTCGATAATTTGAACGGAGCTACAAATGACAAGGATTTATCTGTGACAAAAAAAACAATTATGACAAACACTAAAATACTCTTTCGCAGTTTAATTTTAATTTTCTTTTGTATTTTAAATACCCAAGCACAAGAAGTGCTAACATTGGAAAGTGCCATAAAGATAGCATTGGAAAACAATTACGAAATAAAAATTGCAGCCAATAATTTAAAAATAGAAAAAACAAACGTAGCGGTTGGAAATGCAGGAATGCTACCCACCGTAACAGCTTCTGTAGTGGATAATAACAGCGTTCAAAATAGTTCCCAAACCAGGCAAGACGGAGCAGAAACGAAATTAGACAATGCTAAAAATAACAGTTTGAGTTATGGTGTAGGTCTGAACTGGACCATTTTTGACGGATTCCGAATGTTTGCCCGAATGAACCAGCTCAAAGAGTTACAAAAACTTGGGGAAGCCCAATTAAAGCTGACCTTAATTACTAAAATTAGTGACGTAAATGCTGCTTATTATGATTTAGTGCAGCAACAACAACAATTGGCCGCTTTGGATACGACAATTGTTATTTCAAATCAGCGATTAATTTTGGCACAAAACCGATTTACAATCGGAAAAGCATCTAAATTAGAGGTTTTGAATGCTCAGGTAGATTTAAATACTGACCAAGTCGCACTTTTAAGACAAAAAGAACTCTATGCTAACAGCAAAATCCTGCTGAATCAAATTATGGCCAGAGATCTTAAAATTAATTTTAAAGTAATCGATGTACTTGCAGTAGACCGACTGTTATTTCTTCCGGAACTTACTGTGCTGGCCGAAAAGCAAAATCCACAATTAGAAGCTCAGATCATCAATAAAAGAGTAGCTGAATTGCAATTGAAGCAAATCAAAGCAGGACGTTATCCTACAATCAGAGTTAATACGGCCTATAACTTTTCAGAAAGTCAATCCAGTCTTGGTTTCGTCACACAATCGCAATCCAGAGGTTTTAATTATGGCTTTACAGCAACATTAAACCTGTTTGATGGCTTTTCTCAAAATAGAAATGAAAAAATAGCGAAAATTCAAATTGAAAATTCCAAAATATCAATTCAGCAACAAAATTTGATCCTAAATGCTCAATTGGCAACCTCCTATCAAACCTATTTGACCAATTTAGAATTGATAACATTAGAAGAAAAAAATCAAGCAATAGCCCAACAGAATTTGACTATAACTTTAGATAAATTTCGCATTGGAACCATTACCACTCTAGAATTCAGAACCGCACAATTGAATTATGTTAATGCAAAGGTTCGCTATAGTAACGCCCAATTTCAAGGCAAATTATCTGAAATTGCACTTCGAGAATTGGCGGGAAATCTTATTTTTTAATTTGACAATAATTCACAATTTTGTTCTTTTTTCCATGGCTCAATTTTCAAATTTTAAGGGCAAAACGAATGGTAGTTTACAGTAAAAATTTTGATTCCTTATTTAGAACCAGAAAGTTCATTTTAGTTTATTTTTGCAAATAAAAAATCTGAATGACTTCGTATAACCCTAAAGATTGGATTAGTTTTATTTTCCATTTAAGCAAAGCCGATACTTTTCGGAAATTGATACCAATGATGCTACTTATTGGTGTTTATTCCGGTATAATAGGGTATTTGGAAATTGAATATTGGCATTTGCCGGATAACAGTCCCGTAAAAAACATTTCAATAATGCACGGAATGTTGGGTTTTGTAATTTCATTATTATTAGCCTACCGAACCAATACAGCTTATGATCGCTGGTGGGAAGGAAGAAAATTATGGGGATCATTGGTAAATAACAGTCGTAATTTATCTATTAAATTGTCTGCAATGTTGCAGGACGAAAAAGATCGTAATTTCTTTCGCAAAATAATTCCCGGGTATGCCTCAATTTTACACAAACATTTAAACGACCGTGACACCAGCCTGCAACTTTTTGACGATTTGGATTTAGACATTGATCATCAGAAACACAAGCCTAATCAGGTCGCAAAAATGATGTTTCAAAAAATCAATGATTTGTATGTTTCTAAAAAAATAACAGGCGACCAACTCTTGATTTTAAATACTGAAGTTCATTCGTTTACTGATATTTGTGGTGCTTGTGAACGTATAAAAAACACTCCTATCCCCTATTCATACAGTGCTTTTATCAAAAAATTTATTTTTATTTATGTACTGACTTTGCCTTTTGGATACGTGTTCAGTTTGGGATATTATGTAATTCCGGTTGTGGTATTTATCTTTTATGTTTTAGCAAGTTTAGAGCTGATTGCCGAAGAAATTGAAGACCCTTTTGGCATGGATGCCAATGATCTGCCCACTAAAAAAATTGCAGAAAACATAAAAAAACACGTCGAAGAATTAATTTAAATATTCCATAAATAGCACTAAAATTTAAGTTATTTACTTTAAATTTAGACTTTTCCTTTTTTAAAGTTTAAATTTATGAATAGTAATCGTACCTTCATCAACCCACCACATTTATCAAACGAGAAATCGTTAAAAACATTAGTGGAGAACCGAACGGTTTACTCTTTGAACCATTGCGAACTAAATCTTTTTGAAACTTATGAATCATCGGCATTAGTTCCTCTAAAATTTAATGATTTTGTAGTGACCAGCATGCTCAGAGGTAAAAAAGTGATGCATCTTTTTGATGATCCGAGCTTTGTGTACTTACCAGGAGAAACAGTAGTGATTCCCTCAAATGTAGAAATGAAAATTGATTTCCCGGAGGCTACAAGAAAAAATCCAACACAGTGTTTGGCTTTGGCCATAGAGCAAACTAAGATTATAGATACCTTACAGTTTTTGAACGAACGGTATCCTAAAGACGGAAACGACCAATTTTGGCAATTAAACTACCAAAATTATTTTTTCTACAACAATGTAGAACTGGCAGCTACCATCAATAAATTAATCAAAGAATGCATGAGTATTTAATTGGTGCAACAAACTTTCCCCCAATATAATTATCATATTTTGCCTTAAATTCTGGTCTTTGTGCTACGTTATCCATATTGTTATCTGTTTATATTTTATCAAAAATAGTTACCTATTTCTCTTTAGAATAGCACAATTCAGTCAAGTAATAGCATTAAATTTAAATATGTGTTTTTTTAACCTAATTTTATTGTTTAATTCACATATAATTATATTTAAGATTCCTTTATCTGTATTTTTGGTACGTAGTCAATCCATATAAATGAGTTGTAAAAAACCAAAAAAATTGTTTCTTACTCCAAACTGCAATCCTTATATTTGCAGTCTCATTAAAATTAAAAGATGAAAATATCTTACAACTGGTTAAAACAATTTATTAAAATAGACTGGAAATCCGAGGAAACTGCAGCATTACTAACTGATTTAGGGTTAGAAGTAGAAATTGTTGATAAATACCAATCCGTAAAAGGCGGATTAGAAGGCATTGTTGTGGGACACGTGCTTACGTGCATCCAACATCCGGATGCTGACCGATTAAAAATTACCACAGTCGATTTAGGAAATGGCGTTCCTGTACAGATTGTATGTGGTGCCACTAATGTTGCTGCAGGACAAAAAGTGCCGGTTGCTACTATTGGAACCACATTATATGACGCCTCGGGAATTGCTTTTATAATAAAAAAAGGAAAAATTCGCGGACAGGAAAGTCACGGAATGATTTGTGCAGAAGATGAACTAGGACTAGGCGATAGCCATGACGGAATTATGATACTGGACGATGCTTTAGCAGCAGGAACTCCTGCATCCACCGTTTTTAAAATTGAAAATGACGAAGTTTTCGAAATTGGATTGACACCCAATCGTGCTGATGCCATGAGCCATTTGGGAACTGCTCGGGATTTGAGAGCAGGAATGCTGCAAAGCGGTGTCAATGTAGAACTGATCACCCCTTCGGTAAGTAATTTTAGAGTAGATAAAAGAACCTTAAAAATTGATATTGATGTCAAAGAGTCTAAACTGGCTCCTAGATATTGTGGTGTAACCATTTCTGGTATAGAGGTAAAACCATCACCAGCTTGGTTGCAAAACCGATTGAAAGCTATTGGAATCAATCCTAAAAATAATATTGTAGATGTAACCAATTATGTTTTACATGAGCTGGGTCAACCACTTCATGCCTTTGATGCTGCAAAAATTAATGGAAAGATACTCGTACAAACACTTCCTGCCGGAACTAAATTCATTACTCTTGATGATGTAGAACGAACCTTACACGAAGAAGATTTAATGATTTGTGATGAAAAAGGACCTTTATGTATTGCCGGTGTTTTTGGCGGAAAAAAATCAGGAGTAGGTGAACATACCAATTCTATTTTTCTGGAAAGTGCTTATTTTAATCCCGTAAGTATTCGTAAAACAGCGAAAAGACATCAATTGAATACGGATGCTTCCTTTCGATTTGAAAGAGGAATTGACCCAACCATTACCGCATACGCCCTAAAAAGAGCAGCTCTATTAATACAAGAAGTAGCAGGAGGCGAAATAACATCCGATGTTGTGGATATGTATCCAAAAAAATTGGAAGACTTTTCAGTGTTTTTAAATTTTAGTAAAGTCGCTAAAATAATTGGTCAGGAATTACCAAAAGATACGATCAAACAAATCTTAGCGTCATTAGAAATTAAAATCAATAGTGTTTCTGACGCAGGTTTAGGTTTAACCATTCCGGCTTACCGGGTTGATGTACAAAGAGAAATTGATGTAATTGAAGAAATATTAAGGGTTTACGGTTACAATAACATTAAATTTTCAAAAAAATTGAATGCTACTGTTTCTAATTCTCCCAGAAACGAAGACTATAAGATACAAAATCTGATTGCCACACAATTAAATTCTCAAGGATTTAATGAGATGATGGCTAATTCGCTGACGACCGCTTCTTATGTAGCGCTGAGTGAAATACTTAAAGAAGAACATAACGTAACAATGCTGAATCCGTTAAGTGCTGATTTATCAACAATGCGACAATCCCTGTTATTCTCCGGATTAGAGGCTGTTTCCTATAATATTAATCGTAAAAATTCCGATTTAAAATTATTTGAATTTGGAAAATCATACCACAACTATCTTGCTGGTTATGAAGAGAAAAAACATTTGACTTTATTTTTTTCCGGAAACAGAAATCAAGAAAATTGGACTAACGCTCAAAAACCCTCTGATTTCTTTTTGTTCAAAGGCTATGTCCATGGGATCCTTTCAAGATTAGGGATTCAAAAAACACAAAATTTACCTGTTACATCTGATATTTTTTCTGAAGGAATTGCAATTGGATGTCACAAAGATACTTTGGTAGAATTTGGGGTGGTAAAAAAATCAATATTGAAGCATTTTGGAATCAAACAAGAAGTATTTTTTGCGGATTTTAATTGGGCTCTAATTTTAAAATTAATTTCTGCGAAGATAAAATATACCGAGATTCCAAAATATCCGGAAGTGCGCAGGGATTTGGCTTTGCTTATAGATCAAAACATAACTTATGAAAGTATTTATAACATTGCACGTCAGACAGAAAAAACACTTTTAAAAGACATTAATTTATTTGATGTATATCAAGGTCAAAATCTTCCTGAAGGGAAAAAATCATACGCTTTAAGTTTCGCTATTCAAGACTGTTCTAAAACACTGACGGATGCGCAAATTGACAGAATTATGAGCAAGTTGCAAAATAATTTTATAACTGAACTCGGAGCCACTTTGAGATAAGTTCAATTTTATCTAAGTAAAATATAATCCCGATGCTAAAAAACTTAGTATCGGGGTTTTTTTATAACAAAAAAGCCCTGCAAATTGCGAGGGCTCTTAAGACTAACAAAATATCAACCTCTAATCAAAAATTATTGTTTAGGTAATACAACTGCATCAATAACGTGAATCACACCATTAGATTGGTTCACATCAGCAATTGTTACTTTAGATTTTCCTCCATTTTCATCCGAGATATATAAATCTTTACCTTTCATCCAAGCAGTTAAGTTTCCGCCACTAACTGTTTTTAAGGTTGCTTTTCCTTTTCCCATTTTAATTGCTTTAGCAATATCTGAAGCATTCATTTTTCCAGCTACAACATGGTACGTAAGTATTGTTTGTAACATCTTTAAGTTTTCTGGTTTTAACAATGTAGTTACAGTTCCTGCTGGTAAATTATCAAACGCAGCATTTGTTGGGGCAAAAACGGTGAATGGTCCTGTACTTTGTAATGTTTCAACTAAACCAGCTGCTGTTACAGCTGCAACTAAAGTAGTATGGTCTTTAGAGTTTACCGCATTTTCAACAATATTTTTAGTTGGATACATCGCTGCTCCTCCAACCATTACACTTTTTTGAGCGAAAGATGTAGCTCCAAATACTAATGTCATTAATGCAATTGATAAAAATTTTCTAGTTTTCATATTTTTTTTTTAAAAGTTATATAAAAGCATTTACGCACTATTATTACTTTTGGTTTTAAAAAAATAAAAATATTTTTCAAAATATTGATTTTCAAATAATTATATTTTTTTAATAGTGTTATGAAAATGAAACGAAGTAAAATAGCCCAGATGGCAGCAAGTATCCTTTTTATGGTGCTACCCAAAGTTATTTTTTAAAAATTAGTACTGCACAATAAAAAGATACTGCGAACAGCGGGACGATTGTGGATGGTGAACTTATATGTTATGCTCCTTAAAAAGGAAGCAAAAAAAAGCCCCACATTACTGTGGAGCTTTCTATTTTCAAAAAATCAAGAAATTATTTTTTCTCTGACTTTTCCATTTTAGCTTTTAATGCTGCTAATACATCATTACTGTCACCTAAAGTTGATGCCGAAGCATTGTTTGTAGATGATGAAGATGATGTGTTTTCAGTAGCTGTTTTCACATTTTTCTCTTCTTCTTCACGGAAGATAGCAGTGTGAGAGGCAACTACTCTTTTGAATTCTTTGTTGAATTCGATAACTTTGAAATCAGCTGTTTCGCCTTTTTTCAATTTCTTTCCGTCTTCTTTTTCAAGGTGACGTGTAGGAATGAAAGCAACGATATCATCACCAAATTCTACAGTAGCTCCTTTGTCAACAATTTCAGAGATTTCACCGTTATGGATTGTTCCAACTGCAAATGAATCTTCATATTGATCCCAAGGATTAGCAGTAGTTTGTTTGTGACCTAAAGATAATTTACGACCATCAACATCTAATTCTAATACTACTACATCTAATTTTTCACCAACATTTACAAATTCAGATGGGTGTTTGATTTTCTTTGTCCAAGATAGGTCTGAGATGTAAATCAATCCATCAATTCCTTCTTCTAGTTCTACGAAAATACCAAAGTTTGTAAAGTTTCTAACGATACCTGAATGTTTAGAACCTACAGGATATTTAGAAGTGATATCAGTCCAAGGATCTTGAGACAATTGTTTGATACCTAATGACATTTTACGGTCATCTCTGTCTAATGTTAAGATAACTGCTTCAACAATATCTCCTACTTTTACGAAATCTTGAGCAGAACGTAAATGAGTAGACCAAGACATTTCAGAAACGTGGATTAAACCTTCAACACCTTCAGCCACTTCAATAAATGCACCGTAATCAGCGATTACAACTACTTTACCTTTTACTTTGTCTCCAATTGCTAATTTAGCATCTAGAGCATCCCAAGGGTGAGCGTTTAATTGTTTCAATCCTAATTGAATTCTTGTTTTTTCGTCATCGAAATCAAGGATTACAACATTTAATTTTTGGTCTAATTCCAATACTTCAGATGGGTGGTTGATTCTTGACCAAGAAAGGTCAGTAATGTGAATCAATCCATCAACTCCACCTAAGTCAATAAAGACACCATAAGAAGTAATGTTTTTAACAACACCTTCTAATACTTGTCCTTTTTGCAATTGACCGATGATTTCTTTTTTCTGGATTTCGATATCCGCTTCAATAAGCGCTTTATGAGAAACAACAACATTTTTGAATTCGTGGTTGATTTTTACCACTTTGAATTCCATCATTTTGTTTACATATACATCGTAGTCTCTAATTGGTTTAACATCAATTTGAGATCCTGGTAAAAACGCTTCAATTCCGAAAACGTCAACGATCATACCACCTTTAGTTCTGCATTTTACAAAACCATTAACGATTTCTCCTGTTTCGTTAGCCGAAATAACTCTATCCCATGATTTGATAGTACGTGCTTTTCTGTGAGACAATACTAATTGACCTGTTTTATCCTCACGGATGTCAATTAATACTTCAACAGTATCACCTACTTTTAAGCTTGGGTTGTAACGGAATTCGTTCAATGAAATAACACCTTCCGATTTTGCGTTGATATCAACAATAACGTCTCTATCTGTAATTCTAACAACTGTTCCATCTACTACTTCTTCTTGATCTGTAGCGATAAATGTTTTTGAAACTAGTTCTTCAAATTCTAATAAGTTTTTTTGATCCACTGCATCAATACCTTCTTCAAAGTTGTGCCAGTTAAAATTTGCTAAAAACTCTTCTTGTGATTTTACTTGTTCAGACATGCTGATTGAAAATTTGTATTCTGTATTCTCTCGAGTTTCTTAATGTGCTAGAAAACAACAGAAGTTGTTTGTATAATTAAGTAATACCTAAAGGAAACTCTTATTCACCAAAAGGACTGCAAAAGTAACACATTTATCTTAATTTGCAAAATAATTTAAATACGATAATGTCTTGGTTTTTAGGAGCAGTACGTTTTGGGGTTTTTATGACGATTACTCCCGCTTTCCGCTATATCTTTTATACAGTATCTAGCCTTTTGAAGGCTGGATACTGTATAAAAGGATGCCGCTTCACTCGGGGCTAGTTATGTAAATATTTGATTACCAGCATAAAAAAACCGATAGCTATTTTTAGTTATCGGTTTTTTTTATTTTTCTTTCCTTTCTAATGACTTACATTTTCAAAATCTACAGGATTGTGTTTGTGCTTGAATAAAACGGCAAAAGCCAAGGCAATTATCAGTGCATACATAGCAAAAGCCAACCAAATGGTATGCCAGTCTTTCATAAAAATGGCTTTACTAAACAATCCATCAGCCGTAATTGTATTCCCTTGAGCAGTCACAAATTCTAACATCTTTGAATTCGTCGTTTCTGTTTCCAGAAAACCAGCCAAATCTGTAGTATTATTAAATGATTTAGTAAAATATTTATCAATAGCCCATCCCGAAGTAAAACTTCCTAAAACCGCTCCAAAACCATTGGTCATCATCATAAACAATCCTTGTGCCGAAGAACGATTTTTTGGATCTGTGGTGGTTTCAACAAATAATGATCCTGATATATTAAAGAAATCAAATGCCATTCCGTATACCACACAGGACATAATAATCATCCATAACCCGTCTGTAGGATTGCCGTAAGCAAATAATCCAAAACGCAATACCCAAGCCAGCATACTGATCAACATCACTTGTTTGATACCAAAACGTCTTAGAAAAAAAGGAATCGCAAGAATAAATAAAGTCTCCGATATTTGAGAAATCGACATGATAATAGTTGAATATTCCACTACGAAAGAATCAGCATATTTTGGAAAATGTTTGAATTCATCCAAGAAAACATCTCCGTACGCATTTGTTAATTGTAAAGCGCCTCCTAAAAACATGGAGAAAACAAAGAACAAAGCCATTTTATAATCTGCGAATAACTTAAAGGATTCTAATCCTAGTGTTTCCATCACAGAAGCATTCTCTTTAGACAAGCGCTGCGGTTTACATTTGGGTAACGTAAAAGAGTAAATTCCCAAAAGTACTGCTGCTAAACCTGCAATATAAAATTGATATTCCGTTGCTTTATTTCCGGTCAAATTAGTGATCCACATAGCAACAATAAAACCGATTGTTCCCCAAACCCGTATTGGAGGGAAATTTTTGATTACATCTTTATTGTTTAATTTTAGAGCCGTGTAAGAAATTGAGTTACTCAAAGCAATCGTTGGCATATAAAAACACATTGCTAAAAGCATACTATAAATAAAGGTTTCCGGAGTAGTAACTTGTGGGATAAAAAATAATACTGCAGCATACAAAATATGAAGAATTCCATATAATTTCTCAGCATTTACCCATCGATCAGCAATAATTCCGGTTAGTGTCGGCATAAATAAAGAAGCAATTCCCATAGTTCCAAAAACCAATCCAAATTGAGTTCCTTCCCAATTCTTGGTGCCAAACCAATAATTTGCAATGGTAATCAACCAAGCTCCCCAAACAAAAAACTGAAGAAAACTCATTATTACCAATCTATTTTTAATTCCCATGCGATGAATTGTTTTTTTTGTTTTAAAAAATTTACAAGGCGTAAATCTACTATTAAAAATTAAATCTGCAACTAATTATATCGTTTTAGTAATTTCATTTACTAATTCTAAAACAAGCTCAAATTGCTCTTTACGATTTAAATGTGAATTGTCAATTTCTATCGCATCATCGGCCATTATCAAGGGAGAATCTTCCCGGTGAGTATCAATATAATCCCGCTCTTCTACATTTTTGAGAACTTTTTCATACGTGATACTATCGCCTTTTTGAACTAACTCGTCATAGCGTCTTTTTGCTCTTGTGCTTGCACTGGCGGTCATGAATATTTTAAGCTCGGCATCCGGAAAAACAACGGTACCTATATCTCTGCCGTCCATAACAATTGCTTTGTCTTTTCCCATTTCTTTTTGCTGTTCGACTAATTTACTGCGAACCTCAGAAACTTCGGCTACTTTACTGACAAAACTAGACACTTCAATCGTTCTGATTTCAGTTTCGACATTCACATCATTCAAATACATTTCGGCAAAACCCAAATCAGTATTGAATTTAAACTGCAACTTAATATTTGACAAACTATTAATCAATGCTTGTTTATCAAAAAAAGTGGCGTTAACATATCCTTTTTGCATCGCAAAAAAAGTAACGGCACGATACATTGCTCCGGTATCTACAAATACATATCCAAAATGATTTGCGAGTTGTTTGGCTAAAGTACTTTTTCCGGTTGATGAAAAACCGTCAATCGCAATGGTGATTTTTTTGTTCAAAATGTAAAATTTAAAGTTCAATGTTATATCAAAATCATTCTTGAAAATTAATTGTCAATCCAAAAAGGCTTGTATTTCCTGCTAAGGTATATCTTGAATATGAATAATTAAATTTAAGTTTATTTAATTTAAGTCCAAAACCCAATGAAATTCCTGAAAAATTACGTTTCTCGACAATACGTAATTCTTCGGCTCGTCTAAAATTATATCCCAATCGCAAATTAAGGGCTCTTTTAGGAAAAAGCTCTACTCCCATAATTACATGACGCAAAGCATTATTTACAAATGACACCTTCTCTTCGGTTGATTCTCCATTAAATGAAGATGTAGCTCTAGCTGGATTTGAAAAAGCAATATTCCATTGCTGTAAATTCTCTAAAGTAAGATGCCAGCGAATAGGGACATTTTCTAATTCCTGTGACACTCCTGCGATTATTTCTAGTGGCAGTTTTTCATTTGTACCATTATACGTTGAAAACTGTGTGCCTATATTTCGAATGGCCAAAGCCCAATTGACATCATTTTTTTCATCAATAAAAAGAGCGCCTATATCTAACGCACCACCAAAAGAATTATAAATGTCTAAATTTGAAGAAATCAATTTAGCGCTCGCACCAATATGAATATTCGTATAGGGAATATTATAGGCATACCCGAAAGAAAGCGCTATTTCACTTCCAGTAAATGCTGCCGTAGGCTGGCCATTTTCATCAAATCCTTCAAAATTACCATAATTTACATAATTTATACCCGCCTGAAAGGTCTGTAAATGACGATCGTATGTATACGCGTACGAAGCAGTTCCATAAGTCACTTCATTAAAGTAGCTCCCGTAATTCAAAGCCAAATGGTTGTCCATTTCTGCATTTATAGTAGCCGGATTAAAATGGACCTGATTGACATCCTCATCATAAATTGTAATCACTTTCCCGCCTAAAGCTGCCTGTCTTGGTGAGGTCACTAAATTTAAAAACTGATAGGTGTACTTCCCTCCTATTTGACTGTAAGACACAGCACAAACAAAAATAAAAGAGTACAGATATAGTTTTTTTAGCATGCTTTAAATTGGAGTTTGTATAAGTAAAACGCAACTGCGAAGATAAAATTATAAATACAATAAATGGCAACTTTAAAACTGGTAATTACAAATAAAAAAATCCAAATTCCTTTGCTTGAAAATCAAGTTTTAGAAGTTGGATTTTAAATTTAGAATTTGTTTTTATTACAAATCCTTAGCGTTTTTAACCTTTTGATCAGTTAGAGCATATTTCAATACTTCGCTCATTTCTTTTACATAATGAAAAGAAAGTCCTTCCAGATATTCAGGTTTTATTTCATCAATATCACTCTTATTTTCATGACACAGAATAATTTCTTTAATATTGGCTCTTTTTGCAGCCAAAATCTTTTCTTTGATTCCGCCTACTGGCAATACTTTCCCACGTAAAGTAATTTCTCCTGTCATGGCTAGGTTTTTCTTCACTCGTTTTTGTGTAAATAACGAAACTAAGGACGTCAGCATTGCAATTCCTGCACTTGGTCCGTCTTTTGGAGTGGCTCCTTCCGGAACGTGTAAGTGAATGTTATATTTAGAAAGTAGCTCTGAATCCAATCCTAAAAATGATGCATTGGCCTTAATATATTCTAAAGCAATGGTGGCAGATTCTTTCATTACTGTACCCAAGTTTCCGGTAATTGTCATGGTTCCTTTTCCTGGGGAAAGCAACGATTCTATAAACAAAATATCACCGCCAACAGAGGTCCAGGCCAAACCAGTTACTACTCCGGCAACATCATTATTCTCGTATTTATCTCTTTCTAGCCTTGGAACACCTAGCGTTTTTATGATATCGTCATCCGTTACTTTTTTATTATACGCTTCCTCCATTGCAACGGATTTTGCTGCGTTACGGATTACTTGAGCAATTTTAGCTTCTAGGCCACGAACTCCGGATTCACGTGTGTATCCTTCGACAATTTTTTCTAATTGTTTTTTACCAATAGTTAAATCTTTGGTTGTCAAACCATGTTCTTTCAATTGTCTTGGAAACAAATGCTGACGTGCAATTTCTACCTTTTCTTCAATCGTATAGCCTGACATTTTGATGATTTCCATTCTGTCTTTCAACGCAGGTTGAATCGCAGCCATATTATTCGATGTAGCAATAAACATCACTTTAGACAAATCATATCCCATTTCAAGGAAATTATCATAAAAAGAATTGTTTTGTTCCGGATCTAAAACTTCCAATAATGCTGATGACGGATCACCTTGGTTGCTGTTTGATAATTTATCGATTTCATCCAAAACAAAAACAGGATTTGAGGTTCCGGCTTTTTTCAAGCTTTGGATAATTCGTCCAGGCATGGCACCTATATACGTTTTTCTATGTCCGCGAATTTCCGCTTCATCACGCAACCCACCAAGAGAAATTCTAACATATTTTCGGCCTAAAGCTTCTGCTATAGAGCGTCCAATAGATGTTTTTCCAACTCCGGGAGGTCCTGTCAAACAAATAATTGGGGATTTCATATCATTTCGCAATTTTAAAACTGCCAAATGTTCTATCATTCTTTTCTTAACATCTTCAAGACCAAAATGATCTCTATCTAATATTTTCTGTGCTCTTTTTAAATCAAATTTATCTTTAGAATATTCGTTCCAAGGCAATTCCAAAAACAACTCCAGATAGTTTCTTTGAATACCAAAATCAGGCGCTTGGGGATTCATGCGACGCATTTTAGACAATTCCTTATCAAAATGTTTTTTGGTTTTCTCGTCCCATTTTTTGGTCAAGGACTTCTGTAACATTTCGTCCATTTCCTCTTCCTGAGAAACGCCACCTAATTCTTCCTGAATGGTTTTCATTTGCTGGTGCAGGAAATATTCACGCTGTTGTTGGTCTAAATCAAACCGAACTTTAGACTGAATATCATTTTTTAATTCGAGTTTTTGCAACTCAATATTCATGTAGCGAAGCGTTTCTAAAGCCCTTTCTTTCAATTCATTAATCGCCAATAAATCTTGTTTTTCTTTAACTGTCAAATTCATATTCGAAGTCACAAAGTTGACTAAAAACGATTGGCTTTCAATATTCTTGATCGCAAAAGTAGCTTCACTGGGAATGTTTGGACTTTCTTTTATAATCTGAATCGCTAATTCTTTGATTGAATCCAGAATGGCAACAAATTCAGTATCGTTTTTCTTAGGTCTTTTCTCTGGAACTTCCTTGATTTTTGCAGTAATATAAGATGTTTCATCAATAACAGTCTCAATCTCAAAACGTTTTTTACCTTGAAGAATTACCGTTATATTCCCGTCAGGCATTTTCAGTACACGTAAAATACGGGCTACCGTACCTATTTTATGAATATCTGCTTTGGTTGGGTCTTCATCTTCCTCATTGATTTGAGCAACAACTCCAATAGTTTTCCCTGCAGCGTTAGCGTCATTGATCAATTTAATCGATTTATCGCGTCCCGCAGTAATTGGGATTACAACTCCTGGAAATAAAACCATATTCCGCAAGGGCAATATAGCCAATAATTCAGGTAAAGCCTCATTGTTCATTTCCTCCTCGTCTTCGGGAGTCAAAAGTGGAATTAAATCTGCTTCCGAATCAAATTCCTGAAGTGACAGATTGTCAATAGTAAGTATTTTATGATTTGACATATATTTATTTAAGTCTTTTTGTCATTAAAAATTTTCATTTGCCAAGTAAATATATGATATCATAGTATTAATTTAAATAAAATCGTTGTATGACACTAATAATTTGTACAACCCTAAAAGAGACAATCATTATGCCAAAGTAAAAGCAAATTAATTTTATCTTCCTACAAATAATTCGAAAGATATATCTTTCTTTTTTTTTTTAGCTTTTTTCAACACTTGATTCGCATGGATAAATATTACCTATGAAATGTCTTTGATAAATAGGAGGAAGTGTTAGTTTTTGATTCAGTCAGACTGCTAAAAAATTTTTCAAATAAAAAAAGGACAAAGAAGAATTTTTCTTCCTTGTCCCTTATGGTGGGCAATGAGGGGTTCGAACCCCCGACCCCCTCGGTGTAAACGAGGTGCTCTGAACCAGCTGAGCTAATTGCCCTAAACAATGCAGATATTTTCATATCCTTATTGCGAGTGCAAATATACAGCTAGAAATCGTATCTGCAAGCAAAAAAGTAAAAAAAATCAATAAAATAGTGACTCAGTTTTCTTTCGTGCTCTATAATAGCACTTTATCTTTGTAATGAAAAACTAGTATTTTTTTGTATTCATTCGCTATAGTCTTACATTTGCGACATAAACAATAGATAATGGCCAGGTTCAAAGAAAACGATTTACCAAAATCAAAAATTACTGCAAGTTCACTCCAAAAAGCAACTGTAATATTTCAATATGCAGGAAATCACCGATGGAAATTTTATGTAGGATTAGTTTTTTTATTATTCACTGGAGCGACTGCTCTTGCTTTTCCTAAGTTGATGGGAATGCTAATTGATTGTGTGAAAAACAAAGACAATACTCAAGCTAACATGATTGCGGGTGGTTTAATTGTAATCTTATTTCTTCAGTCCATTTTTTCGTTTTTTAGATTGTATTTATTTGTCAATTTTACGGAGAATACTTTAGCTAATCTACGATTATCACTGTACAGCAATTTGGTAAAACTACCTATGTCTTTCTTCTCGCAAAAGCGTGTTGGCGAATTAAACAGTAGAATCAGTTCAGATATTACCCAGATACAAGATACTTTAACATCTACTATAGCCGAATTCTTAAGACAATTCATTTTAATTATTGGTGGCGTTCTTTTATTGGCCAATGAAAGCATCAAATTGACGTTATTGATGTTGTCCGTAATGCCGCTAGTGGCCGTTGCTGCGGTTATTTTTGGGCGATTCATTAGGAAATATTCAAAAAATGTTCAAGATAAAGTGGCCGAAAGTCAAGTAATTGTTGAAGAAACCATGCAAGGCATCAGTATTGTTAAGGCTTTTGCCAATGAGTGGTACGAAATTGCCCGTTACAACGGAAAAATAAAAGAAGTGGTTGCAATTGCCATCAAAGGCGGGAAATACCGAGGGTATTTTGCTTCATTCATTATTTTCTGTCTTTTTGGAGCTATTGTTGCCGTAGTTTGGTTTGGTGTTCGATTGAGTATTAGCGGAGAAATGAGCGTTGGCCAATTGATTTCGTTTGTGTTGTATTCTACATTTGTAGGTGCTTCTTTTGGCGGAATTGCGGAACTATATGCCCAAATCCAAAAAGCGATTGGCGCAACCGAACGTGTTTTTGAATTATTAGATGAAACTCCTGAAAAAATTAATTCGGTACGTGATCCGGCAACAATTGAAAAAATAAAAGGCAATGTCACTTTCAAGAATGTAGCGTTCAGTTACCATTCCAGAAAAGAAATCAAAGTATTAAAAGACGTCAATTTTACGGCTAATTTTGGTCAAAAAATTGCTATTGTAGGGCCAAGCGGAACCGGAAAATCGACTATTGCTTCCCTATTATTGCGTTTTTATACTATTGATGAAGGAGAAATATTGGTTGACGGAAAAAATATTTATGATTTTGATTTAGAAAGTCTTCGTGGAAACATGAGTATTGTACCGCAAGACGTAATATTATTTGGCGGAACCATCAGAGAGAATATTGCTTATGGAAATCCCAATGCTACCGAAGAAGAAATTGTTACTGCTTCAAAACAAGCCAATGCCTATAATTTTATCGAAAGTTTCCCTGAAAAATTTGAAACAATTGTGGGAGAAAGAGGTATTAAACTTTCCGGCGGACAACGACAACGTATTGCCATAGCCCGAGCATTATTGAAAAATCCAAGTATTTTAATTCTGGATGAAGCCACATCATCATTAGATAGTGAAAGTGAAAAACTAGTTCAGGAAGCCTTAGAGATTTTAATGCAAGGAAGAACTAGTATTATAATAGCGCACCGCCTATCGACGATTCGCAGTGCGGATCAAATTTTGGTCTTGGATAAAGGAAAAATCACAGAACAAGGAACACATCAGGAATTAATCGCTCTAGAAAATGGGATTTATAAAAATTTAAGTAATCTGCAGTTTAGCAATTTTTAGATTTCATAAATTTGACATTAAAAAACTCCATTCAATAAGCTGAATGGAGTTTTTTATTAAAACTTTTTATAAATTCTAATATAACTGAATACTAAAATCTGATCACTGACCACTTTCCTACTTCCCTTTTCTTCGATTGCGTTCTGCTTTTATCATTTCTAATTCACGACTCGTTTGTCCCGCTACGGAAGTATTTTCTTCCGCACGACGAATTAAGTACGGCATCACATCTTTTACTGGACCAAAAGGCAAATATTTAGCAACATTATAGCCATTAGCGGCCATATTGTAGCTGATGTTATCGCTCATACCATACAATTGTCCAAACCAGATTCTGTCATCATTAGTTTTTATTCCTTTCTCCGTCATTAATTCCATTAGCGTATAAGTGCTGGACTCATTATGGGTACCTGCAAAAACAGACATTACCTCTAAATGATCCGTCATATAGCGCACAGCACCATCATAATTTTCATCCGTAGCTTCTTTTGAAGCGCAAATTGGTGATGGATATCCTTTTTCAGCAGCCCGAACAATTTCCTTTTCCATGTACGCACCACGAACCAATTTCATTCCGATAAAAAAACCTTCTTTTATAGCCTGTTCATGTAATTTTTTCAAGTAATCCAAACGATCCCAACGGTACATTTGCAACGTATTGAAAACAATGGTTTTTTCTTTATTGTATTTGCGCATCATTTCGGTCACTAAATCATCAGCCGCATCTTGCATCCAACTTTCTTCACCGTCTATCAAAAGAGCAACATTTTTAGAATGGGCATCTTTACAAACTAAATCAAAACGAGCCATCACTCTATTCCATTCTGCCTGTTCTTCTGGAGTCAATGTTTGTTTTTCGCCCAACTTCTCATATAATTCAAAACGCCCAAAACCGGTTGGTTTAAAAACGGCAAAAGGAATGGCTTGGCGTTCTCTCGCAAATTCAATAGTTTTCAAGGTCATTTCAAGCGCGGCATCAAATTGATCTTCGGCTTCTTTTCCTTCTACAGAATAATCCAAAACAGAGGAAACTCCTTTGGTATACATTTTATCTACCACCGAAAGACAGTCCACTTCATTTATCCCACCACAAAAATGGTCAAAAACCGTAGCGCGAATCAAACCTTCAACAGGAAGATTGGCTTTAAGGGCAAAATTTGTAACTGCAGTTCCAATACGTACCAGAGGCTGATTAGCAATCATTTTGAAAAGAAAATAAGCTCTGTCAAGTTCCGTATCACTTTTTAATGAAAAGGCAACTTGAGTATTATTGAATATTTTTTCCATTATTTGTTAGATTTTTGTACAAATATAGACAGAGTTTTGAATATTATTTAGCAAAAAATGCCTTATTTTGCGGTTCCAATTAATCCATACAGATGCAATCAATTCAAGCCAACAGTTACCCGATACATTTTAACGAAAAAGGATATGAAGCAATAAACCTTCATTTAAAAGAAAATAAATACTCCAACCTATTTATTATTGTTGACAGCAATACTAATGAGTTTTGTCTGCCCCATTTTCTTCCTGTTCTGGAAACTGATCTTATAATTGAAATCATTGAATTTGATTCTGGCGAAGAAAATAAAAATATTGAGACTTGCGTCCAAATTTGGAAAGTACTCACGGAACTTGGGGCTGACAGAAAAAGCCTTATCATTAACTTAGGCGGTGGCGTTGTCACTGATTTAGGTGGTTTTGTAGCATCAACCTTCAAACGCGGTGTTGATTTTATTCACGTTCCAACCACTTTACTCGCAATGGTCGATGCTTCTGTAGGTGGCAAAAACGGGGTGGATTTAGGAAATTTAAAAAACCAAATCGGTGTTATTAATGTGCCTAAAATGGTGCTTATTGATACTCAATATTTAGAAACAGTGCCACAAAACGAAATGCGTTCCGGTCTTGCCGAAATGCTGAAACACGGTTTGATTTATGATAAAGAATATTGGGAGCAATTTTTAGATTTAAAGACTATAGATTTTGCTGATTTTGATGTATTAATTTACCGTTCAGTCGAGATAAAAAATGAAATTGTGCTGCAAGATCCAACCGAAAAAAATATCCGAAAAGCGTTGAATTTTGGTCACACACTGGGTCATGCCATTGAAAGTTATTTTTTGGAAAATGATAACAAAACAACTTTATTGCACGGTGAAGCCATAGCCGTTGGGATGATATTAGAGAGTTACCTTTCACTACATAAAAAACTGATCAATATAGAAGAATATTCTCAGATAAAATCCAGTATAAAGGCTATCTATACCGACATCGTTTTTGAAGAAAATGATATCAAACCAATCTTAGAATTACTGATTCACGACAAAAAAAACGAATATGGAAACATCCAGTTCGCATTGATAGAAGGTATCGGAAAAATAAAAATCAATCAAATGGTTGAAAATGAATTAATTCTTAAAGCCTTTCAGGATTATAAATCTTAATTATTTTTTATAAAAAGGATTGCATTACGTATATAATATTTTTTACATTTGCAGTAATGAAAAAAAGTCAAAACAAACAAAATTATAGTTGTAATAAAACCCGAAACAATATCTCTTTTCTAAGAATATTGAAACGTTTTTATTCTATCAAAGGAAACTTTAGTTTTGATGTTTTTCAATACATGAAAGCAGATCACGAAAAACTTCAGATTATCTATGCAAATATTCGGGTTTGAATTATGGGTTTCTTTATTTTACAATATTTTAATCTATAAATTTATGACATCTAATGAATACAAAATATTCTGATTTAATCAATCAAACCTACTATTTTCCACAGGAAGAATTTACTTTAAACAAAGACAACCTTCAGTTTCATAATATCGATTTAATGAAATTGGTAGAACAATATGGCACTCCATTAAAATTCACCTACTTACCTCAAATTTCCAACAACATTAACAAAGCCAAAAGCTGGTTTCGTAAATCGATGGAGAAAAACAAATACGAGGCAAAATATTACTACTGCTATTGTACTAAAAGTTCTCATTTTGAATTTGTAATGAATGAAGCCTTTAAAAATAACATTCATATTGAAACGTCATCTGCTTTTGATATCAATATTGTTGAGAACTTACTGGCAAACGGAAAAATTAATAAAAGCACCTATGTGATATGCAATGGCTTTAAGAGAGATCAGTATATTGAAAATATAGCCCGAATAATAAATAATGGTCATAAAAATGCAATTCCAATTATTGATAATTATGAAGAGCTTGATCTTTTACAAGAACAAATAAAAGGGAAATTCAAAATTGGAATTCGTATTGCTGCTGAGGAAGAACCTAAATTTGAGTTTTACACGTCAAGATTAGGAATAGGGTATAAAAACATTGTCAATTTTTACAAAAAACAAATTCAGGAAAATAAAAAATTGGAACTAAAAATGTTGCACTTTTTTATCAATACAGGAATAAATGATAATGCCTATTACTGGAATGAATTAGTAAAATGTATCAAAGTTTATATTGCATTAAAAAAAGAGTGCCCTACACTTGATGGACTGAATATTGGCGGTGGTTTTCCGATCAAAAATTCATTAGCATTCGAGTACGATTATCAATATATGATTGACGAAATTATCAATCAAATCAAAATTGCCTGCGATGAAGCCGAGGTTGAGGTTCCAAATATTTTCACTGAATTCGGGTCCTTCACAGTAGGAGAAAGTGGCGGTGCAATATACCAGATATTGTATCAAAAACAACAAAATGACAGAGAAAAGTGGAACATGATTGATTCCTCTTTCATCACAACGCTACCGGACACTTGGGCTATAAACAAACGTTTTATCATGCTGGCTGTGAATCGCTGGAATGAAACTTACGAAAGAGTTTTATTAGGAGGAATGACATGCGACAGCGATGATTATTACAACTCTGAGCAAAATATGAACGCAATCTATCTCCCCAAATACAACAAAGAAAAACCGTTATACATAGGATTTTTTAATACTGGGGCTTATCAGGAAACGATTGGCGGATACGGTGGCTTGCATCACTGTTTGATTCCGCAACCCAAACATATATTAATAGACAGAGACGAAAATGGTATTTTAGCTACTGAGGTTTTCTCCGAACAACAAACCTCCGACGATGTTTTGAAAATATTAGGGTACGACAAAAAATAAATAACAATTATTCAATATAAAAATTCGTTAAATTTGAAATACTAATTTTAACGAATTGATTTCTAAGTATTTAAATAAATAAAAATGAGCAAAGGACCAATCAGTCAGTTTATAGAAAAGCATTATTTGCATTTCAACTCTGCATCTTTAGTTGACGCCGCTAAGGCATATGAAGAACAATTAGCCAATGGTGCAAAAATGATGGTGAGCATGGCTGGAGCTATGAGTACTGCCGAGATTGGTAAGATTTTTTCTGAAATTATTCGTCAGGACAAAGTGCATATTATTTCGTGTACTGGTGCAAATCTCGAAGAAGACGTGATGAATCTAGTCGCTCATTCTCATTATGAAAGAGTTCCTAATTACCGTGATTTGACTCCACAGGACGAATGGGATTTATTAGAAAGAGGATTAAATCGTGTAACTGATACTTGTATCCCGGAGCATGAAGCTTTCCGTCGTTTGCAAAAACACATTTACAAAATATGGAAAGATGCAGATGATAAAGGCGAAAGATATTTTCCGCATGAGTTTATGTACAAAATGTTGCTTTCAGGTGTTCTTGAAGAATATTATGAAATTGACCTAAAAGACAGCTGGATGTATGCAGCCGCTGAGAAAAATTTGCCTATCATTGTACCGGGATGGGAAGATAGTACCATGGGAAATATATTTGCATCCTATGTAATAAAAGGAGATTTAAAAGCTTCAACAATGAAATCCGGTATCGAATATATGGTCTTCTTGTCTGATTGGTATCCTAAAAACAGTACAAATGGTGTAGGTTTCTTTCAAATTGGTGGTGGTATTGCTGGAGACTTTCCAATATGTGTAGTACCAATGTTATACCAAGATATGGAAATGCATGACATTCCTTTTTGGAGTTATTTCTGTCAGATTTCAGATTCAACAACCAGTTACGGTTCGTATTCTGGAGCGGTGCCAAATGAAAAAATTACGTGGGGTAAATTAGACATTAAAACCCCTAAGTTCATTATTGAGTCCGATGCTACCATTGTAGCTCCTTTAATTTTCGCTTATTTATTAGATTTATAGAATATTTTATGAAAAGAGTAATTGTAGATTACGCCAAACTTACCAATGAAATTTTAAACCTATTGGTTGATAAATTTCCAGATGGTTATGATGATTCAAATATTATTAGTTTTAGAAACGCTAAAAATGAATTAGTTGAAGCAGTTGAAGTACGAACTGAAGATACCATTTATTTAGTAAAAGTGAGCACAAAACTGGCTGATAGAATTGAAAATTATGATGAAGATGATGAAATAATCATCGATGAAGTTGTTGAACCAATTAAAGGGCTTGATTTAGAGGACGATATGGATGATGATGACGAGGATGATGCTAATGCTAATGATAAACCAGATACTGGTTCAGGAGATGATGATGAAGATGCAGACGAAAAAGATTTTTCAGATGATGACGATGACGATGAAGAGGATTAATTAATCCCTTCTCAAATATATTTATTAAAAGGAACTCATTCACGAGTTCCTTTTTTTATAACTTTAGACTTCTAAATATACGCCAAAATGACTAATCAAATTTTATATGCCAAACTCAAAGAAAACTTTGGTTTTGAAAAATTTCGCCCAAACCAGGAAGAGATAATAAATTGTGTACTTTCCGGACAGGATACATTGGCAATTATGCCTACAGGTGGAGGAAAATCAATTTGTTTTCAATTGCCCGCATTGGTTTTTCCGGGAATTACAATCGTAATTTCTCCACTGATTGCTTTGATGAAAGATCAGGTAGATAGTCTGAAAGCAAATGGTATTGAAGCCTGTTTCATCAACAGTAGCCAAACTGAAAATGAACGTCAGTTTTATATCGAAAGGTTAAAATCGAATGTGATTAAATTAGTGTATATCGCTCCGGAAAGCCTGTCGTTTCTGGATAATCTTTTCAATAGTTTGACCATAAGTTTAATTGCTATTGATGAAGCACATTGCATTTCAGCTTGGGGACATGATTTTCGTCCTGCATATACTAATTTAGGATACCTCAAAAAGCGCTTCCCTTCTACTCCAATATTAGCTTTAACTGCAACGGCTGATAAGGCTACACGTAAAGATATTAGCCAACAATTAAATTTGATAAATCCAAAAATATTTGTTGCTTCTTTTGATCGAAAAAATTTAAGTTTAGAAGTGCGTCCCGCTTTGGACAGAGTCAAACAAATTATAGATTTCATCCTAGAAAAGCCCAATGAATCGGGAATTATCTACTGTTTAAGCAGAAAAACAACAGAAGAATTGGCTGAAAAACTACAAAAAACAGGCGTGAATGCCAAAGCGTATCACGCAGGTTTAGACACGAAAATTCGTTCTAAAACACAAGATGAATTTATCAATGATGATTGCCAGGTGATTTGTGCTACCATTGCTTTTGGAATGGGAATTGACAAATCTAATGTACGCTGGGTCATTCATTATAACTTACCTAAAAACATTGAAGGCTATTATCAGGAAATTGGTCGTGCCGGTCGCGATGGATTACCATCAGAAACGGTATTATTCGAAAGTTATGGTGATCTGATTCAGTTGCAAAAATTTGCCTCTCAAGGTTTGAATGCTGAAGTGCAACTGGCCAAATTAGAACGAATGAAACAATATGCCGATGCGTTGAGTTGTCGCAGAAAAATATTGCTTTCCTATTTTGGCGAACTTGTCACAGAGAATTGTGGAAACTGTGATATTTGTAAAAATCCACCACTTTTTTTTGATGGAACGGTCATCGCTCAAAAAGCTTTATCGGCAATTATTCGGTTGAAGGAAATAGAACCATTACCAGTAATCATTGACTTTTTACGCGGTTCAAAAAATGCATATATTTATGAAAAAGAATACCAAAACCTGAAAACATACAGTGTTGGTGCTAATTTATCATGGTATGACTGGAATCAATATTTGATACAATTGATCAATTTGGGCTATTGTGAAATTGCTTTTCACCAGCAAAACAAAATCAAATTGACAGCCTTTGCAAAAAAAGTATTATTTGAAGGTGAGAAAGTACAACTGACCACAGTTCAAAAAATCAATATCGACAAGCAAGAAATTAAACAAACCAAATCCGTTGCAAATTCACTTTTTGAAACTTTACGTAAACTACGGTACGAAATTTCTAAGGAAGAATCTGTTCCGGCTTATGTGATTTTCAGTGATGCGGCTTTACGCCAAATGGAAATTGAAAGACCGATGAGCGATACCGAATTATTAGCAATTGATGGCGTTGGTAAAGCAAAACTAGAAAAATATGGCGATGCTTTTATAAAAGTTATCCAAGATTTCCAGAAAGCAAAAGGCGCTAAAAAGAAAAAAGAAGCCACAACCTACAAAGAAACATTAGAACTTTATACTACCGGATTCTCTGTAGAGGAAATTGCCCAAAAAAGAAAATTAGGTTTAAGTACAATTATGTCTCATTTAGCAAAACTGTATGTTGATGGAGCTAATATAGATTTGGATTCGCTTATCTCAAAAGAAGAAGTTTCTCAAATTGCTGAAGCGCAAATAAAACTGGAATCACCAAATGCCTTAAAACCTTATTTTGATTATTTTGAAGAAAAAATAGACTACGGAAAAATCCGGTTAGCATTAGCCATACTCGAAAAAGAAAAAGCTATACTTTAAACCTTAATATGATACAATCCTTTCTGGATTTTGTAAATTCTGAAACTGAAATATTCCCATCAAAAACCAAGAAGAAACTGATTTTGAAACATTGTTTAAAGAATTTCCCGGCATCACAAAAATTATTTTTAACGGAAAAGAAAGTCATAAATACTTTCTAAAAAAATTTGGTCAAATAAAAGGCATCACATATTATATGATGCCTTCCACAAATCCTGTAAATACTATGTCTTTTGAAAACAAGTTGAAAATTTGGTCGACTTGTTTTCAATAATTTATAAGTACCTTTCTTCAAAAACTTTTTGATGGTGTTTTTGATGTCCAATCATAATAAAACCTATGGCTCGAACTGAAACAGCAGTATTTGAGGCAGTTCCAATTCTCTTTAATTGCTCTTCAGATAAACTTTTGAAAAGAAATAAATTCGAATGTCGCACTGCTGAAAATTCAGTTAGTAAATCTTGAATACTTCTATTGGCAGCTTCAGTATTATTTACATAATCATTTTCATCAAAACCAGGCAAAGCTGTTTGGTCATTTCTTGAAATTCGCAACGCACGATAGGCAAATATGCGCTCCGTATCAATTACATGCTGAATAATTTCCTTGATATTCCACTTCCCTTGCGCATATCTATAATCAAATTTATCCATTGGAATGTTTTGAATAAAATGGATAAAATCATGTAATGAAATTTCTAATTCTTCCATCAAATTTACGTCTCCCAAAGCATTTATATACGGAGTATAAAAAGAGGCATATTCGTTTTCGGGTAATTGAGTTGACTTCATATTTTATCGTTTAAGCGGAGTTTCTACTGGCATTAGTATTTCCAAAAAGGGAACGGGTTACAATTTTTTCGTATACTTGTATCAAAGCTTCGTCAGGGGTATTTTCTTTATTTAATTCATTGATACGCAATAAAGCATATTGTTGTATTGTTAATAGTGGCAGCACTATACGTTCTCTTATTTGAATTGATGCTTTACCATCTGGATAATTTTCCATAAGCTCTTTATGATCTGCAATTTTCAAAAGTAATCTTTTTGTTTCTAAAAATTCATCATAAATAATTTGCCAAAATGTTCCAAATTCAGGATCTTTTCTCATGTAAGCAGTCAATGGGAAAAATGATTTGGCCAATGACATCATACTGTTTTCTAATAAGGTTTTAACAAACAACGAATTATCGTATAAATCCTGAACTTTATCCCACTGATTTGTATCTTCAAAATGTTTTAAAGCTGTACCTACACCAAAAAACCCGGGTACATTTTGCTTCAATTGGCTCCAAGAACCTACAAAAGGAATCGCTCGTAAATCAGCAAAATCTAAATGTTCTGATTTACTTCTTTTAGAAGGACGACTTCCTATGTTTGTTTTAGCATAATACTTCAACGTACTCATCTGCTCTAAATAAGGAATAAATTTTGGATGATTTTTAAAGCTTAAATATTTCTCATATCCTAAACCAGCTAATTGATCCATTATGTTTTTTTCGTCCAAAGTCAATTCATTTTGACCTTTGCTGAAAACCTGATTGGTTACTCCGGCACTCAATAAATTTTCTAAATTGTAGCGACAGGAATCCAAAGTCCCAAAATTAGAACTAATCGTTTGACCTTGTACAGTAACCTGAATTTCGTTATTTTCAATATTAGGCCCCAATGAAGCATAGAACTTATGTGTTTTCCCTCCGCCACGCGCTGGTGGACCGCCTCGACCATCAAAGAAAATTACTTTTACACCATATTTTCTGGAAATTGCAGTAAGCTCTTCTTTGGCCTTGTAAATACTCCAATTCGCCATCAAATATCCTCCGTCTTTTGTACCGTCAGAAAAACCAAGCATGATGGTTTGCTTATTATCTCTGTTCGTTAAATGTTTTGCATAACCAGGATTAGTATATAATTTTTCCATGATAGCATGTGCATTTTGCAAATCATTAACCGATTCAAAAAGCGGAATAATATCAACGGGAGGATTTTCCCAATTGCTCAAACGAAATAACGCAAAGGTCTCCATCACATTAAGTGCACTTTCATTATTACTGATAATGTAACGGTTAGCGCCAAATTCTCCGTTTTTTTCCTGAATTGTTTTTATCGTTTGAATGGATTCGATTGTCAAACGCGACATTTCATTTGAAAACACAGTAGCATCAAGATTCCCACTTACATTTGATAAAATCGTAAACTTTTCTTTTTCTGTTAATTCAAAATAATTTTTCGGAAAAACAGAGGGATTTGTTTTTAAATAAAAATCCACTATATCTTTGAACACAGCATCATGAATTTTACTGTTCTGACGTATGTCTAATGACGCAAAATGAAATCCAAATAAATTTACTTTTATTAATAGCGCGTCCAATTCATCCAAATATAACGATTGATGCTGATCGATAATTATTTGTTTAATTTTATTTAATTGTGATTTGAATTCATCCAAAGTAATGAAAATTTCTCCTGTAGAATAAAATACAGACCTATAAAGTTTTTGTTCTAATTCAGTCACTAAAGTATCTACACCAGAGAAGGTTAGTTTTCTTTTTAAATTTCTAATTTCGATATAATAACACTTCAATATAGAAGTTCGCAAACGTTCCGCTACTTTCAGCGTTATTTCAGTAGTCACAAATGGATTTCCATCACGGTCGCCGCCTGGCCAAAATCCAAGTTTAATCAAAGGATTCTTTATGGAGTTGCCGTTAAAAATGTTTTTTTGCAAATACTGCACGATCTCGCCTGAAGTTTGATAAAAAACATTTTCAAGATACCAGATCAAACTTACTGCTTCGTCAAAAGGATTTGGTTTTTCGTTTTGAATAAAAGGCGTTTTTCCTAATTGAGCCAGTAACTGTTTAATTTCAAGCAAGTTATTTTTCCGAATCGCTTCGGTCAAATCAGTAATTATCCCAAGAACTGCTCCCGGATAAAATTGCGTAGGATGCGCCGTCAAAACTGTCCTTACATTGAAATCTTCCAGAAAATCAATCAATTCCTCTTCCTTGTCTTTTGCATCTGATTTTTCTTTGATATCTCTTAAAGATCCTCGTCCTTCCATATTATTAACAACTGGAAAAGCAGCATCTTCAATAGCATCAAACAAAACAATTTGGCGTTCGATATATTGAATAAAACGAAACATAATATCAATTTTTTCTGTTTCTGAAGGATCATGTAAATACCTTTTGGCAAAAAAATCAAAAATTTCTTTTGGAGTTTCTTGCTTTTTAAATCCTGTATCACAAATATCTGCAAACAAAGGAAGTAAAGCTCCCGTATTATCTATGGAGTGAAATGGCAATGTTATAAAAACACTATTATAAATGTGATATTTAGAGAGGACATCTTGATTAAAACGTTCAAGTTTGGGTAGTGTGTACATAATTTTGTTGTAGTTGGTTGTTGGTTTAGTTAATTTTTCATAAAAAAACCTCAAGAACTAACTTGAGGTTATATTTATAATATAGTGCATTCAAGAGTAATTACATATTTTTGAAAATAGTATGCATCAAACGCTTCTTATCATTTATACTTTCCTCAAGGGAAATCATTGTTTCGGTTCTATAAACACCATCAATATCATCAATCATAAAGATCACATCTTTAGCATGCTTGGTATCTTTTGCTCTAATTTTACAAAAAATATTAAATTTTCCAGTGGTGACTGAAGCTACTGTTACAAAAGGAATTTCGTTGATACGCTCCAAAACAAACTTCGTTTGAGACGTATTATTTAGAAAAACACCAACATAAGCAATAAAAGAATAGCCTAATTTATCATAATCAAGCACTAATGAGGATCCCATGATAATACCGGCATCTTCCATTTTTTTCACTCTAACATGCACAGTTCCTGCTGAAATCAATAATTTTTTTGCAATATCCGTAAATGGAACTCTTGTGTTGTCTATCAACATATCTAAAATCTGGTGATCTACTTCATCTAAACGAAACTTACTCATAATTCTTTAATTAATATTATTAATTACTATAACAAAGTATAAAAATATACATAAAAACAACAAAAAGACGTAAATATTATATTTTTATCATTCCGTTAACAAATTTCACGTTATTATCTAAATAAAAATCAGCTTTTTGATTTAATTTAGGAATATCATTATAACCATCTTTGTATAAAGCTCCTTTAGCATCATATTCGAAATGACCAAAATAATCCTCTAAATCGCCTATTTGTGAAACATAGGCATTAAAACAGACCTGATTTTCAATTAACTCTTCTTTGTATTGTGCTGCAAAATTGGTGATAATTTCGATACCATCATAATTTATTTTGATGTTTTTATACATAAAATCATAAAAAACGACTTTATTCTGAGAAATACTCAAATATTTGTCAATTCCATTATCAACTATAACGTTTTCGGAGAGTATCCTAAAACTTGAAATTAAACTCATAAAAACGTATTTTCGTGTTTCTTCCCTTTGATAATCATTCTCAAAATGACCCGCTTCAAACAATAAAGTGGGCACTCCTAAAAACTGAAACGTGTCTCCAATGCAATTTATATTAAACGAATCATCAAAACGCCCAATCTGATTGGGAAGATAACGCTGTAGATCCTCATTTATTCCGGCAATCAAGTTGATCGCTTTCAACCTAGATTCATTTATATCTCGATTTTCATTATAGGAAGGTGCTAAAAAAGATACTGTTGCAGGTTTCCCGGTATCATCTACACCAAAAATAGTACGCTGATCATGCAAGTTAAAACAATAATCAGGCTCAAAGGAATCAAAAGCTGCCCTTAACAGCTTGCTTTCTGGTTGTGTCAGCGCTTGCGAATCGCGATTTAAATCAACTTTATTGGCGTTTTCTCTTGTGTATAATGTTGCACCGTCAGGATTCAACATCGGAATGGTGTAAAAAGTAAAGAAGTCTAATAATTGGTGTGCTAATGCAGAACCACTATGCAGTACATTAAAAAAATCGAATAGCGCTTTTGTAGTTGTACTTTCATTTCCGTGCATTTGGGACCACAGAAAAATTCTCGTTTTTCCTTTTCCAATTTCATACGAATAAATAGATTTTCCAAGAACTGATTTTCCTATAATTTGAAGTTGATTGTTCGTGTTTAATTTTTGCAACAAAGGCTCGATTGATGTTAAAGTGACGTACCGTCCACGAACGGATTCTTCCTTAAACTGATCGAATAATTCTTCTAAATTCATACCATTTTATTTGATTTACAAAAGTAAACATCTTTGCATTTACATTTGTAAACATTCAAAACAAAGAATATTTCAATACTGTAAACACTTTTCGCCAGTTAAACCAGGTAGAAAATCCGGCAAATGTTAACAATTGTTATAAATTTATTTTATAATAATTAGAATTTTGTTTATCAATTAATTATGTGTATTTATTAAAAGTATAACTTTAGTTTATTAGACTTTTAAAATACTATTTATACCTTTAATTTTGATACGTAAGCTTCTTTTGATTACATTTGTAACTAGTTAATTTTTACATTAATTTACAATGGTAAACATAGAAGATTTTATAAAAAGATTAGAGATTATACTGGACTACTACAATTTGAATGCCTCTTCTTTTGCAGATAAAATTGGTGTGCAACGCTCCAGCCTGTCTCACCTGCTTTCTGGGAGAAACAAACCAAGCTTGGATTTTATACTTAAAATTTTAGATGTTTTTCCTGATGTTGATTTGTATTGGATTCTGAATGGAAAAGGAACCTTTCCAAAAAATGCGGAAGAGTTTAACACTAGAGAAAGAATTATTAATCAGGTCTCTGAACAAAATATCCCTGCTCTGGCCAGTGATCAAATAATCTCTGAAAATTTATTTTCTGAACTAAAAAATACTGTTTTGATTCCTGCATTGGAAACTAAAAAAAGTGATCCAATAAATAGTCCTGGTGAAGCGGTTGCTTCTGAAATTGACACCATTGTTATCTTTTATAAAAATGGCTCTTTCAAGAGTTATGTTCCAAATTAAATAAATAACCCCAATTCTGATTTTAGAATTGGGGTTATCGATTAAAAAAGCATTTTTGAAAACAAAAATCTATTTTCTTAAGACAAAAATTGACGTTACACCCGCTTCCGCTCTCGCATTTACGGGAGCAAAATCACCCGAACCAACAGGAAAACTATACGTTAGTACTTGTCCTCCTGCATTTAATCTTTCAGCAACATATATGTTTTTTGTAACACTGTCATAAGCCACAGCCACAGGATTGCCTAAAAGTGAATTAGAACCATAAATCCGTACTTGATTCGTTACTGCAATTGTTCCCGCAGCAGCAGTTGAAGCGAAAACAGTTGAGAAATTTTTAATTATAATTAATCCACCATCAGTGGCTGAAGCAGCACTGGCAAATAATTTGACTATTGGTGTTGTAGTTAATAAATTGGTAAGCGTAATTTTCCCGGAGGTATTACTGGATGTCATCAAATTTAATTCTGCCGGGCTAGTATCAGAATCATTATTATTGTATCAAGCGAAAAATAAAACTAAAAATGCGGTACTAATAACCAAATGTTTCATGTTGTATATTTTAGAGTTTTAATACACTTACGAGAAATCAATTATATGGTTTTAACATTTTTTAAGTTTTTTTAAGAGTTATTCAAATGAGTATCCCTGTTCTGGAATTTTACCCTTGACTCCTATAAAATGTTTTTTCAAAACGGTTATATCGGCCTCAATATCTCCCGAAGGAAAAATAGGATTTCCTAAATTAATTTCTTTTTTTCCAAAATCAAATGCAATAGGAATTACAGGAACCTTTGCTTTTAAAGCAATGTAATAAAATCCTGTTTTAAGTTTGCTAATCTTTTTACGGGTTCCTTCCGGTGCTACTGCCAGACGAAAAACCTTTTTTCTTTGAAAAATAGCTGCAATAGAATCCACTTTATTCAACCCTCCTGTCCTATCAAGCGGTTCTCCACCCATGTATCTAAAATAAAATCCCAAAGGAAAACGGAATAATTCCTGTTTGCCTACCCAATTCATTTGTAAACCGGTTATTGCTCGGATAAAAACCCCTAAATAAAAATCATGAGCGCTGGTATGTGGCATTATCATCATGACACATTTCGTGATATTTGGATCAATACTACCCACTACTTTCCAACCCATTAGTCTGGAAAATATCCATTTGTATAATTGTTTCTTCATTCTTGCTTTCTTTCGTACAAAATAAATAATTAATATCTTATTTTTGGGTAAATCTATCATTAATGCTAAAAAAAATATTCAGCTACGTAATTCCTTTAACTATTTATCAAACTAAATCGGTTTTGAGCAAATCGATTGAGGTGACTTGGGCAAATGGGGAACTGGTCATGGATTCGCAAAACACAAATTATTCCTATGGCAGTTTGCAACGGATTCTGAGGTTAGGCTTAAAAAACATTGGATACAAAAAAATTGTGCCCATGGAGCATATTTTAGTTTTAGGTGTTGCTGGTGGAAGTGTCATCAAAACATTGGTAGAAGAAATAAAATACAAAGGAAAAATTACCGGTGTTGAAATTGATCCTGAAATAATTACAATAGCCAATGCCTATTTTGACTTGGATAAAACAAAAAATCTTACAATTGTAATTGAGGATGCTTTTGCATTTGTGTTAAAAACCCCTACTAAATACGATTTGATTATCATTGATATTTTTCAGGACACTACAATGCCTAATTTTTTATTTGAACCTTTTTTTACCAATAGGGTTTGCTCGCTTTTAAAAAGTCATGGTTTTATTCTTTTTAATACGATGTTATTAGATGAAAATCAAAATCAAAGAAATAAAAAATATGTAACCGAGTTTTACAAAAATCAATTTAAAATTAGAACTATTCCAAGAGTTGAAGTTCATAACGAACTTATTGTCATCGAGAAAATTGCCTAATCAAAACGGTTTTTCAGCTCTGAATTTTTAACATTTCCCTAGCTTTTTCTAGATCTTCTGGGGTATCAATACCAATACCAATGTGAGTAGTTTCGATCATTTTAATGCGTTTCCCAAATTCAAGATAACGCAATTGCTCTAGTTTTTCAGATGCTTCTAATGATTGCATGGGCAAACTATAAAAATCCAATAATGCTTGTTTTCTAAACGCATAAACACCAATATGTTGCAGGTACCGTACGCCTACATTTTTCGCTCTTGGATACGGAATAACCGATCGGGAGAAGTACAAGGCAAATCCGTTTTGATCCACCACAACTTTTACATTATTGGGATTATTAATCTCTGCTTCATTCGTGATTTCGCGCATCAACGACGCTAAATCTACTTTTTTATCCAAATCATTTCTAAAAACTTCAATCACTTTAGCTAAAGGTGCCGCATCAATAAAAGGCTCATCTCCTTGTACATTGACTACAATATCAACATCCAGATTTTCTATTGCTTCTGCAATTCGATCACTTCCGGATTCGTGTTCTTTGATGCTTCGAATAACGTTTCCTCCGTGAGTACGTATTTCGTCATAAATTAAATCGGAATCAGTTACTACAAAAACAGCATCAAATAATTTAGTGTTTACAGCTGCTTCATACGTTCTTAAAATTACCGTTTTATCGCCTAAATCCTGCATTAGTTTGGCAGGAAATCGTGTCGAAGCGTATCGTGCGGGAATGACTGCTATTATTTTCATTTTTATTTTTTTATTTGCGTTTAAGAGTTTTATAGCCGTTACAGCTAGACTCTTTAAAGTATAAAATTACTTCATTATCCTAATCCACTCTTGCTAGCAGGCTACTAAGTTAGTCTGTTTTTATGAATTAGAAAAACGGCACTACATTCTCAGTGCTTAATTGTAGTGTTTTACATTAGTATGAGTTTTATTTTAAGAGTTATTCTTTTTTTTTATCCCATCACACAAGCCTCCTTTACTTGGATTGATACGCTACACTTATTTATATTTGGATTTTTATCTGATTTTTGTTTTTGTTTTGGTCAGTGACTTTTTGTGGCTCTATCATATTTTCATCTCCAATACAAAATACCGAAACAAATCAGGTTCTGGTTATTTTCCTTTGTCATCTTTCTATATGTGGTTTAATTTTACAAAATAGAATCAGTGAATACCTTTTTCGGAATGAATTTGGGGTCAAATACAATTTTATCGCAGTAAATTATCTGGTGTATACTAATGAAGTGATAGGTAATATTATGCAATCCTATCCTGTTATTCCCTTATTTTCTGCACTATTTATTTGTACAGGATTGGTCACTTATTTTAAAAGTAAAGAAATCAAAAAACTATATTGAAAGCATTCCCGCTTTTGTACAAAAAATCAAAATTCCAGGAATTTACCTGCTTCTCTTCACATTATCGTTATTGGCAATTCCTGCTTTATCCGTTAAATAAAATTCTTAAAATATGTTTGTCAATTAATTAAAAAACCAGCCTATTATATAAATTTTATATGGCATTTATGAAAAGTGAACTTGAAGCCATTACTTTATGTTTTCCTCCTACTCCCGGCGAAAGTGTTATAAAAAGGAAAGACAATAAAAATAAATTCCCTACCGGAATGCTCTTTAAACAAAAAGGCTATACTGTAAAATTCATGTATGGCGGCGATTCCTTTTTTGACAATATGGGCGATTTCTTTTCAGGAAATGGATATGAAATTGTAGACAAAAAAACATTTGAACCCAACGAAATCACTTTTGCTAATATTTGGGACGTTTGCGATGAAGATATGTACAACAAAGCACTCTCGGAAATAAACAAAGAAGCAGCGGCAAATAAGCCGTTTTTTAATCACATTATGACCGTGAGCAATCACAGACCATTCACGTATCCAAATGGAAAAATTGATATTCCCGGAGATGCAAAATCTCTTGATGGCGGGGTAAAATGTATTGACTATTATTTCTCTCAAACAAACCGTCAAACAATTTCAATTGACTTTGAAACCCAATCAAAAAGCAGCTACTGATTTTTAAATATTTTATGATCAAATACCGCTCACAAAAGAAAGAACGGATTTAGTAAATGAAATGATTTCGTATCATCAAACAGTCTCGGATATGTTAAAGAAAAAAAAATATCAAAAAATTTATTAGCATAAAAAAACGGGTAAAATTGAAGTTTTACCCGTTATTTAATTGGAAATATATCGTTATTCTTTTTCGTTTGTTAAACCAAAAAGAGTTCCTTTTTCAAAAGTTTTCAAATCCTTTTTTAAAGTTTTGCTATTGCGCTTTGTAAGTTCGGCAGTATCAAGAGTACTTAAATCTGGTTTTCCGGCATTAACCCAAGCCGTGTACCAAAAACTTGCAGTGGCTGTAATGGCTTTTTTCATTTGTTGTTCAACCATTCCGTTCAACTCCGTGTGCAATTTAGCAGCATATTCGTCGGAATATAACATTCCTCCGTATTTGTTCTTGACAACATTTCCATCGGTATCCGTTACGTACATTTTGTTTTCAGCAGTTGCAGTTCTTAATTTTTTATCGGCAGCCAACAAAGGTTCCACTAAACTGTGCGTGTCAAAAACGATATCCCAAGTAGCTTTCTCCACATTGTCTAAATATATTCCTTCAGGTACATTTAATTTATACCCTTTGGCAAACAATTCCGGCAAACGGCTTTCCCATAAGGAATGAATTCCTTTTTGATTCGTGTTTTGTCCATCGTGATTGTCTGATGTATGCAACGGCATGTGTGCATCGGCAATATAATGGCCTAAATCCCCCGCAATAAATAAAATTTCATTTTTTCTTTTGTCCTTGAACGCTTTAGTCAATTTGACCATCATATCCTGAATATACCAAGGTAAAATTCCGTTTTTAGTCAAAAATTTCTCATCGTATTTCAGCTTCGCTTCTTCCATAGTTTTAGGAAACGTTTCCATAGCTCCAAAATTCTCCATGTCAAAATAATGACGGGGCGGCTCTGCTTTATCATTCAAAATATTTCTTCTCAAATCCGGAACAGTAGATTCTTGGGTAATGAAATCGATATGATTGTAAAAAAAGGTCTGCAATGGTTTTGGAAGTGCCATTACCGCCGCTCTATTGATTCGTTCATGACCAATAACGCCCCACGACAAAAGAAAAAGTGCAACTCCAAGAGCAGATAAAGTGATAAGTGTAGGTCTAATTTTAAAATTTTTCATTAAATTTATTTTTTTGAAGTACAAATGTATTTCTTTAAATCGTTATTAGAAAAAATTGAGTTTAAGATTCTGTTAATTAAAACAAGAAAACTACAACTATGTTTCGACATCAAGGAAAAAACAGAACTTTTATTCATAACCTACGTTTAGCCACTTTACTATCTTTTGTTGCCGGAATTGTAAATGTTACTGGAGTTTTATCCGTACACACGTTGACCACAAATGTTACGGGACATTTTGCCTATTTTGCCGAAGAAATAATGAAACAGAATTATATAGCTGCTATTACCTTTTTTGTATTTACTATTTTCTTCTTGTTGGGCGCTTTTACCTCTAATTTTTTAGCAGAATTAATTTCTAAAAAACATCCTGATTTATCTCATGTCATTCCTATTTCACTGGAAATGATTGTTTTGATTGGCATTGGTATTTTTGGACTAGCGTCTGAATTATCCAGCATTGAAGGAAAATGGATTGCTTTTTCGATGCTTTTTGCCATGGGAATACAAAACTCTTTGGTTACAAAAATCTCTCAGTCTACAGTTAGAACAACCCATTTAACGGGGCTTTTTACTGATTTGGGAATCGAACTGTCACAATTATTTTTTTATAAAAAACCAGAAGAAAATAAAAAATTAAAGATCAGTATTTATTTGAGATTGTCTATTATTATATTCTTTTTCATGGGCTGTATTCTAGGTGGTTTTTTGTATAATTTACTAGGCATGAAAACACTTTTTGTTGCCGCAACCTTTTTATTGTTTGCACTTTTGTATGATTATATCAGATTACAATTTCATGTGATCAAACGAAAAACCTTCCGTCATAAAACTATTTTAAATAAATAATTGAAATTAAAGTTGCAACTGCAATGAATGTCCAAAGCAAAACTCCCTGCACAAGCGGTTTTAATCCCACTGATTTCACTACATTCCTATTTAATCCGGCACCAATTAAAAACAAAGTTACCGTCAGGCCTATTTTGGCAAGTGAAACTAAATGTGGTCCTGCACTCTTCATTTCTGGCAGATAGGTATTGGCAATCATTGCCAAAATAAACAATCCTATAAAATAAGGAATTTTTATTTTTCCAGATTTATTTTTGAAAATAAATGCGGTAATCAATGCTACAGGAATAATCCACAACGCACGGGCTAATTTTACTGTTGTGGCTATTTGCATGGCTTCAGGACCAAATTTACTCGCTGCTCCTACTACAGAACTCGTATCATGAATAGCAATAGCGCACCATAATCCAAACTCTTTTTGCGATAAATCCAGCCAATGACCTACTGCAGGAAATAAAAATAGCGCTACCGAATTCAGAATAAATATCACTCCCAAAGCAACTGAGGTTTGTTTTTCATTCGATTGGATTACGGGAGCAATAGCGGCGATTGCACTTCCTCCGCAAATTGCAGTGCCACAAGAAATTAAATGTGATGTTTTTGTATCCGTTTTAAACCATTTTCCTAAAAAAGTTCCTAAAATTAAAGTGCTCACAATAGAAGCAATTGTAAAATAAAAACCCTCTTTTCCGGCTGAAACAGCACTGTGAACATTCATTCCAAATCCTAAACCAACTACCGAAAACTGCAACAGATAATTAGTTGCTTTATGATTCAATTCTAAAAAAGGATGTCCAAAAAGGTTGGCAACAATCAATCCTAGTACCAAAGCAATTGGTGGAGAAATAAAAATTGTGGTGCAAAACAAAAGCAATGCAACGAAAATGAGTTGCTGCAATGTGGCATTTACTTTAAAAAAAATAAAAGATTCCTTCTGAATTGCTTTTTGATTCGTTTCCAATGTAAAGTTGTTGAATTAGTACAGTACAAAGGTGGAACGATAAAACTATTTATGCCAATCGCAAATTATAATCTGCTATAACTTTAAATTATAATGATTGGAAATATTCTGAATAAACAAATCAGATAATGAATCTGTTTTTCCTTGAAGCGTAATAATATAAAAGTATCGTTCTATAATCAGGTCTTCAATATCTAATATAGCCAATTCATTGTTTTGAAGTTCTTTTTTTATGGCATGAATCGATATAAATGCCACACAATCCGAGTGCATTAAATAGGATTTTATACTTTCTGTACTTCCCAATTGCATTTCAATTTGTAGTTCGGATACTTTAATTTTAAATGGTTTCAACGCATGTTCAATAACTTCAAGTGTTCCTGAACCTTGTTCTCGCATTAAAAAACGCATCTTTTTAAGATCATCCTGAGTCACTTCATCACGACTTACTAACGGATTGGAACTCTTACAGACCAAAACCAATTCGTCTTTCAAAAACTCGGTATATTTAATAGATTTATTTTTGGATTGCCCTTCAACAATTCCTATTTCAATTTCTTTTCTTAATAAAGCGTTTTCTATTTGTTCCGTGTTTCCGTTGAGTAAACTTACTTTTACATCTTGCAATTTTTGATGGAAACGAGCTAAAAGGGGCGGAATTATATACTGAGAAATTGTAGTACTGGCTCCTAATTGCAACAATCCGGAACGTTGATTAATCAGTGTACTCATGTCAAAATTAATTTCGCGGTATACTTCAAAAATGTTTTTGGTGTGTTTCAATAATACCTCACCAGCAGTTGTCAATGCTATTTTAGAACCATTTCTGTCAAACAGTTTGATTTTATAGTCCTCTTCTAATTCCTGAATGTGTTTGGAAATAGCAGGTTGCGTAATAAACAATTCGGTTGCCGCTTTTGTAAAACTCAAACGATTGGCAACAGTATAAAATACTTTCAGTCTAAAATCCATGTTGTTTAATTGTATTTTATTAAAGTAATCCGTTGTGTTTTCGAACAAACCATTCGGTTGTCAGTAAAATTGAAATTAAAACCAATAACCACATCCAATTTATCAAAGGAGTTTTGGTAACACTACTCTTTTGTATCGTCTTGTATTCCTCATTTTCTAAAAGCGTTTTAATCAATACGTCTACTTGATCTGAAAAATACGCTTTTCCTTGTGTTTGCCCAGCTAATTGCGTCAATTTCTCCACGTCGGGATTAACAAATTGTTTTTCAATATCAAAATCAAGAATTTCAAAACTACTGGAATACGTCGTTTTAGAATTTAATTCTTTTACTGTAAAAGTATGAGAACCGGCTTTCAATCCGTCAAGATTGACTTTATAGGAATTATTCCCTTTTAATAAATCGTAATTTTTCGTTTGCTTGGTTTCGGTATTTTTTACCGTTATAGTCAAACGGGCTTTTTCATCAAACTCATAATTTTTATTGAAATACTGTGCCGTTATTTCAATGGCTTCACCGGAATTATAAAAACTTTCATGTTCAACAACCAATGATTTTTTAGAATTATTAGAAGCCAGAAATTGAATAATCTTATCCATGAAAACGTCATATTTTTCAAAAGATTGATTATTTACATGTGTTTGCAAGCGCCATTTCCAACTATTTTCACCCAAAAGATAAGTGGCTCGCCTGCCTTGATTTTCTGCAAAAACCAGTAAAGGCGCATTCGTATCTATTGTTCTGATTTTATATGAAAGCAAAACTGACACAACTCCTTTTGTAGTTACGGTTCCAAAAGCGTTTTGCAAAGGCGGTAAATCTTCAAACCCAATATTGTCCGCAGCAAACAAATTAAACTGTTTATTAAAAACCGACAAATACTCTTCTTTTTGTCCACTCATTTTAAAGCTCAAATTCTCCTGTTGCTGATTCAAAAAATTGAAATCGGTGTTGTTTCCAGTAATAATAAATGTATTAATTCCGGCAACTTTATTACTTTCAAAAATAGTTTTAAATTCAGTCGTTGGTTGGTATAAAATCAAAACATTATAATCTTGTAATGTTTTGATTTCATTTGGTTTAATAATTATTACTTTACGCTGTACATTCGATTTAATAGCTCTTTTCATAGCCCCTAAATCGGGATGATTTATAGCTGAAATTATGGCAATATTTGTTTTTTGATCAATAACTTCAACTGCAAAATTCTTGGTGTTGTTATATGTATTTTTTTCTTTTTCTTTTGATGAAATTGTAACTTTAAAAACCTGTAATCCTATTTTATCAGCCGGCAAAAGTACGGGTACAGTTGCTGTCTTCTTGGATGGTGATAAGGTAATGGATTGTGTACTGAATACCGAATTCCCTTGTGAAATAACAAAATCAGCTGTTACACTTTTGGTTCCTGAATACTGCAAAAAAACTTCTACAGGAAATTTATTCTTATGAAAAGCATATTTATTAACGTTCAGTTGATTGATTTTTAAGTCAAATAATTTTGTTGTGTCGCCTAATATTACCGGATAAACTTTATTTAAGGGGTCAAAACTATAGACGTAATCATTCCCTGAAGTTTGGTTTCCATCTGTGATTAAAACTGTTGGATATACTGTGTTTTTATAAATGCTTTTTAGATTTTTGGCAACAACATCGATATTGGTTTGAGTTCCCTTAAAATCAAAAATTTCCGTAGGTTCAAAATCATCTGAAAACTGATACGTTTGCACATCGAATTTATCTTTCAAATCTGAGTTTAATTGTATTCTTTTATACAATTCTAATGCTTTTTCATTGGCATTCAAAAAAGAAATAGAACTGGAATTATCAACAACAATCGGTAAGGGTGTTTTTACCGTTTCGAAGGTATTTTTGGTTAGTATTGGATTAATCAACAACATTAAAATTCCAAAAATGGATAAAAAACGCAAAAAAGCCAAAAACCAACCGACTTTCGATTTGTTTTTGGCTTTGTAAATATATTGAAAAAATGACAAACCACCAGCTATTAGTAACGAAAGCAGTAATAATAGTAGCGTGTTTGTTGTCATTTATTCTTTATTAAAAGATTGAAGAATTTAATGATTAAAAATTAATTACGTAGTTCAAAAATCTTTAAATCTTTGAATTTTACAATCTTTTAATTAAATTTTAGGTAAGCATTCCTCCGCAAACATTCATAACCTGTCCCGTTACATACGCACTCATATCCGAAGCAAAGAAAAGACACGCATTAGCAACATCTTCAGTAGTTCCGCCACGTTTCAAAGGAATTCCATCTCTCCATCCTTTTACAACATCTTCATTTAACTTAGCGGTCATTTCCGTTTCTATAAATCCCGGAGCAATTACATTACAACGAATGTTACGAGATCCTAATTCCAATGCTACAGATTTAGAAAAACCAATAACTCCCGCTTTAGAAGCCGCATAATTCGTTTGTCCTGCATTTCCTTTCACTCCTACTACTGAACTCATATTGATAATTGAACCTGAACGTTGTTTCAAGAAAGTACGTTGAATGGCTTTAGTCATATTAAAAACCGATTTCAGGTTAACATCAATTACTTGATCAAAATCGCCTTCAGACATTCGCATCAATAGGTTGTCTTTAGTAATTCCGGCATTGTTTATCAGAATATCGACTGTTCCGAATTCAGCTAAAACCGCGTCTACAAGAGTTTGTGCTTCATTAAAATCGGCTGCATTTGATTGATATCCTTTGGCTTTAATCCCTAAAGCGTTCAATTCATTTTCAAGAGCCAAAGCTGATTCAACAGATGAACTGTACGTAAAAGCAACATTTGCCCCATTTTTAGCAAAAACTTCTGCAATTCCTTTACCAATTCCACGGCTTGCGCCAGTAATTATAACAACCTTTCCTTCTAGTAATTTCATGTTCTAAAATTAATTTAATATTTATTTGAAGCTATTCCTGCTATCCGTTTCAATCTTTTTCTCTTGTTCTCCTCCTCGCTTTTCAAACGAAATCGAACTGACAAGAAAAAGGATTTCCACTTCTATCAGGGCTAATTTACACTTGTCAAATATAGCAATAATTGTGGGTTGAAAAAAAAATACATCTTCAATTAAACCTTTTATAAAAAAAATTGTCCTAAAACTAAGTAAAACTGTTTGACATGATTAAAGCTTCAAAATGTTTAGATGTAATCATAATAAAATTACTAGATTTGAAATTGACTCTAATTATAAAAAAAAGTAAAAAAACAATCTAAAATACAAGAAACCCAAATAGAATCAACGACTTCATTTTTTAACTTAACCAATTGATATGAACAAGATCTCTTCCTTATTATTTTTTGTAGGATTACTCGTTTTTACAGCTTGTAGCAAAAATGAAAGCAATGAAACAACTGTGATTGCCGATTCCTATCCCAATGTGACTGCTACTTTTCCTGGTAAAATTGATTTAAATAATTTGAGTAATTATGCTAACCAAATTATCCCTTCTTACATAACTAAAGATAACACTGCAGGAAATCCAGTAACTGACAAAGGAGCAACATTAGGTCGGGTTCTATTTTATGATAAAAACTTATCCTCAAATAACACAATTTCCTGTTCTTCCTGCCACATTCAAGCAAATGCTTTTGGAGATGTGGCTATTGCCAGCGACGGAATAAACGGAAAGACCACCAGACATTCTATGAGATTGGTGAATTCTAGATTTTCAAGAGAAAACAAGTTTTTTTGGGACGAACGAGCAACCACATTAGAGTTACAAACGACACAACCTATTCAAAATCACATTGAAATGGGTTTTAGCGGAACCTTAGGTGATGCAAACTTGATAGTACTAATTTCAAAATTGCAAAACATTGGGTATTACAAAGAATTGTTTAAATATACGTATGGCTCTGAAATCATTACTGAAAGCAAGATTCAGCTGGCTTTGGCGCAATTTATTAGAAGCATCCAATCCTTTGATTCTAAATATGATGCTGGAAGGGTATTAGTTGCAAACGACGGCCAACCCTTCACCAACTTTACGACACAAGAAAATCAAGGTAAAAATTTGTTCCTGGCGCCTCCGGTTTTTGACGCAACCGGAAACAGAACTTCTGGAGGAGTAGGATGTGCAGTTTGCCATGCCGCACCTGAATTTGACATTGATCCCAATACAAAAAACAATGGTATTATAGGTGTTTTAAACGCCCCGGGAATTGACATCACAAACACAAGAGCACCTTCATTGAGAGATCTGGTAAAACCAAACGGAAGTTCTAATGGTTTATTTATGCATACGGGAAATTTAACAACACTACAAAATGTTATTGGGCATTATGGAAGTATCAATTTAGCTCCCGGAAATACAAATTTGGATCCAAGATTAGCGCCAAATGGTTTTGGGCAAAAATTAAATCTTACTGCTCCCGAAGTTAATGCTCTTGTCGCTTTTATTCAAACATTATCAGGAACTAATGTATATGTAGATACAAAATGGTCGACACCATTTAATAAAAAAAGCCCCAAATAGGAGCTTTTAAATTATTTAAAAAAACGGATTGTATTAAAAAGCTACATTCCATTTTGGTAATCTTCCATTTTCGTCTAGAAAGTTTTGTAAAACTTGTCCTTCTACGAATGTTGGAATCACTTTAGTTTTATCGTTGAATGTCTCATACCAAACCACTTCTAGCGTGCTGATCTCTTCAATTTTCATTTGCGCTGGCCAAGAATATTTTCTTCCTGTTTTAGCAAATTGGTGTCCTTCAACAATTTTTTCTTTTAGACCACCGTTTTTAATTTTCAAAGTTCCGTTATTTTGGACAGTTCCGGTAGAACCCACCATAATCAACTCTTTCTCTTCTGCTACGGCATATACTAAAAATATTCCAGATCCTTCTGAAGCATTACAAACTTCGGCTAAACTATCTTCTGTAGTGAATGAAAACTGATTGGTAACTTTGAATTTTTTTAACTCTTTATACATTTTTTTTATTTTAATTTGAATTGGCTTTAGCAAAAAAATACCCCACAAAATCGTGAAGTCCATTAGAAACCATTCGTTTATGTTTACTTTTATTAGGATTACATCTGAAAAACAGATTTATTTAATAAAGTGCAAAGATATTTCTTTAATTGAATTTATAATAAAAAAGCCCCACAAAATGTGAGGCTTTTAAAATATTTAATTAGAGTTTAGATTAACCTAAAACTTCTTTTACTTTTTTACCAATTTCCGCTGGAGAATCTACTACGTGAATACCACATTCTCGCATGATTTGCTTTTTTGCTTCAGCAGTATCGTCAGATCCACCTACGATTGCACCTGCATGTCCCATTGTGCGTCCTACTGGAGCGGTAACTCCTGCAATGAATCCTACAACTGGTTTACGGTTACCATCTGCTTTGATCCAGTGAGCTGCATCCGCTTCTAATTGTCCGCCAATTTCACCTATCATTACAATACATTCTGTTTCTGGATCGTTCATTAATAATTCAACAGCTTCTTTTGTTGTAGTTCCAATGATTGGGTCTCCACCAATACCAATAGCGGTAGTGATTCCTAATCCTTGCTTAACTACTTGATCCGCTGCCTCATAGGTTAATGTTCCCGATTTAGAAACAATACCAACAGTTCCTTTTTTGAAAACGAAACCTGGCATAATACCAACTTTAGCTTCACCCGGAGTAATTATTCCTGGGCAGTTAGGTCCTATTAGACGAGCATTTCTTTCTTTTACGTAACTATTTGCTTTTATCATGTCAGCCACAGGTATTCCTTCAGTAATTGCAATAATTACTTTTATACCTGCATCTGCAGCTTCCATTATTGCATCAGCAGCAAAAGCCGGTGGAACAAAAATGATAGTTGTATCAGCTCCTGCTTGTTCTACAGCATCTTTTACAGTATTGAAAACGGGTCTGTCTAAGTGAGTTGTTCCTCCTTTTCCTGGAGTTACGCCACCAACAACGTTAGTACCGTACTCAATCATTTGAGAAGCATGGAAAGTTCCTTCACTTCCTGTAAAACCTTGAACAATTATTTTGGAATCTTTATTAACTAAAACACTCATGATATATTTTTTATGTAGTTTTTAAAATTGTTATGCAAAAGTATAAAATAGTAAGCAGTAATCAGTGTTCAGTGTTCAGTTTTTTGACACTAAATTAGGATAATTGACTCATTTGATACCCTCTGTATAATTTATTGTCTTTTATTTCCCAAATAGCTATAAAATGTGCTAATAACATCTCTTCTCTAGGATTTTCAATTGTTTTGACAAAATGAGAATAGCGCACGGAAATTAAATTATTTTCACCAATAATATGGCTTATTCGAACTTTAGAACGAACATACGCTTTGCTTAAATCATTAGATAAATTTAATAAAGAATTATAATCCAACTGAATGAATCCTTTGCTGCTATTCCATTCTACTATTACTTCCGGGTGCAAATAATCTTTGATGACTTCGCTGTCGATTAAAGCATCTGATTTATAAAATTGTTGAACGATTTCTTTTGCAGACATATTATTTTAGTTTAGTAAGAATTTCTGGTATCTTTTTAATATTGGCCAGTTGCTTCAATTTTTCTCTTGATTCCTCAATTGGCGTTCCAAAATAGGATTTACCTCCTTCTACTGATTTTGTAACTCCGGTTTGTCCTAGAATAACAGCCTTTGCTCCTATTGTGATTCCGCTGGTAGTTCCTACTTGTCCCCATATTGTAACTTCATCTTCTATAATAACGCATCCGGCAATTCCGGTTTGTGAAGCAATTAAACATTTTTTCCCAATCACGGTGTCATGACCTACATGCACCTGATTGTCAATTTTTGTGCCTTCACCAATAATAGTATCGCCAGTAACACCTTTGTCAATTGTACAAAGCGCTCCAATTCCCACATTGTCTTTGATGACCACTCTTCCGCCGGAAAGTAATTGATCGTATCCTTCGGGACGTTTTTTATAGTAAAAAGCATCGGCACCCAAAATTGTTCCTGCGTGAATGATTACATTATCACCAATTACGGTATAATCATAAATAGAAACATTAGAATGTATCACACAATTTTCTCCAATGACAACATGATTTCCAATAAATGTATTGGGCTGTATTACAGTTCCTTCACCTATTGAAGCTGAAGCAGCTATTGAAACATTTGAATACTGAAAAGGTTTAAAGTGTTTTGTTAATGTGTTGAAATCCCTAAACGGATCATTAGAAATAAGTAATGCTTTTCCATCAGGACAAGCTACATTTTTATTGATTAAAACTATAGTTGCCGCTGAGTTTAACGCTTTATCATAATACTTAGGATGATCTACAAAAACAATATCACCAGATTCGACAACATGAATTTCATTCATTCCCAAAACAGGAAAATTAGCATCACCAACATATTCACAGTCGATGATAGTTGCAATTTCTTCTAAAGTATATACTTTTTGGAATTTCATTTTTTCATTTCTTTAGTCTCAGTTTTCAGTACCAGTTTTAATTCTTTACAACTCGAATTATCTACTGATACTGAAAACCTATAAAAACTACTCCTTTACACGTTCCATATAAGAACCTGATGCAGTATCTATTTTAATTTTATCTCCTTCATTGATAAACAAAGGTACATTTACAGTGGCTCCTGTTTCAACAGTTGCTGATTTTGTTGCATTTGTAGCAGTATTTCCTTTGATACCTGGTTCCGCATAAGTCACTTCAAGAATTACAGATGCCGGCATATCTACAGAAAGAGGTAAATCAGTCTCTGTATTGATACTTACCATTACATTTTCGCCTTCTTTTAATAATCCTGGGGAATCCAAAATATTTTTATTCAAGGAAATTTGCTCAAAGGTTTCTGTATTCATAAAATGGAATTCATCACCTTCCGGATACAAATATTGAAATTTATGATTTTCAACTCGAACTTCCTCAATTTTATGACCCGCAGAAAAAGTGTTATCCAATACTTTTCCGTTTGTTAAACTTCTTAATTTAGTTCTAACGAAAGCTGGTCCTTTTCCTGGTTTTACATGAAGAAATTCAATTATTTTGTAGATATCGTTGTTGTATTTAATACACAATCCGTTTTTAATGTCTGATGTAGATGCCATTTTTATTTTTATTTGTTGATTTGTTGATTCTTAATAATTTCCTGAATAGCCTTTCATTACACCTCTTGAGGAGTTTCGAATAAAATCAATGATTTCATCTCTTTCCGGCGTGGCCTCCATTTCAGCTTCAATAATACCCAAAGCTTGCGTGGTATTATAATTTTTTTGGTACAGAATTCTGTAAATATCTTGAATTTCTCTGATTTTTTCTGTTGTAAAACCACGTCTTCTTAATCCCACAGAATTAATACCTACATACGACAAAGGTTCTTTTGCGGCTTTGGTAAACGGGGGAACATCTTTTCTTACTAAGGATCCACCAGAAATCATGGCATGATCTCCAATATGGATAAATTGATGAATGGCAGCCAATCCTCCAATAACGGCATATTTACCAACGGTTACATGACCAGCCAGAGCGACTCCGTTTACAATAATAGCATTATCACCTATGTGACAATCGTGGGCAATATGCGCCGTTGCCATTACCAAACAATTATTACCTAAGGTAGTCTGTCCGGAGGCTATTGTTCCCCTATTGATGGTCACACATTCTCTTATGGTACAATTATCTCCAATAATTGCTAAAGAATCTTCTCCGCCAAATTTTAAATCCTGTGGAACTGCTGAAATTACTGCACCAGGGAATATATTACAATTTTTTCCTATTCTTGCGCCTTCCATTATGGTAACGTTAGATCCTATCCAAGTGCCATCCCCAATAACTACATTATTATGGATGGTTGTAAACGGTTCAATGACAACATTCTTGGCGATTTTAGCGCCGGGATGAACATATGCTAGTGGTTGATTCATATTCTTTGTTTAATCGTTTAACTGTTTAATCGATTAACCGAATACACGATTAACCAAATCAACAAAAAAATTACTGTTTCTTAGCAATTTGGGCCATCAATTCTGCTTCAGCAACCAGTTTTCCATTTGCATACGCATTTGCTTGCATATGACAAATACCTCGTCGGATTGGCGTAATTAAATCGCATTTAAAAATCAAAGTATCGCCTGGTAATACTTTGTGTTTAAATTTAACATTATCTATTTTCATAAAATAAGTCAAATAGTTCTCCGGATCCGGAACCGTGCTTAAAACAAGAATCCCTCCTGTTTGCGCCATGGCCTCCACAATTAAAACACCTGGCATAACCGGAGCTTCAGGAAAATGACCTACAAAAAAGTTTTCGTTCATGGTTACATTTTTCATTCCAACCACATGAGTTTCTGACATTTCGATAATTCTGTCAATCAATAAAAATGGGGGTCTATGAGGCAGAACTGCCATGATTTTATGAATGTCCATCAATGGTTCCTGATGTAAATCAAAAACAGGAACATAATTTCGTTGTTCAATTTTTATGATTTTAGCCATTTTCTTCGCAAATTGTGTATTGACAAAATGTCCTGGTTTGTTAGCTATTACCTTACCTTGTATTTTAGTTCCAATTAAAGCTAAATCACCTATTACATCAAGTAGTTTGTGTCTTGCCGCTTCATTCGGATAATGCAAAGTCAGATTGTCTAAAATACCATTTGGTTTAACCGTTATTTGCTCTTTTCCAAAAGCGAGTTTCAAACTTTCCATTGTAGTGGCTGATATTTCTTTATCAACATACACGATAGCATTATTTAAATCACCTCCTTTTATCAAACCGTTCTCTAAAAGAGATTCTAATTCATGCAAGAAACTGAAGGTTCTTGACTCAGATATCTCCGTTTTGAAATCAGAAATATTTTTCATAGTCGCATTTTGAGTTCCTAAAATTTTAGTCCCAAAATCAACCATTGCAGTAACGCAGTAATAATCACTTGGCATCACTAAAATTTCGCTGCCTGTGGCTTCATCAGTAAATGAAATAACTTCTTTTACTATATATACATTCCTTTTTGCACTTTGTTCTTCGATACCCGCTTTTTCAAGAGCTTCAACAAAGAATTTAGAGGAGCCATCCATTATTGGTAGTTCAGAAGCATTCAATTCTATGATGACATTATCTAAGTCACAACCCGTCAATGCCGCTAAAACATGTTCTGGTGTTTGAATTTTTACCCCTAACTTTTCTAAATTGGTTCCTCTTTGTGTATTTACTACATAATTTGCATCAGCTTCCACAATAGGTTGTCCCTCTAGATCTACACGAACAAAAGTAAAACCATTATTGACTGGAGCAGGTTTAAAAGTCATTTTCACTTCTTTACCTGTGTGTAATCCAACTCCAGTTAGAGAGATTTCTGTTTTGATGGTCTTCTGTTTAACCATTTTTTCCATTTTTTTGGTTTAAAATTTGTTTTTTTAATTCTTCGATTTCTGCAACAATTTTGGGTAAATTCTTGAAATGAACGTACGATTTACTAAAATCATTGTACCCAAATGCGGGACTTCCTTGTAAGATTTCATTATCTTTAATATTCCTTCCTACACCACATTGCGCTTGAATTCGTACATTATTGCCAATGGTTAGGTGTCCAGAAATTCCAACTTGGCCACCAATCATTCCGTTTTTGCCAATTTTAGTTGAACCCGCAACACCGGTTTGCGCCGCTATTACCGTATTCTCCCCAATTTCAACATTGTGCGCAATTTGAATTTGATTGTCCAGCTTCACGCCTTTTCGTATAATAGTTGAACCCATTGTGGCTCTATCTATTGTAGTACAAGACCCAATATCAACATTGTCTTCAATAATAACATTTCCTATTTGTGGGATTTTAGTGTAAGTTCCGTCTGGATTAGGTGCAAAACCAAAACCATCTGAACCTATTATAGCTCCGGAATGTATCGTACAGTTATTCCCTATTATGGTCTCTGAATAAATTTTTGCACCAGCAAATAGAATAACATTATCCCCTACTACTACATTATCACCCAGAAAACAATTGGGATAAATTTTTACGTTTTCTCCTAAAACGACATTTTGACCTACATAACTAAAACTCCCTAAATATAAACTTTCTCCATATTTAACGCTGTCCGAAAGGAAAGAGGGTTGTTCTATCCCACTTTTATTTAATTTTACCTGATTGTAAAATTCTAATAATTTAGAAAATGCGGAATACGCATCAATCACTTTAATCAAAGTTGTAGTAATTGGTGCCTCTGCTATAAAAGTATCATTAACAATTGTTACAGATGCTTTAGTAGAATAAATATAATTCTGATACTTGGGGTTTGACAAGAAAGTTAGTGATCCTTCGATGCCTTCTTCGATTTTTGATAATCTAGAAACTTCTGCCATGGGATTTCCTACAACTTCACCTTCTAAAATCCCTGCTATTTGTTCTGCTGTAAATTTCATCCCGACAAAAATATAAAAAATAGGTTTTAAATACTGAATTTATAACAGTTGTTTTGGAAAACATATGTAATATTTAGTAACGGATTTAGATAATGATTTCAAATTCAATTGATCAGAGGCATCCACAACGTCTTCAATTGTTTTGTCTTTATTCAAAATCCGTATGGGTTCTGCCTGTTTGCTGTAAGCCTGATTTTTTATTTTTCCTCTAAAAATAAAATAGTTTGTTTCTTGTAAAGAAATATGATGCTCTGCTGCAAAACGTTCTTTCAACGGCTGTAATTCTTCCAAAGTGACTTTTTCACTCGTTAATTTTATCTTTAATAAATCACGGTTTACAATCATTTTACTTAAGGAGGATAGCGTAAAGTCATCCTGTTGCTGCCATGATTTCAAAGCACTAATGATATCAAAATCATCTAATTGTGCAAATAAATCTAACCTCCCGGCATCAAATGTGTCCATCGTAACTTTATTTTCCATAAAAAAGAACAACGGCTTGCTGCAAGGCAACTGTACTCCTTTTAATGTCAATTCTTTAGCTCTTTTTAGGACTTTCGTCAAAATTAACTCGGCCACTAAACTGGTTTTGTGTAAATAAACCTGCCAGTACATTAATCGTCTGGACATCAAGAATTTTTCAACAGAATAAATTCCTTTTTCTTCAATAACCAAAACATCATCCGCAACATTCATCATTTGGATCAATCGTTCTGAATTGACATTGCCTTCTGAAACACCCGAATAAAAACTATCGCGTTTCAAATAATCCATACGATCCATATCCAATTGGCTCGAAATAAGTTGCAGCATAAATTTCCGGTCATATTCCCCCTTGAAAACCTGAATGGCTAGACTCAACTGGCCCTTGAATTCCACATTTAACTGATTCATGAACAATAAGGAAATTTCCTCATGATGTACATCCTCAACGATACTTCTTTCCATAGCATGCGAAAAAGGGCCATGTCCTACATCGTGTAACAAAATGGCAATATAGAGTGCATTTTCTTCTTCTGGAGATATTGAAACTCCCTTAAAACGCAATACATCAACCGCTTTTTGCATTAAATGCATACAACCTAAAGCATGATGAAAACGGGTATGATTGGCACCAGGATATACTAAATACGACAAGCCCATCTGGGAAATACGGCGCAAACGCTGAAAATAAGGATGCTGTATTAAATCGTAAATTAAGGCATTGGGTATGGTAATAAACCCATAAATGGGATCATTGAATATTTTTAGCTTATTGATTTGACTCACTATAAGTTTTTTTTAGGTCAACAAATATAAGTAATTTAGATTTCAAAAACAGAACAGTACTAATTGTGTTGTAGCGCTAAAAAAAACGGAGCGTTTTAGCACTCCGTTGGTATTTAATTTTATAGTTTTCTGATCCAAATATTTCGGAATTGATTTTTAGAATCATGATCCTGAAGCGAAATAACATCCTCTCCATGAGCCGAGGGATAATTATGCAAACCGATGTAAAGTGTCAACCCGTTTATTGTAGTATTATTTTGGACTAAAACACCATTTAAAAACACGGTAATTCTTGCCGGAGCATCAATTTTACCATCTGCTTTGAAGCGAGGTGCCGTATATATTACATCATAAGCATTCCATTCTAATGGTGTTTTCACGGCGTTTACTAAAGGTGGATGATCTTTATAAATACTTCCGGCCTGGCCATTACTATAGGTTCTATTATTATAGGAATCTAATATTTGTAATTCATATCTGTTTTGGAAAAATACGCCACTGTTTCCTCTTGCCTGTCCCCCATCTAAAACAACATCCGGCGCGCTCCATTCCAGGTGCAGTTGACAATCCCCAAAAACCATTTTAGTTTGAATGGCTCCGGTACCCGGAACAACTTCCATGTAATCTTGATCAACAATTTTCCATCCTGCCGGTTTATTTATATCTTTCTGGCTCACCCATTGTGCTAAATTTTTACCGTCAAATAAAATAATCGCATCCGAAGGCGCATTTCCAAGGGTTTTAGCCGGGGTAATACCTTTTACTTCTGGTTCCCAAATTTCAGTCATTTCTGGTTTCATTGACATTGGGGAAACCTCTGGCGGAGTGTTCACATAGTTGTGTTGCGCCATAACTGCTGTTGCAGAGAATAAAGAAATCATTAATAAAGAGTTCTTGAAGTTTTTAGATTTCATAGTAAAATTCATTTGGTTTAATAAAATATGGATAAATGTTCACTTTTCAATATTAAGCATTTTTTTTTCACCAACTAACTTTTAATCTAATTATAACTAAATGAGGAATAAACTTTAGATTTTTATTGTAGAAGCAGTAACTTCATTAACTACAATTTGTTAAATAAATTAACATAGATTTAAGTTCGCTTAGTTCGGTAAATGCCGAACTAAATAGTACTTTTGCAAAAAAATTATGAACAATATTCCTAAAGAAAGAGAAGAACTTATAGAAATGTTCGGAATTCATTTTGAGTTACTGTATAATTTATCTCCGCTTGGCTCCAGAATTCTGGGACTATTAATAATTGATGGCTGCAAAAAAGGATTAACCTTTGAAGAAATAGTTGAAAAACTGGGCGCCAGTAAAAGTTCGATTTCTACAAACTTGAATCTGCTGCTAAAAATGGACAAAATAAATTATTATACGTTAACTGGTGATCGAAAAAAATATTTCAAATCCAGTCCATTTAGCGAAAGACTGACTAATTATCTAAAAATACTTGATTTTGAAAAACAAATAATCGAAAAATTGCAAGCGTACCGTGAAAAAAACATTTCATGTCCTGAAGAGCAGTGCAATCTGGAAAATACAAAAGCATACAAAAAACATGTAATAGAAGTCGAAGAATTATTGATTAAAACCATCCATAAATTCAAAGAAATAGAAAATAACAATAGTAAAATAATAATTAATCAATTTTAGTAAATAGTCCCAGATGAAAAAAAAATATTTTATAAGTGTAATTTTATTATCAATAAGCTTGCTCTCCTGCAAAAAAGAAACGGCTCAAACGGCTCCTTCTGTTATGTCCTACAAAGTGGTTGAGATAGCAACCTCTAATACAACTTTATTAGCTGAATATCCTGCGAGTTTAGAAGGCGTTACCGATATAGATATTCGTCCAAAAGTAGATGGATATATTCAAAAAATATATGTACAAGAAGGACAAGAAGTTAAAAAAGGGCAATTGCTTTTTAAATTAGAGACTCAAACAGCAACCCAGGAAGCTGGCGCTGCAAAAGCAAAAGTTGCGGCTGCTCAAGTGGAGGTAAATCGTTTAATCCCTTTGGTAGAGCGTGACATCATCAGTGATGTGCAATTAGAAACGGCTAAAGCAAATTTAGCTAGTGCTAAAAGCACGTATCAAAGTATCGTTGCCAGAATTAATTATGCTACTATAAAAAGTCCTGTTAACGGAATTGTAGGAACTTTACCTTTAAGACTTGGAAGTTATGTAAGCAGCCAAACTGTTGAACCTTTAACCCGAATTTCGGATGTGAGCACGATTTATGCCTATTTTTCAGTAAATGAAAAAGAACAATTGGATATCATGATGAATACTCCAGGAAAGTCATTTCAAGAAAAAATAAACAAAATGGAAGCGGTAAATTTAATTTTAAGCAATGGGATGCAATATGAACAAAAGGGTAAAATTGAAACCTTTAGCGGACAAGCCAACACACAAACAGGATCGTTTAATGTACGAGCACGTTTTACAAACGGAAACAAATTGTTGCGTTCTGGAGAAAGTGGAACGATACAAATCCCTACACATTTAGAGGATGTTATTGTCATTCCTCAAAATGCAACATTAGAATTACAAGACAAACGCATTGCACTTGTTGTGGATAAAAACAACAAAGTGCAAGCAATCCCAATTGAAGTTCGCGCAATTCCTGGAGGTCAATTTTTTGTAGTGGATAGCGGATTAAATGTAAACGATAAAATACTTGTTGAAGGAGTGGGGATAGTAACTGAAGGAACCCTCATTAAGGCTGAAATTATTGATTTTAAAACTATCATCAATCCAACAAAAAAGTAATTCAGAAACTAATTATTGAATAAATAACAAAATATGTTTTCAAAATTCATTGACAGACCGGTATTGTCAACGGTGATCTCTATTATCATCGTAATTTTAGGAGTTTTAGGGTTAATCTCACTCCCTGTCTCACAATATCCAGAAATAGCGCCACCTACGGTAACCGTAGCAGCAAACTATCAAGGCGCCAGTTCCGAAGTTGTAATGAGCTCGGTAGTAATTCCATTAGAAGAACAAATCAACGGTGTTGAAGACATGACTTACATGACTTCTACATCAAATAATGACGGTTCAGCAGCTATTAATATTTACTTTAAATTAGGTACAAATCCAGATTTAGCAGCTGTGAATGTGCAAAATCGTGTTTCACGTGCTACACCTTTGTTGCCTCAGGAAGTTACAAGAGCCGGTGTAACAACTTCAAAGAGACAAAGCGACAATATTTTGATTTTATCTTTATACAGCGACAACCCGGATTATGATGATACTTTCCTTCAAAATTATGCTAACATCAATATTTTACCAAAAATAAAACGTGTAGCAGGAGTTGGAGAAGCAATGATTTTTGGACAAAAAGACTACTCGATGCGTATTTGGCTTAAGCCAGATGTAATGGGAGCTTATGGACTTGTTCCTTCGGATATTACAGCTTTATTGGCTGAGCAGAATATTGAAGCCGCTCCCGGTCAGTTAGGTGAAAGTAGTGACCAATCTTTTCAATATACATTAAAATACAAAGGGCGTCTGCAAGATGTAAAAGAGTTCGAAGAAATTATTATCCGTTCAACCCAAAACGGAGAAATCCTTAAATTAGGGGATGTTGCAAAAATTGAATTGGGGGCTGTAAATTACGCCAGTAATGCGTACACAAATGGAAACAAATCTATTGCAATTGCTATTGCACAAACTGCAGGATCAAATGCACAAGAAGTAATTGAAGGTTCCTTAAAAGTGTTAAATGAAGCGGAAGTAAATTTCCCGAAAGGGGTAAAATATGCCACCTTAATTAATGCAAATGACTTCTTAGAAGAATCTATCACTAAAGTGATCTATACTTTGATTGAAGCCTTTTTATTGGTTTTTATTGTGGTTTTTATCTTCTTACAAGACTGGAGATCTACCCTTATACCAGCAATATCCGTACCTGTTGCAATTGTAGGTACTTTCTTTTTCCTAAGTTTATTTGGCTTTACCATTAATTTATTAACTCTTTTTGCCTTAGTATTGGCCGTGGGAATTGTGGTCGATGATGCCATTGTAGTAGTTGAAGCCGTCCATGCCAAAATGGAAGCTGGGGAACATGATCCCAAAAAAGCAGCTCATAGTGCCATGCAAGATATTAGTAGTGCAATTATTTCTATTACACTTGTTATGTCAGCGGTATTTATTCCTGTTTCTTTTATTAGTGGTTCAGCTGGCGTTTTCTACAAGCAGTTTGGAATAACTTTGGCTGTTGCAATTGTATTATCAGCTATTAACGCCCTAACACTTTCTCCTGCTTTGTGTGCCATTTTCTTGAAAGAACACGATAAAAACTTAAAGAAAAAAGGTTTTGCAGAACGCTTTTATACGGCATTCAATGTTGGGTTTGAAACAACAACCGCTAAGTATAAAAGATCTGTTGAGTTTTTTATAAAACGTAAATGGTTGGCTTTTTTAGGAATTGCCATTTTTGCAGGGATTTTTATCTTATTATTAAATATTACGCCAAAGGCTTTTGTTCCGGGTGAGGATACAGGAGCAATTCTTTCTGACGTTTCTCTTCCGCCCGGCACTTCATTAGAAAGAACCGAGGAAGTATTATTGCAAATTGAAAATAAAGTAAAAGATATTCCTGAAATAAAAGAAGTACTTCGTATTTCAGGTCGTAGTTTAATAAGTGGTACAGGTAGTAATTACGGAATGGTAATTGTAAAATTAAAAACTTGGGCTGAACGTAAAGATGCGAATCAGGAAATAAATGCAGTAATAGCTGAATTGTTTAAGCGTACGGCTTCTGTTAAAGATGCAAAAGTCCTCTATTTTGCTCGCCCTACACTTGTTGGTTTTGGTTTTACCAATGGTTTTGAATTTCAATTACAAGATCAAAAAGGAGGAACAATTGAGGAGTTGGATGAAGTAAAAAGTAAATTTTTAGGAGCTTTAAATAGCCGTCCCGAAATCAAATATGCAACTACCTCTTTTTCTCCAAATTATCCGCAATACCGAATTGATTTGAATGTTGCTACCATAAAGAAATCAGGGTTAACTGTCACGGATGTTTTAGGCACTATGCAAGGATATTATGGTGGCGTTTATGCTTCTAATTTTAACAAATTTGGAAAACAATTTCGTGTAATTTACCAATCTGAACCCGAATTTAGAAGTAATCCCGAATCGTTAAATCAAGTATTGGTCAGAAATAATACTGGTCAGATGGCTCCTATTTCACAATTTGTGACTTTAGTAAAAGTATTTGGCCCTCAGGCAATAGAACGTTTCAATTTATTCACTTCTATAAAAGTCACAGGGGCTCCAAATGAAGGTTTCAGCTCAGGTGATGCCATTAAAGCAGTTGAAGAAGTGGCAAGTCAAACCTTACCTATTGGTTATGGTTATGAGTTTTCAGGAATGACTCGTGAGGAAATAAGTGCTGGCGGTCAAACATTGTATATTTTCCTATTGTGTTTGGTTTTTGTATATTTCTTGTTAGCCGCTCAATATGAGAGTTATATGTTGCCTTTTGCGGTATTAATTTCATTACCAATTGGTTTAGCAGGAGCATACTTATTTGCTTATTTTTTCAATGTGAGTGATAATATTTACCTACAAATAACACTTATTATGCTTATTGGATTACTCGCTAAGAACGCCATTTTAATCGTCGAGTTTTCTGTAGATTCCAGAAAAAAAGGAATGAGTATCACCCAAGCGGCTATTCATGGTGCAGTTGCTCGTTTACGTCCTATATTGATGACATCATTTGCATTTATTTTCGGATTATTGCCTTTGATGTTAGCTAAAGGAGCTGGAGCTGTTGGGAATAATGCTATTGGAACTGGAGCAATTGGCGGTATGTTAATAGGAACCATTTTTGGTATTTTTGTAATACCGGTATTGTTTATCGTTTTCCAAACCTTACAAGAAAAAATTTCTACAAAACCACTTCCGATAACAAATCAGGAAACTGATGTCGCACTTTTAAATAAAGAAAATGAAGAATAAGTTAATTAAAATAGCAGTAGTTGTTATAACCGCTACTGTAATGCAGTCGTGCTTTGTTGCTAAAAAATACGATAGGCCAGAATTAAAAACCGAAAATCTTTACAGAACTGAAGTTGTTTCAAATGATACCACTTCACTTGCTAATGTTGCTTGGGATGTCGTTTTTACCGATCCTCTTTTGCAAGGGTATATCAAAAAAGGGTTAAACAATAACCTGGATATCAGAATTGCAATGCAAAATATCCAAGCTGCCGAGGCTGCCATGCGACAGGGAAAAGCCGGGTATTTTCCAACACTTTCTGTAGGTGCCGACTGGACGCATCAAGAGCTTTCTAAAAACAGTCAATTAGGTGCCTTAATAAGTGGTGGTGGTGGTGCAACTAATGTAGATCAATACCTGTTTACAGGGAATCTTTCTTGGGAAGCAGACATTTGGGGAAAAATACGAAGCAACAAGCGCGCAGCAAATGCGGCCTATCTTCAAACTACAGCAGCGAATCAAGTGGTCAAAACACAATTAATTGCTACCCTTGCCGCAACCTATTATCAATTGCTTTCTGTTGACGCACAAATAAAATTAGCAGAACGAACCTTGATTAACAGAAATCAAAGTATTGAAACAATTGTAGCATTAAAGGCGGCAGGAAATGTTACCGAAGTTGGTGTGAAGCAAACCGAAGCGCAAAAATATGCTACCGAAATTATCCTTGCTGATTTAAAGAATAATAGTATCATTCTTGAAAACACGATGAGCATTCTTATGGGTGAAGCTTCTGCCAAAATTGAAAGAAGCACTTTTGAAACACAATCCTTACAACCAACCATTACACTTGGTGTACCTGCTACGTTACTAAGAAACAGACCTGACGTGATTGCAGCAGAATACAACTTTATTTCGAGTTTTGAGCAAACCAATGTAGCTAAAAGTAATTTTTATCCAACGTTAAAACTTACTGCAACAGGAGGACTTCAGAGTATTGATTTGAAAGAATGGTTTAGCGCTAATTCCCTTTTTGCTAATGTAATTACGGGGTTGACACAACCTATTTTTAATCAAAGACAGATTAAAACCAGATTTGAAATTGCAAAAGCAAATCAGGAAAAAGCCTATCTTCAGTTTGAGCAGTCTTTGTTGACCGCCGGAAAAGAAGTTTCGGATGCATTGGCACAATACAACAATGAAACCTACAAACTCACCGTGAGGGGAAAACAAGTAGCTGCATTGAATAAAGCCACTGATTATTCAGATGAATTATTGACGTACGGACTAGCGAATTATTTAGAAGTTTTAACTGTAAAAGACAATGCTTTGAATGCAGAATTAAGCTTGATAGACAATAAATTCCAACAATACAAAGCCATAATTCAATTGTACAGAGCCCTTGGTGGGGGCTGGCAATAAGACTTACTTGATTAATTAGAATTGATTTCTGTTAGTTCCAGAACCACTGTTTATTGTATAAGCAGTGGTTTTGTCTTTTAATTCGGATTCCAATATTTAAGTAGTGGACTTTCTCAGTGAAAGAGTAAAGTATAAAAAAATACAAACCCAAACGTAAGAAGCGTAATTAATACGAATCCAAAGAACATACTTCTTTGTGACTCAATTACTGGTTTGTTGTCTTTGTATAAACTCATCACCACTCCATTAGCACCGTACCCAAAAATAAATTTACAGGCTACTTCTTGCTCATTTTCAATCATTTTAAAATGATGTGTAGCTCCGGTTATCGAATTTTTTTCCGAAACTACTTTTCCGTTCAATACGATAGTTTCTTTTGCCATAAAAGAATTAAAAACTTCTATCTTATTGTCTCCAAGAGTGATTGTTGTAAACTTCATTATTCAATTTGCTTTAGTATTTAATTACGTCCTTTCAAAGTATTATAAATCTCTGTTGTTGGGTAAAAGTATATAATTATTGAAGCAATAAACAGGACTGCACATTTAAATCAGAATTTTAAGGAATAAAACCATAATATAAACCTCAAAAATGTACTTATTATCTCATTGTCAGATGCAACCCCTATTTTTACAATAGTAAAAGTGAGTTGAGAATCATAATACAGTATTTACTTTTCGTTAAATTTAGTGTTAATATTAGAAAACCTTTATTTTTTTTAGTAAGTTTAAACATTAGATATTTTTTTACCTATTTTCAGGAAACTGTCTATTGATCTTTAATCTAATTTCAAGTACTTATGATAACATTAAACGTAAATAATAAAACCTATCAAGTTGATGTAAGTCCGGACATGCCTCTACTATGGGTAGTAAGGGACACACTGGGCCTGACTGGAACAAAATTTGGTTGTGGTGTTGCACAGTGCGGAGCATGCGTGTTGCATCTTGATGGAGAAGCAGTTCGATCCTGCGTAACTAAAGTCAGCAGGGCCGAAGGAAAAAAAATAACCACAATTGAAGGCTTGTCTTTACATAATGACCACCCAGCGCAACTGGCATGGAATGAAATGGATGTACCCCAATGCGGATACTGCCATTCCGGCCAAATCATGTCAGCTGCAGTGTTATTGAGAGAAAATCCAAAACCGACTGATAAGGATATTGATGACGCGATGTCAGGAAATATTTGTCGATGCGGAACCTATCCTCGTGTAAGAAAAGCCATTCATTTAGCCGCACAATTACAAGAAAAAGATAAAAGATAAAAGATACTTCAATATACTAAATCAACTTTTTATAGGATATTCCTCTCTTAAAATAATCAATTTACTATGGCTTCATTCCAAAAAAATAAAACGGCTGTTATTCTCTTTTTTTTGCTCGTTAGTGTAGTTGCATTGGGCTGGACACTAAAACCGGAGAATGAAAGTGAATATATAAATATTAATCCTACTGTAATCATCAAGGACAGCATTGCCTCTGTAAAAGCATTCCAAAAGGTTTATAAAGTTTTAATGAGTCCCCGTTGCGTGAACTGCCACCCTATTGGTGACGTTCCTTTACAAGGAGAAGACAGTCATTTACATGTCATGGCTCCTAAACGCGGTATTGACGGAAGAGGATTATATGCCATGAAATGTACAAATTGCCACCAAACTAAAAATACACCTGGATTACATACGCCACCAGGAAATTCAGACTGGCACTTGCCACCTGCTGATATGAAAATGGTTTTTGAAGGCAGAACAGCTCACCAGCTGGCAAAACAATTAATGGATCCATCTAAAAACGGACATATGGATATTAATAAACTCAAAAAACATGCTGATGATGCTTTTGTTCTTGCAGGATGGAATCCGGGCGAAGGGCGCAGCCTACCGCCACTGACCCATGCAGAGTTTAAAAAAGAATGGCTGACATGGCTAAATAACGGTGCATATGCTCCCGCCAAATAATTTCTAAACCAGAGTATTGTAAAATAAATAATTTCTAAAGTATGATGGATTCAAAAAACAATTTAGTAAATACAAGACGAAGCTTTCTCAAACTTACTGGTTTGGGTGGGGCTGCTCTTTGTATGGGGTTTTATTTACCCGGCGATACAGTTCCAACTTTAATAAAACCATCCGATTTAACAGCAGCTGATATTGAAATGTGCGCCTGGATACTCATCAATACCTCCGGAAAAGTAACCATAGTTAGTCACCGTGCCGAAATGGGTCAGGGTGCCTATCATTCCATTCCGCAAATTATAGCCGAAGAACTAGAAGTGAATTTAAAAGATATAGACGTAGTATTTGCCCAAGGAAATGAAAAAAAATACGGAAACCAGATTACTGGTGGTAGCTCAACCATAAGATCCGCGTACAAAAAATTACTAAAATTGAGCGCCACGGCACGTGAAATGCTGATTGCCGCAGCTGCGCTCCAATGGAATGTATCCGTTGACGATTGCTATGCCGAAGCAGGACATGTTATTCACAGGCCTTCTGGCAAAAAGAAACACTATGGTGAACTGGCAACCCAAGCTTCAAAATTAGAAGCTCCTAAAAATCCTAAACTCAAAAAAATATCCGAATATAAGCTTATCCGCCAGCCATTACACCGTTTGGATACGCCCATGAAAACAAATGGGACTGCTATTTTTGGCCTCGATAAAAAGATTCCAGGCATGCTCTATGCAGCCGTAGAACGAAATCCAAGACTTCGTGGAACAGTAAAAAGTTTTGATGATTCCGTGGCAAAAAAAATACCAGGGGTAAAACAGATTTTTGTGGTAAAAATGATGGTCCACAATACCATTCGGGAAGGAGTCGCCGTTGTGGCTGATTCGACTTGGGCAGCGATGCAGGGGAAAAAGGCTTTAATAGTTGAATGGGATGATACTGGATTTGAACATGTAAACAGTCCCGAAATATTCAAACGCCAGGAAGAATTTATAAAAACGAAGGAAGGATTGCCTCTTAAATCTCAAGGTGATCCTACTGCAATCATAGAAAAATCAAATAAGAAACTGGATGTAATCTACCAGACCCCATACCAATCCCATAGCTGTATGGAACCGCTGAATTGTATTGCCAATTTCCAAGGAGATACTGTAGAAATTTGGGGTCCGATTCAAGCACCTGGATGGGTTCAGGATTTTATAAGCACCCAAATGGGAATTGCAAAAGAAAAGGTAATTGTAAATATGACTTTCCTCGGTGGTGGTTTTGGAAGAAAAGCCTTTACCGATTATCCTCATGAAGCGGTATTGATTTCAAAAGAAATTGGAGCTCCGGTTCAGGTAGTTTGGACACGAGAGGATGACCTTAAGCAGGGCCCTTACCGACCAGGAATCTCTTATCGTTGTGAAGGTGTAGTAAAAGGCGGGAAAATTGAAGCGCTTAAATTTAGAATGGCAGGCCAAAATAACGACCACTGGAGTGGAGGAAAGAAAGACGTTCCTAATGATAGTACCAGCGAAGGATTCCTTGAACCCTATTATGCGAGTATCAAAAATTTAAGCATTTCAGATGTTCCCTTTGAAACACCACTACCAACAATGTGGTGGCGTTCAGTGTATGCTTCTACAAACGGATTTGCGTTTGAAAGTTTTATGGATGAAATAGCTGTAGAAGCTGGCGCGGATCCGCTGGATTTTAGAAGAGCTCATCTACAGGATGAGAGATGCCAAAAACTAATTGACAAAATGGAAGAAGTCTCCGGCTGGAAAAAAAGAAGTAAAAATGAAGGCTATGGTGTAGCCATCACTGAATGTTTCAAATCAACGGTAGGACACATTGTAAAAGTTTCAAAAAACGCCTCTGGAGGTGTAAAAATAGATAATGTTTGGGCCGTCATAGATTGTGGCTGGTATGTAAATCCGGATATTATTCGCGCGCAGGTTGAAGGTTCCATCGTCATGGGTCTGGGTGCGGCAACAATACATGAAATAACATTTAAGGATGGTATAGTAGAACAAAATAATTTTTATGATTACCCAATGCCTCGTATTACGGATATTCCACAAATAGAAGTGTATATTATAGACAATGAAGAAGATGCAGGCGGAGTTGGAGAACCCGGTCTTCCTCCTTTTGCACCAGCGTTGACAAATGCCATTTTTGACCTGACAGGCAAAAGAATACGAAAATTACCATTTAGTCTGGCAACGGTATAATGCCCTATTTTTTTAGCCAGAATCGTTAAAACTTCAAAATGATTCTGGCTAAATTTTTTACCTTTAAGGGTGATAGCAATTACAAGCTCTTTTTTAATTCCTATGCTCCGCAAAAGCAGATTCTTAAAAACTCACAAAAGAACTAAATAAGCATAAAACCTACTTTACAATACTAGTTTAAATGACACTTATCCAAGAAAAAATCTATTTAGATAATAATGCAACAACGCGTATTGACGATCGGGTGCTTGATGCCATGCTTCCCTATTTCACTAATTTTTATGCCAATGCAAACAGTAGCCACCTGGCTGGATTAACGGTGAAAGAAGCAGTCGAACAGGCCAGATGGCAAACAGCGGAACTAATTCAAGCAAAACCAAACGACATTATTTTTACCTCAGGTGCAACAGAAGCAATAAATCTTGCAATCAAAGGACTTGCAAACGAAAAACGCAAACATATTGTTACTGTAATTACAGAGCACGAAGCCGTTTTGGATACTTGCCTTCACCTAGAAACCATCGGATACAAAATCAGCTATTTAGGCGTCAATAAGGATGGTATTTTAGACCTAGACCTTCTTACAGCATCCGTGACCGAAGAAACTGCACTAGTAATTGTCATGATGGCAAATAACGAAACGGGGACACTCCAGGATATTAAAAAAATCGGGGAAATTGCTAAATCTAAAGAAGCCTATTTCCTGTGCGATGCCACTCAGGCTATAGGAAAAATTCCAATTAATGTCGTTGATTTAGGCATTGACCTTCTGTCTCTTTCTGCACATAAATTTTATGGACCAAAAGGCATCGGTGCATTATTTGTTTCCAAAAAAATAAAAGCAAAATTAACGAGTCAAATCACTGGAGGTGGTCAGCAAAACAGCAAACGAAGCGGTACTTTAAATGTTCCGGGAATCATCGGACTTGGCAAAGCCTGCGAAATTGCAAGCTTAGAAATGGAAAAGGACAGAGATAGGATAACAATAATGCGAGACTTACTTGAAAGGGAACTATTGAAAATACCCGCATCTTTTGTCAATGGTTCGCAAACAAATCGTCTTTACAATACGACCAATATTTGCTTTCGAGGCGTGAATTCTGAAAATCTTATTCTTGCTTTGCAAAATATTTCCGTTTCTAATGGTTCGGCCTGTTCGGCTGTTACATCAGAACCTTCACATGTCTTGAAAGCATTGGGTCTTACAAATGAAAATGCCTTATCTTCGATCCGATTTAGCTTAGGAAAATTCACCACTTTAGCAGAAATTGAATTGACAATTGCTACCGTTTCCGAATTAACACGGCTATTAAAGTCATAAAATAGTATGTTCTAAATCGGATTTAATCCAAGTACGAAAATTAAATTCAGCTATTTATTTTCCACTGATGGGATTGGTCATTAAAAATTTCTTTTCCCCAAATCTGAAGTTCTGCTTTCACGCGTTCTACAATTTCATTACAGGCTTCCATGGCAATGTTTCTGTGCTTAGAAGAAGTGAAAACAAACAGGCATATTTCACCCGCATTGACCACCCCAAGACTGTGATGCACATGCATACAGCTCAACTCATATTTAGAAAATAGCTCTTCCCTGATTTCCTGCATTTTTTCTAACGCCATCGCTTCATAAGCACTATATTCAATAGCTTTCACTGTTTTGCCATCAACAACATCTTCCCGAATCTGACCCAGGAAAATACTGTGCGCTCCAATATTTTTTTTAGTCGCATGTTTTGCAATGCTATCTGCTATAAATAATGGAGGAATAGCTCCTTCAATGAAAATATTTTTGATTTTTTTGATCATTATTTAAGATCTTTTAATGCATTGATGCCGTCTTTTAAGTGGCTTATTTTTTTGGTAGTTCCAAATTTTTCTAATAAAAGTGCCCCTGCTATCAAGCTACGTTTTCCACTTTGGCAGAATAATAGAATCGTACGTTCACTAATTTCTGGAATTTTTTCACTCAGCCCGGATAAGGGAAGAGCACAATATTTGAAATCAGCTTTTGGAAGCTCGTCCTTTTCCCGGACATCAATTACAATAGTATCGTTATTGGAAACTTGGTCTAAAAAATCAATAACAGAAAGGGTTTCAATTTCGGTACTTGCGAGTCCGCAGAGCAAGTTATATTCTGTGGCTTCGAATGTTATTTCATCTTTTGGTATCAAATCAGAAACGGAAACTTCCATATTAATTTCAATGACATACAGTTCATAATTAAGCAAACTGAATGTAAGGAGTCTATTAACCAATACCTCCCCTATTCCTGTAAGTAATTTAATCACCTCCCCAGCCTGCATCAACCCGATGATCCCGGGTAAAACGCCTAAAACACCCGCTTCATTGCAATTTTGAACTTCATCCGGTTTTGGAGGTTTAGGAAACAAATGGCGGTAGTTCGTCTTGTTCTTATTTTCATCTTCAATATTAAAAACAGCCACTTGCCCTTCATATTGATAAATAGCACCAAAAACCAAAGGCTTCTCTAACAAGACACAGGCATCGTTTATCAAATAGCGGGATGCAAAATTATCAGTGCAATCCACTATAATATCATAGGCACGGATGAGTTTTATTGCATTTTTAGAACTAAGTGCAATGACATAGCCCGTAATACTAATTTCAGGATTGAGGCTTAGTAGTCTTTTGCATGCAACTGTGGCTTTGTCTTTACCAATGTCATCCGTCGTGTATAAAACCTGTCGTTGCAGGTTGCTTAAGGATATGATATCATGATCTACAATGCCAATGGTACCAATCCCAGAGGCAACAAGATACTGCAAGACGGGACATCCTAAACCACCCGCTCCTATCACAAGCACCTTGGCTTTCTCCAGTTTTTGCTGTCCTTTAGTTCCAAAATCTTGAAGTGAATAATGGCGGGAATATCGGGCGTTATAATTTTCCATATTATCCTCCTGAATAAGGTGGCATAAGTGCTACCGTATCATTTTGACCAAATAAAACATTTGTTCCTGCTAATTTCATGTTGACTGCTACCGCATATTTACGATCCGACAATTCTGGAAAAAGTTGCTCTAAAGCTTCTTTCATAGACACGATGTCAGTAGCGTGCAGGCAAATTTCTTTTCCCATAATCGCTGTAATCGAACCAAATGCTATAATTTTAATTTTCATATGTAGATAATATTTGCAAAGCCTGATTTTTTATGATTTTTTCAAATACGGGCGTTTGGGGAAATTACAATAAATCTATCTTTATCCAAAACATCTTAATGCAAAATTCCGCTAAACGTTCTGAATATTTTTTTAATTACGCGTTGTGATTCTGAATTATCAAACATTTATGAGCCATAAATCATCATTAATACTAGTGTCTAAATTTAAGCAAAATTAATTTTAAAAATCCTATATCTATACTTAAACCTATTAAGAATATAATTACTCCTAATTTACATATAACTAAGCTTTTGAAAACACTAATTTATAGGAAGCCAACAGCAAAACTACAGCCAGTACATATTTCAGAATAGTAGCATTAAATTTCTTAGAACCTAAATAAGCACCCAAAAATCCTCCGACCAAAGCTACACCAACAAACAGAGCCATATCTCCCGTGAATGTAATACCTCGTGTGAGCATACCACCTAGCCCCGCTAGAGAATTCACAAATATAAATGCCGCACTTATGGCCGCAGTCTGTTTTTGATTGGTCCATTGCAACAGTAATAAAAGGGGTGAAAGCAAAATACCTCCTCCAATACCAATCATTCCCGACAGCAAGCCCACGATTCCTCCACTAATAATTACTACGGAAACAGTATGGGGCCTCAATTGACAATCTTCTACATTTTTGAAAAAGAAAAAACGAAGAATAGGAAAAAGCAATAACACTCCCAAAATTCGCTTGTAAACCGTTTCTTCAACGGTAATCATTCCGCCAATAAAGGCCATGGGAATCGACATTGCTGCAATTGGAATAAATATTTTCTTTGAGAAAAACCCACCGCGATAATAGTGTGAAAAAGAAGTTATAGAAACGAAAAGATTGAGCACTAAAGCAGTCGGTTTCATTTCTTCAGGAGCAATACCATAAAGTGCCATTAGCGCCAGATAGCCACTGGCACCACCATGACCGACCGAAGCATATAAGAAAGCAACAAAAAAAAGAATTATGTAAAATACTTCTATAGACATTCATTTAATGAGTTAGGGATAAATAGTAAAAATATTGTTTTTTTTGAAACAAGTATTATCCAGGCAGGAGATGAACGGCAACTTCTTCTCCGGCTAGGCAACCTTTTGATTCTTCCGGCAAAACAATAAAGCAATTCGCCTGAGCAAAAGAGTGCAAACGGAAAGATTCTTGTGCATGCAAGGGAGTTACTGTTCCATTGCTATACGAGGCCTTTAGAAAATGTGTTAATCCCGAAGCTTTAGGATAATCATGTGTAACCCTAGCGGTAATTTCCGTCAAGCTATTAGTCAAGCCCATACGATTTTCAAGTACTGGTAACACATACTCGTAAAAACAAGTCAGCGAAGACGAAGGATTTCCAGGAAGTCCAAAAATCAATTTGTCTTTTTTTGTTCCAAAAAACAAAGGCTTCCCGGGCTTCTGCTTGATTTTGTGAAATTGTTGCTCGACACCACACCGCTGCGCCACAAGAGGCACAAAATCATAATCGCCCACACTAACGCCACCGTTCAAAAGAACAATATCATGAGTGTCAAGCGCTTTTTGCAAAACGTCCTGTAATACTTTAATCTGATCTTCAGCAGTTTGTACTGTAATATCTCTGACGCCAATTTTATTTAAAACTGCTTTTAACTGAACGGAATTGGCTTCATAAACCTGACCAAATTCTAAGGGACGACCCGGTTCTTGCAATTCATTTCCGGTAAGGATAATAGCCACTTTTGGAGGTGAATATACCCAAACTTCCGCACAGCCTATTCCGGCTAGAAAGCCTACTGCTGCCGGGGAAAGATAAGTTTCAGCCGCCATGGCAATGACTCCGCTTTCAACCTCTGCTCCTTTTAGTCTTACATTTGCTCCTTTCAAAAGTGTCTGGTCTTCAACTAGTAGTTTTCCGTTTTCAAGGCATATCCGTTCTTGCATTACTACGGTATCAGCTCCCTCCGGCAAAGGAGCGCCGGTAAATATTCTCGTAGCCTCACCTTTATTAAGTACCAGTTGTCTACTCGTACCAGCCGCCATTTCTCCTATAATGGTAAGAAGACTGTCCTTATCTTCATATTTCATAGCATAACCATCCATGGAAGATTGATGAAAATTTGGAATGTCTATCATGGCTCGAATGTCTCTTGCGGTCACTTGTCCATGAGCATATTGGAGTGCGACGAGCTCACTTTTTTTTGTCAAAGCTGCTCCCATAATTAGTTGTTTTGCTTCTTTTACAGAAATCATTTGGGATGGATCAGTTGTTCGTAATCTTCTATAGTGTCGATATCAACAGCCCCTTTTTCAAAGGGAATGCTGGCCACATCTTTTTTGTATTTTTCAATCATTTTTCGGGCTCCGGCATTACCAGAAAGCTGCATTAGCTCAGTAAAGTATTTTCTGCTGAACAAAACGGGAGTTCCCATCGTATTGGCATAGCTAGAGGCGATAATACCTTTTCCGGTTTTTTTATGCTTTTCAATTAAGCTGCGGAAAACAACAGCATCAATATGAGGCTGGTCACAAACGGCCAAAATGCAGTGCTCAATGTCTAAATTAACAAGCAGCAACTCCTCCAAGCCTTTGCTTATCGAAGACCCCATGCCTTTTTGCCAATCAGGATTTCGGCAAATTAAAACCGAATTAACTTCTTTTTCAATAGCGGTGTTCTTTGAACCCATTACAACAATCGCTTTAGTGCTTACTTCGAGTATTTGTTCTACAGTATGAAAAAGTAAGGTTTTACCATTAAATTCAAGTAACTGTTTGGGCCGACCCAAGCGCGAGGAACTCCCCGCTGCCAATAGTACTATTCCTGTTTTATTTTCCATCAGCCGCCTATTGTAATCATACTTCTATTTTTAAGTTTACTGGCATCTATATCTTCAAAAACGCCACTAAATTGACCTCCTAAAGCTTTGGCCTTAGCCATAATAGTGTCTTCTATCAAAGGCAAAATTTCTTGACCGGCACGTAAAGCGCCAAGCAAATCGGTTTCCTCTTTAGAGAATAAGCAATTTTTTAATTTTCCATCAGCCGTCAGTCGCATGCGGTTGCAAGTTTCACAAAAAGGAGAACTCATTGTACTAATTACAGCAAAGGAACCCACATGACCCGGAATCATATATTTTTTTGAGGTATCGTTGGGTTCGGGCTGCACCGGAAGGACATCATATTTTGAAGCGACTTTCAACAAAATCTCTTGCAGGGTAAAAACCTGGTTACTCGTCCAGTTATTACCACTGAAAGGCATGAATTCGATAAACCGTACTTCGATTGTATTGTGTTGGGTCAGTGCTATAAAATCCAGAATTTCGTTCTCGTTGAGGCCTTTCATCACAACCACATTTATTTTCACACGAATCCCGTGCTGCAACAGCAATTCGATATTACTTCTGACACGATGATACAAATCTCTTCGGGTAATTTTCAAAAATTTATCGGCTTGCAAAGTATCTAAGCTGATATTTATCGCCTTAATATTTGCCGCTAAAAGCTCGTCTAGCATTTCATTTATCCGCACGCCATTGGTAGTAATAGCGAGTTCAACTCCTAATTTTCCCAAAGATTCTATAATCCGTGGAGCGTCTTTTCGTACCAAAGGTTCGCCTCCGGTCAGGCGAATTTTTTTTACGCCATTGGCCACGAATAATTTGGCGATGGTTTCGATCTCTTCAACCTGCATTAATTTAGAGGCTGGTGCAAAGGCATAATTTTCTTCTGGCATGCAATAAAAACAGCGTAGATTGCAATTATCAGTCAGTGAAATCCTGAGATAGTCGTGAACGCGTCCGAATGTGTCTTTTATCATAATCAAGTATTTTTAATCCCATTCGTAGCAGGATGTATTTTATTTTTTTTGTGTTTGAGCGAGTTCGCCGTTTTTCCTTCCATCACTGCTTTTATTTCTGCTACAACAGAAAGCGCTATTTCTTCTGATGTTTCCGCACCAATATCAAGGCCTATCGGACCATAGATTCGATCCAGCTGTGCTTTAGTTACCACAATTCCTTCGGCGCTCAAATCATCAAACATGCGGTTCAGTTTTGTCTTTGGACCTAATATTCCGATGTACATACAATCAGTTTCCAAAAGCAATTTTAAAACTTCCAGATCATATTTGTAGTTATGCGTCATCAGGACAAAGAAAGTCCGGGAGTCAATGCTGCTGTTTTCTACTAATTGCAGTGGCTTGGTTACAAGTATTTGCTTGGCTTCTGGAAAACGTTTTGCGGTTGAATGCGTTGCTCTTCCGTCACCTACAAGTACTTCCCAACCTAATAAATTAGCCATTTTTACTAATGGTTGCGCATCATTTCCTGCACCGGCAAGTACTAGCGAAACTGGGAGTGGGATGTATTCGATTAAAGCTTCATGTTCATGATCTTCTAGCTGTATTTTTTTTATAATCGATGATTTGCTATAAAGTACTTCCTTGAAAGCTACATGCAATGCCTTTAAATCAGTTCTTTGACTAATCACCAGATCTTCTCGGTACACTAATACAGTCCCTATTTGTACAGTATTCCGCTCCAAGGAAAACAAGGTCAAAACCACGGCTTCTTTGCGTTCTGCTACCGATTGTTCCAACAAGTAAATCGGATTACATACTGCACATTCATCGATGTATTCAAAAAGAATATGGACAATTCCGTTGCATCCTAATTGCACTCCAAAATCAGAATCGCTTTCATCACTGGTATCGTAGGTAATTAGCTTATTTTGTTTTTGGTGTATGGCCAGCAGTGCTTTTCGCAAGGCATCGCCTTCAAGGCATCCGCCGCTAATAGCACCGGTCAAAATACCGTCTTCTGTTACAAGCATGCGTGCGCCCGGCTGACGGTAAGAAGAGCCTTCTACTTTGACCACTGTTGCCAATGCTGTTTTTTTTCCACTCGCTTTGGCTGTTGAATAGGCTTTTAAAATATCTGTAACTTCTTTCATTAGTCTTTTTTTTAACGGCTTAGATTCTGTTTTTAAAATATTTTCTCTTAAAAATAAAAGAAATAACAGAGTAAGCGATACACAACATGAATGGAGTATCGTACAACAGAATATCACATTCAATTGTATAACCATCAGTTTCAATTTTTTAGCAATACGAGCCTAATGTACCGCTCCGATTGACTAATCAATTCCGAAATTTAATCAATTTATTATGGATATCAAACCTATTCACAACGAATCTAGGTTAAAAAAGCCTGTCACGAAGGAGTTTTTAGATAACACGGTAAGTGGTGTGCTGGTTTTAAATGATAAATTTGCCATTAGATTAGGCGAAAACAATACCAAACACATGTATTATATAGCTCAAATTTCATCTAAAATATAGCGTACAGTCAGACCCGGACGGAGTTTACGAACGATTAGGTACACCAAAAAATTAACTTAAAACAGAATTAAAGTGAATTGTAATTTTAAAAATTATAACGTAAATATGTTAAAAAATTATAATAACATTAGCAGATAGCAATTCCAAAAAAATGTAATTTGCCACTTTAATTTAGTTCTTTCGAACACCTGTTACTACAACTTATGGATAAAATAAAAATACTTTGGGTAGATGATGAAATCGACCTTTTGAAACCACATATATTATTTCTGGAAAAGAAAAATTACGAGGTTACGACCTGTAACAACGGACTTGACGCCATTGGAATTTTTGAAGAAAACAATTTTGATATTATTTTTCTGGATGAAAATATGCCTGGAATGAGTGGTTTGGAAACACTGTCAGAAATGAAGGAGAAAAAATCTTCGGTTCCCATGATTATGATTACGAAAAGCGAGGAAGAATACATTATGGAGGAAGCCATAGGGTCAAAAATTGCCGATTATTTGATCAAACCCGTGAATCCAAATCAGATTTTGTTGAGTTTGAAGAAAAATCTGGATCATTCCCGATTGATTTCTCAAAAAACAACGCTGGATTATCAGAAAGAATTTAGAAAAATCACCATGGAAATGGCGATGGTGAATTCCTATGAAGACTGGGTTGAGTTATACAAAAAATTGATTTTTTGGGAACTGGAATTGGAAAATATCGATGATCAGAGTATGATTGAAATTTTGGAATCCCAGAAAACAGAAGCCAATTCCCAGTTTGGAAAATTCATAGAGCGCAATTATGAGGATTGGTTTGCTCCAAAGGCCGATAAACCGGTTCAATCGCACACATTATTCAAAGAATTAGTGCTTCCTGAACTCCAGAAAAAAGACAAGCCTATTTTGTTTGTCGTAATTGATAACCTGCGCTATGACCAGTGGAAAACCTTTGAAAGTGTAGTAGGAAATTACTATAAACTGGAAAAAGAAGTGCCTTACTATTCTATTCTTCCTACGGCCACACAATATGCGCGAAACGCTATTTTCTCCGGTTTAACCCCGCTGGAAATGGAAAAACAGTTTCCGAAATACTGGAAAAACGACCCGGAAGAAGGCGGAAAGAACCTTTTTGAAGCCGAATTTTTGACGGCGCAACTAAAAAAATTGGGTTTGAATATCAAGGAAGATTATTTTAAAATAACAAGTCTTGCCAGCGGAAAAAAATTATCAGAGGGATTTAAAGCACTAAAAGATAATGATTTAGTAACTGTTGTATATAACTTTGTAGACATGCTTTCCCATGCCAAAACAGAGATGGATGTCGTAAAAGAACTGGCCTCTGATGATAAAGCGTATCGTTCGCTGACCTTGAGCTGGTTTAAGAATTCTCCACTTTTAGAAATCATTCAACAAGCTCAAAAAATGGGTTTCAAATTGATTTTGACCACGGATCACGGAACGATAAACGTAAAAAACCCATCGAAAGTGGTAGGTGACAAAAACACTAGTTTGAACTTGCGGTATAAAACCGGACGCAGTTTGACATACGAACACAAAGATGTTTATGCTGTGAAAGAACCAAAAAATATTGGTTTGCCTACCATAAATATGAGCAGTTCGTATATTTTTGCAAAAAATGATTTATTTTTGGCCTATGTCAACAACTACAATCATTATGTGAGTTATTACAAAAATACGTATCAGCACGGGGGTATTTCATTAGAAGAAATGATTATTCCATTTTTGGTTTTTAACCCAAAATAAGTAGTCAGTATCCGTTTTTAATGTATAGCATGAACCTTAAACTTTAAACAATTTCACAAGAATGAATATCATTTTTTCTATTGACGAACTCGAGGAAGTGGCGCAAAAAATCATTACAAAGAATCCTAAAAAAGTGATTCTTTTTCATGGGGAAATGGGCGTTGGAAAAACAACTTTGATCAAGCGATTGTGTAAAACGCTTGGCGTAACCGGAGCAACGAGTAGCCCAACTTTTTCTTTAGTTAATGAATATGAAGCATTTGACAATCAGTTAGTTTATCATTTTGATTTTTACAGATTAAATACTGAAGTCGAAGCGCTGGATATGGGGATTGATGATTATTTGTATTCTGGTAATTGGTGCTTTATAGAATGGGCTGAGAAGATCCCAAATTTGATTCCGGAAACACATTCCGTTATAACTATTTCACTGCTTCCTGACGGAAAACGTTCTTTAACCTTAAGTTAAAAGTAAATATGAGTGTAGATAATACCGTTGAAATAATACCATTTGCCCCTGCTTTCAAAGAAGCGATAAAAACATTAAATCTGGAATGGTTACAAAAACATTTTTGGGTTGAACCCAAAGATGAAAAAATACTTTCGGATCCGCAAGGTCAGATAATTGACAAAGGCGGAATGATTTTTTATGCAAAATACAAGAATACCATAGTAGGAACAGTTTCCTTAATAAAAATCGATAATGCCACTTTTGAACTGAGTAAAATGGCTGTTACTGTTAGCGCACAAGGACTGGGAGTTGGCAAAAAATTAATGCTGCATTGCCTTGCTGTTGCCGAAACAAAAGGAATGGAGAAACTGATTTTATATTCGAACCGGAAATTACTATCGGCTATTCATTTGTATAAAAAATTTGATTTCGTAGAAGTACTGTTAGAAGATGGCGTTTATGAGCGAGCCGATATAAAAATGGAAAGAATCATTCACTGAGATTTAGTTGTCTTATAAACGAATTTATCAAGATTGAATTCGTATCGTTTATAAAACTTTTTACGTAAATTGTACCCTTAATTTAACAACATCAATGTCAATAACTATAACACCATTCACAAAACAACAGCTTTTACCTCAGGAGGAAAAACTGGAAATTGCAAGACAAAAAAGTGAACTTTTTATTGGTATTCCCAAGGAAACGAGTTATCAAGAACGTCGGATTTGTCTTACACCAGATGCTGTTACTTCAATTACGTATCACGGACATCGCGTAATGATTGAAGCTGGTGCGGGATTGAGTTCGAGTTATACCGACAAAGAATATAGTGATGCAGGTGCCGAAATCACAAATGACACCAAAAAAGTATTCAGTTGTCCTATGATTTTGAAGGTGGAACCTGCCACACTTACCGAAATTGAAATGATGAATCCGCAAACCATTCTGTTGTCAGCCATCCAATTAAAAACGCGTAAAAAAAACTATTTTGAGGCTTTAACCAAAAAGAAAATTACCGCATTGGCTTTTGAATACATCAAAGACGAAGACGGAACCTATCCTGCAGTAAAATCCCTGAGCGAGATAGCAGGAACTGCTTCTATCCTAATTGCTGCCGAATTGATGATTACTAATGAATTTGGAAAAGGACTATTATTCGGTAACATTACCGGAGTCCCTCCTACTGATGTGGTCATTCTAGGTGCAGGAACGGTGGGGGAATTTGCTGCCAAAACCGCTATAGGATTAGGAGCCAATGTCAAAGTTTTTGATAATTCTATCACCAAACTACGTCGTTTGCAGAATAATCTGAACCAACGAATCTTTACTTCTACCATACAACCAAAAGCTTTGCTAAAAGCATTGAGAAGGTGTGATGTCGCCATTGGTGCCATGCGAGGGAAAGATCGTTGTCCCGTGATAGTTACGGAGACCATGGTAGAACACATGAAAATTGGCGCCGTAATCGTAGATGTAAGTATTGATACTGGAGGATGTTTTGAGACTTCTGAAGTGACATCCCATGAAAAACCAACGTTTATCAAAAACAATGTATTGCATTATTGCGTACCCAATATTCCGTCCCGCTATTCTAAAACCGCTTCGCTTTCCATAAGCAATATCATATCGCCTTACCTAATGAAAATTGCTGAGGATGGTGGTATTGAGAGTGCTATACGTTGTGATAAAGGGTTAAAAAATGGCGTCTATATGTACCACGGAATCCTCACAAACAATGCTATTAGTGACTGGTTTGACTTACCCAATAACGACATTAATTTAATTGTTTTTTAAGAAAACTTTCTGCTACCTTTGCCAAAAATATAATTCATGAAGTTTATACATCGTTTTGCCTATTATCTTGTAGGTTTAGTTATAGGACTGTTTTTTGTAGCGTTAGTTTTCAGCGGCAAAGACACCCGCTGCAATTATTTTCCAAACGCAAGAGTACTAAATGATTTAAGAAACAAACCCTTTTATTATTCCGATAAAGCTTCTCTTATTTTAGCTGAAAAATGGATTGATACTGCCGATATAAAAAATACATTGCAATTTGGAGATGTTGATTTTGACCAAAGTAATATTGATCTTAAGAAAGGAAAACTCTACCTTATAGAAGGTAAAACAATCAAAAACCAAGAAGTTACTTTGAAAGTAATTAATTATGCTGACAGAGCCGTTCTGGAAGATATAATAAAAAAATAATTACTCTTTTATTCAAACAAAAACAAATTCTAAAACCAGTACCATTAAAATCTTTTAAACCATTAAAAAATTTAGAAAATTAAGTTTTAAATCCTTAATTTCTTAATGGTTCAGAAAAATATAATTTAAGAATAGTTTAAAAGACTACTACCATTCTATTGGCTCTAAACCATTTCTTTTCAAATAAGAATTTGTTTTACTAAAATGTTTATTCCCGAACCATTTTCCCTGATTTGCACTCATAGGCGAAGGATGTCCGGATTCAAAAACCAAATGTTTATTTCGGTCGATTTTAAGTCCTTTTTTATGGGCGAAATTTCCCCAAAGTAAGAAAACAACATGCTCTTTTTTTCCCGAAATTTTTTGGATAACTGCATCCGTAAAAACATTCCATTTCAAGTGTTTATGGCTATTTGGGCTGTCTTCTCTCACGGTCAGCGAGGCATTCAACAATAAAACACCTTGCTTTGCCCAAGCTTCTAAATTACCGGCAGCAGGCATAAAAATAGTCCCTAAATCATCACTCATTTCGCGAAAAATATTGCGTAACGACGGCGGAATTCGGATGCCGTCATTCACAGAGAAACTCAAACCATTCGCTTCGCCTTTACCATGATACGGATCTTGACCAATGATAACAATCTTTACATCTTTGAAACTGCAATAATTAAACGCTGCAAAAATCAATTCTTTGGGAGGATAACAAGTATGATTTTTATATTCCTCATCAACAGTTCCCATTAATTCCTGAAAATAGGATTTCTTGATTTCGTCTGATAAAATGGTTTTCCAAGAGGGATTGAGGTTAATTTGCATGTAATTTATTTTGCCGTAAAGTTCGCAAAGTTTTTCGCAAAGTACGCTAAAAAAATTAATGCATTTCACTTTGAATCTTTGTAACTTTGAACCTTTACAACTTAGATTATAAAATGATATCCATCACCGAAAAAACATTACAAGATTTACAATTTCCAACTGTTCTCGAAACCATTTCGACCATTTGTAATACTGACATTGGAAAACAAAAAGCATTAGAAATCACTCCATTTAAAGACAAGGAAACGTTGGTACAGGCATTAATGCAAACATCGGAATATGTTTCGTCTTTCCAAAATAACAATGCCATTCCAAATCATGGTTTTGATGCCATCACGTATGAGATAAAATTTCTGGCCATTGAAGACAGTTTCTTGGAAGTGGGCAGTTTTAGAAAAATCGCTACCATTTCATCAACGGTAAATTTCCTATTGAGTTTTTTGAGAAAATTCGAAGATTATTATCCAAATTTAAACGCAAGAGCAAACCAAGTTGAACTGACTAAAGAAATTATCACGATGGTCGATGAAGTAGTTGACAAATATGGTGAAATAAAAGACAATGCATCCCCGGATTTATTGAATATCCGTAGGAACATGAATGCGGTTCGCGGGAAAGTGAATCAAAGTTTTGGCACAGCACTGACACAATACAACTCATTAGGATATTTAGACGATATAAAAGAAAGTTTTGTACAAAACAGACGTGTTTTGGCCGTTTTAGCCATGTACCGTCGCAAAGTAAAAGGATCCATTCTGGGCAGTTCCAAGACTGGAAGTATTGCTTATATTGAACCGGAAGCTACCTTACAATATTCTCGTGAATTGAGTAATTTAGAATATGAAGAAAAAGAAGAAATCACCCGAATTTTAAAACAGTTATCTAATTATATTCGTCCTTTTTTACAGTTATTGATTGAATATCAGGATTTCTTGAGTGATATTGATGTAATTGCCGCAAAGGCAAATTATGCTAATAAAATCAACGGAATTTTGCCAACAATTACTGAGGAACGTCGTGTTTATTTTAGAGATGCGTACCATCCTATTTTATATTTGAATAATAAACAGAAAAACGAAATTACACACCCGCAAACTATTGAACTCAGTCAGGAAAGTAGAATTATTGTAATTTCCGGACCCAACGCAGGAGGAAAAACTATCTCCTTGAAAACCGTTGGATTATTGCAACTGATGCTACAATCCGGTATGTTAATTCCCGTTCATGAACGCAGTGAAACATTTTTATTTGATAGAATTTTAACAGATATCGGAGACAATCAATCTATTGAAAATCAATTAAGTACATACAGTTACCGATTAAAGAACATGAACTATTTCCTGAAGAAGTGTAATAGAAAAACTATGTTTCTTATTGATGAATTTGGTACGGGTTCAGATCCTGAATTGGGAGGTGCTTTAGCCGAAATTTTCTTAGAAGAGTTCTACCATCGGGAAGCTTTTGGGATTATTACCACTCATTATTCAAATCTAAAAATTCTGGCTAACGAATTGCCTTTTGCTACCAATGCCAACATGCTTTTTGATGAAAAATCATTAGAGCCTATGTATAAATTGGCATTAGGTCAAGCCGGAAGTTCATTTACCTTTGAAGTCGCTCTGAAAAACGGAATTCCTTTCAGCTTAATCAATCGGGCCAAAAAGAAAATTGAAGTTGGAAAAGTACGCTTTGATAAAACGATTGCCACACTTCAAAAAGAGCGTTCAAAGATGGAAAAAACATCGCAAACCCTCAAAGAAGAAGAAACAAAAGCGCGTGAAGAAGGCAAGAAAATGGAGACTATCAATGTGAAAATCAAACAAAAACTAGAAAGCTATCAGGAATTATACGACAGCAATCAGAAAACGATTTACATTGGACAAAAAATTGAAGACATTTCAGAGAAATATTTCAATAATAAAAATAAGAAAGAATTGCTTGGTGAATTTCTTAAAATTATTGAAATAGAAAATTCAAAACGCAAAAAAGTAACTGTTAAAGAAACTAAAGCACTGATAGAAAAGAAAAAAGAAGTCATTCAAGAAGTTACGGTTCAAGTGGAGGAAATAAGAAAAGAAAAGAAAGAAAAGAAATTAAAAATCGTGGTTGAAAAACCAAAACCAACCTTAAAAGTAGGCGATCGCGTGCGAATGCTTGATGGAAAAGCAGTAGGAACCATCGATTCTATTGAAAAAAACAAAGTAACAGTGAACTACGGCGTATTTACTTCAAAAGTCAGTTTGGAAGCGCTGGAGTTTGTTGAAGCGGGGAAGAAGTAACCAGTATTCAGTTTGCAGTCTCATCACGTATTTCATCATTTTGATGAAGCAGAAATTTCAATCTAGTTGAATTATAAAATTTAAATTATGCTCAATATTCCTAAAGACAAAAAAATAATTCTCTTTGACGGCGTTTGTAATCTGTGTGATTCGGCGGTGCAAGTGATTATTAAGCATGATACTAAAGATATTTTCCGATTTGTCGCCTTACAATCTGATTTGGGTCAAAAAATCATCAAACATTTGGGAGTTAATACACAAAAAACAGATAGTATTATTCTGTATCAGCCTGGTTTTGCTTATTATTATAAATCAGAAGCTGCTTTAGCAATAGCTAAAAACTTAGGTGGGCTATTTTATTTAACCACTATATTTTCGATATTCCCCACATCGTTCAACAATTTCTTTTATGATTATATCGCTGTAAATCGATACAAATGGTTTGGAAAAAAGGAAAGTTGTATGATTCCCACAAAAGAGTTAGAGGCTAAGTTTTTAGACTAAAAGACCAATTATAATAATTATCATGCCTTTTATTTTATGAGAAGCCTGAATTTGAACCAACTTAAAATAAATGGATCAAGAAAGACACTACACTTTTTTCTTGGGATAACGGAACTTTTATAATGGTTGTCAAATTTTGTTTAGTCAACGTAGAAATTTTTTAGCAGTTTTCATTATGATGAATTCCGACAGAACAAAAATTACAGAACAAAAAAAGAGGATGTCTATTAGTCATCCTCTTGCTGTTATTAACAAATTTCAGAAAGACTAACTTCTAATTAACTTTCTGTATTTCAATCGTTTTGGTGTTAAATCACCACCCAAACGTTTCTTTTTATTTTCTTCATATTCAGAGAAGCCACCTTCAAAACAATACACTTCAGAGTTTCCTTCAAAAGCTAGAATGTGTGTACAAATCCTATCTAAGAACCATCTGTCGTGAGAAATAACAACCGCACAACCGGCAAAACTCTCCAAACCTTCTTCTAATGCACGAAGTGTATTGATGTCCAAATCATTCGTAGGCTCATCCAGCAAAAGTACGTTTCCTTCTTCTTTCAAAGTCATTGCTAGATGCAAACGGTTACGTTCTCCACCGGAAAGCATAGAAACTTTCTTATTTTGTTCTCCACCACCAAAATTAAATCGTGACAAATATGCTCTTGAATTTACTTGTTTTCCGCCCATCATTATCAATTCCTGACCGTCAGCAAAGTTTTCCCAAATCGATTTATTAGGATCTATATTGGAGTGCGCTTGATCTACGTAAGCAATTTTTACGGTATCCCCAATTAAAAATTCCCCTGCATCTGGCTTCTCTTCGCCCATTATCATTTTGAAGATAGTTGATTTACCAGCCCCATTGGGTCCGATAATCCCAACAATTCCTGCTTGTGGCAACGTAAAATTTAAATTATCATACAATAATTTATCTCCATAAGCTTTAGCAACATTTTTGGCTTCAATTACATTCGTCCCTAAACGTGGTCCATTTGGAATATAAATTTCCAGATTTTCATCTAATTGTTTTTGGTCTTCATTCAGTAATTTATCGTAGTTCTGCAAACGCGCTTTTTGTTTTGTTTGACGCCCTTTGGCACCTTGACGAACCCAATCCAACTCGCGTTCTAAGTTTTTTCTGCGTTTTGAAGCTACTTTTTCTTCTAATGCCATACGGCTTGATTTTTGGTCTAACCAAGAAGAATAGTTCCCTTTCCAAGGAATTCCTTCCCCTCTGTCCAATTCCAGAATCCAACCGGCCACATTATCCAAGAAGTATCTATCGTGCGTTACTGCAATTACAGTTCCGGCATATTGTGCTAAATGTTGTTCTAACCAAAGTACACTTTCGGCATCCAAGTGATTCGTAGGCTCATCCAAAAGCAATACATCAGGTTGTTGCAACAACAAGCGACATAAAGCGACACGACGACGCTCACCACCAGATAAATTCTTAATTGGCGTATCGCCTTCCGGAGTACGCAAAGCATCCATGGCAATTTCCAGTTTAGTATCGATTTCCCACGCTCCCAATGCATCAATTTTGTCTTGTAAAAGTGCTTGACGATCCATCAATTGCTCCATTTTATCGGCATTTTCATAGACTTCCGGCAAACCAAAACTATCATTGATTTTATTGAATTCTTCTAAAACTGCCATTGTTTCAGCAACTCCTTCTCTTACAATTTCAATAACCGTTTTAGTATCATCTAAAATAGGTTCTTGTTCTAAATACCCTACCGTATAACCCGGTGCAAACACTACATCTCCTTGGTAGTTTTTATCAACACCGGCAATAATTTTTAATAAAGAAGATTTTCCGGAACCATTTAAACCCAAAATACCAATCTTAGCTCCATAAAAGAAACTCAAATAGATGTTTTTAAGTACTGGTTTATCTGCTCCTTGATAGGTTTTACTCAATTTTGACATTGAGAATATCACTTTTTTATCGTCTGCCATCTCTATTTTTTTAATTTAAAATTATATTATCTATTTGCTCTTAAGTCTCATATCTACATTAAGAATAACTACTAAAGTCTGCCTTTAAGTGAACTAAACACCCAAGCATTAGCCAAAAAGCCAACACCTACAGCTGCAAATCCCCAGCCTGCTACGTCATCATATTTAAAAGCGCCTAATGCGATAAGCAATAAACCCATTACAATCATTATCAAAGTAGCCCAACCTAAAATAGTATTTTTATTCATTCCCATAATTGTGGTATTTATTTTTAATAACCCGAAGTTTCGGGAGTGCAAATATCGGAAATTTTTGTCCTTTAATTAAATATTTTATAAAGCATTTCTCGTAACAAATCAGAATGCGACATTGCATTGGCGCCAACACCCTTGCTTTTGACATCAATATCTCTTAAAGCACCAACAATCTGACTCACTTTTTTCATGGGATAGTTTTTCAAAGCCACATCATATTCTTTCAAAAAAAACGGATTCACGCTTAATACGGCAGCTACATTTTTAGGATTTCTGTCTTTCAAACCATGGTATTTTAGTAATTGGATAAAAAATCCAAAAACCAAACTGGTAGTCACCACCATTGGATTATCTTTTGGATTCTGGGCAAAGTTTTCAGCAATCGTATACGCCTTTAATTGGTTGCGTTCGCCAATTGCTTTTCGCAATTCAAATACATTAAAATCTTTGCTAAACCCTATATTTTCCTCAATATGTTTAGGAGTTATGGTACTTCCCGCTGGTAAAATAATTTGTAATTTTTCGAGTTCATTGTTTATTTTACTTAGATCCGTTCCTAGAAATTCCACTAGCATGGCACTGGCTTTAGGCTCTATAGCATACTTTTTACCTGCTAAAACACGTTTAATCCAGTCCCCAACTTGGTTTTCATACAGTTTTTTACTTTCATAAACCACTCCATTTTTAGTCAATAACTTGGTTAGTTTTTTACGTTTGTCTAGCGTTTTGTATTTGTAACAAAAAACTAAAACGGTTGTTGCCATTGGATTCTCAGCGTAGCTCTCCAGTTTGTCTATCGTGCGAATCAAATCCTGTGCTTCTTTGACAATTACCACCTGTCGTTCCGCCATCATTGGATAGCGTTTTGCGGTCGAGATAATATCTTCTATCGTAACATCCCTTCCGTATAAAACGGTCTGATTGAATCCTTTTTCTTCTTCTGTTAATATTTTATCCTCAATATAAGTCGCTAATTTATCAATATAATATGGCTCTTCTCCCATCAAAAAATAGAGGGGCCTGATGGTTCCGTTTTTTATATCATTTACAATTTTTAATACTTCATCCATTTTCTTTTTTGTTTGAAGTTTAAAGTTTAAAGTTTGTTGAATCGTATGAAACTTTACACCTTAAATTTTAAACAAAATAACTATTTTTGCTTCATGCAGCAATTAAATTTTTCTTCCTATACTTTTCGGTTCAAAAATAGCGAAAATAAAGTTTCTATTTTTGATGCAATCAGGAAAAAATTCATCATTCTTACTCCCGAAGAATGGGTTCGCCAGCATGTAGTTCAATTTTTATTGGAAGAAAAAAAATACCCAAAATCATTGATTAATGTTGAAAAAGTACTTAAAGTCAATGGCTTGCGCAAAAGATACGATGTTGTGGTTTTTAATCCGGATGGTTCTATTTTTATTTTAATCGAATGCAAAGCGCCTGAAGTAAAAATTACCCAAGCGACTTTCGACCAAATTGCAAGATATAATATGACACTAAAGTCTGAATTTTTAATGGTGACTAATGGATTGAATCATTACTTTTGCCAAATGGATTTTGAAAACGAGAGATATGCTTTTCTAGAGAATCTACCAAATTATAATAGTTAGAATATTAAACTTCTTAGATTGTAATGGTCTAAAATGTCGAAAAATCTGAAAATCTAAAAATCTGAATGAAAGTAGCTGTTGTCATCCTGAATTGGAATGGAATTTTATTATTAGAAAAATTTTTGCCGTCTGTGGTTAAATATTCACCGGAAGCTACCATTTATGTGGCTGACAATGCCTCTACAGATGATTCGATTTCTTATATAAAAGCTTTTTTTCCTTTGGTTAAAATTGTTAAAAACGAAAGCAATCTGGGTTTTGCCAGTGGCTACAATGAAGCCTTAAAACACATAGATGCTACACTATTTGCCTTGGTGAATTCTGACATTGAAGTGACTGAAAATTGGTTGCAACCGATACTTAAAACTTTTAGAAAAGAACCTGAAACTGCCATTATTCAGCCTAAAATATTAGATTTCAAACGCAAAGAATATTTTGAATACGCTGGTGCTGCCGGTGGATTCATTGATAAATTTGGATATCCGTATTGTCGAGGACGAATTTTTGACACCGTAGAAAAAGACTGTGGTCAGTATGATGACAACCGAGAAATATTTTGGGCTTCCGGAGCTTGTTTTTTTATCCGAAGTTCTGTTTATAAGGAATTAAATGGCTTTGACGGCGATTTTTTTGCACATCAAGAAGAGATTGATTTATGTTGGCGTGCTTTCAACAAAGGGTATAAAATAAAATACAATTATGAGTCCGTTGTTTACCATGTTGGCGGGGCTACTTTGCAACAAGGGAATTCCAAAAAAACTTTTTTGAACTTTAGAAATTCATTGTTAATGCTAACCAAAAATATCCCAAAAAATCAATTATTTTGGATACTTTTAATCCGAATGGTGTTAGACGGAATTGCAGGTTTACAATTTATTTTCAAAGGAAAGTTCAAACATTTTTTCGCAATACTAAAAGCCCACGGGTCCTTTTACAGCCTATTTTCATCACAATGCAAAAAAAGAGCAAAATTTCAAAAACAAAAATACCATACTACAAAAAGTATCGTTTACATTTATTTTATCAGGAATATCGTTGTTTTTAACGATTTATTTGGAATAAAATAAATATAAAAAAGTTAAATTTGTAATTAACATTAAAACTAAAACTAAACAATTTATGAAAAAAATAGTAATTGCCTTATCTGTTTTAGCTGTACTATCCTCATGTGTATCAAAAAAGAAATACACTGATTTAGAAGCTAGAAACAAAGAAACTCAGGATTTATTAAATACAGCAACTGTAAAATTAAATTCTTGCTTAGAAGAAAAAGCGGGTCTTATTGCTACCGTGAGTGGTTTGAAAGACCAAAATCAAGGTTTAATCAGTACTTCTAGAGACATGACTATTCTGTCTACTAAAGGAGCTGAAAATATTGAAAAAGCGTTAGAATCTATCAAAGAGAAAGATTTGAAAATTAGTAGAATGCAAGATGCTTTAACTAAAAAAGACAGTGTAACACTTGCGTTAGTTACTAGTTTAAAAAGTTCAGTAGGAATCTCTGATCCGGATATCGAAATAAATGTAGAAAAAGGAGTTGTATTTATCTCTATAGCTGACAAACTATTGTTTAAAAGCGGAAGTTATGAAGTGACTGATAGAGCCAAAATGGTTTTGGCTAAAGTTGCCAAAGTGGTCAATGATAAACCCGATTTTGAATGTATGGTTGAAGGACATACTGATAATGTTCCTTACAATGGTTCCGGTGTGATACTTGACAACTGGGATTTAAGTGTGAAACGTTCTACTTCTATTATTCGTGTTTTAACGAATCAATTGGGTGTTAAACCAGAGCAATTAATAGCGGCAGGAAGAAGTTCATATATTCCTTTAGTTGCAAATGATTCGGCTGAAAACAGATCTCGTAACAGAAGAACTCGTATTGTTGTTTTACCAAAAATTGATCAATTCTACGAAATGATTGAAAAAGAAATGAAAAAACAAAGACCGTAATTACATATTTAAATTGAAATTATAGAGGCTGTCTCAAAAAGACAGCCTCTTTTTTTATATAAAAAAATGACAAATGGACTTTTTTATTTAATTGATTTACCTATTTTTAGGTTGTATTAATATAATTGCATGGCGGTTCAAAAAAACCACTTTTAAGGCATCTCATCAAACTACTATCAAACCATAGAATACGAAGAACAAAATTTATTCCGGGAGAAATAAATTCCTATTCCATACCAACCTACCGATGCTGATTTTATGCATAAGAAGGAAAATCAGATGCTAAATGACTAACTCAAAGTGGCTTATACTGCATACATTTCTACTTCCAATCAAATACTTTATTCACGACACCATCCCTTCCAACACGACAGACACAACCATTATATCCATACATTTTGCCCTGTATGCAAGCCGTTTTGGTTGTTTATGCAAAAAAGCAACTCCATGAGCTGCTTTTTACTTTTTTTACAACTTCATCTTCTCGAGAGTGAAATCGATTTTAGGAACTAGTAGGTTTTCTCTTTTAGAAATACAATCAAAAGAGACTGGCTCATTTTTATATTGAAACAGTCTATTTGTTATTGGAAAATAATCCAACTTGTTTCTTATAATATTTCTTGTATTTTGGATAGGAAACAGCACCAAATAATGTTATTACTGCCAGTGAATACCAAATCCAGTTTAAGGAATGGGCTTCTCCACTCGCATAGGAATGCAATCCTACCAGATGAAAATTTACACCATAATAAGTAAACAATGTAGAAATAAAAGCAAACATACTCATTAAATTAAAAACCCATTTTCCACGTAAAGAAGGAACAAATCGGGCATGAATAACAAAAGCATAGACCATAATTGTAATTAATGCCCAAGTTTCTTTTGGGTCCCAACCCCAATACCTACCCCAACTTTCATTAGCCCATTGTCCTCCTAAAAAGTTACCAATAGTTAGCATGATAAGTCCAATTGTTAAAGCCATTTCATTAATATAAGTAATCTCTTGAATGTTTAAATCCATTTTTACTTTATTCTTTTCATTAGTAAACATGATTAACAATAATGCTACCGCTCCTAAAATCATTCCTAAAGCTAATGGTCCATAACTTCCAACGATAACAGCAACGTGAATCATTAACCAATAGGAATTCAGTACCGGTTGCAAATTTGCAATTTCTGGATCAATCCAATTTAAGTTAGCTGCAAATAAAATCATTGCAGTAACAAAAGCTGACGAAGCAACCGTGAGCTTTGATTTTCTATCGAAAGCAAGACCAAAAAACATGGTCGCCCAAGCTACATAAATGATCGATTCATACGCATTACTCCAAGGCGCATGTCCTGAAATATACCAGCGTGCAATTAAGCCCGCAGTATGCAATACAAATAATAATCCTATAATAATATGCATTGTATTTACTACTATGGCTAATACTTTGCGCTCTTTTAAGATTTGCATAATCGTAAAAAACAACATTAAAATCGCCGATAAAATATACCAATAAAAAAGTTTATTGAAAACATCATATTTATTATACAATACTTCCGACGTAATCTTTTCATCGCTTGGCATCACTTTGCTGCCAAAACGTTTTTGGAAACCATTAATACTCCCGAGTAATTCATCGGATGTAGCATAATTACTGGATGCTGCAGCGCTTGCCAAAGATCCAAAATATAAAGGCAATACGTTTTTAGTGTATGTCGCTTCCATTCCTTTGAAACCGGCTTCATTGAGCTCTAAATAAGAAACCCATTTATTGTTTTTATTCTCCGGTATTGGGAAGATTTTTAAAATTCGTCCGCTCAATGCTGATTCCATAAGATTTACTTTCTTATCGGTCTCTATAAAATCTTTTTCGAACTGGTTAGGATTTGCAGCTTTAAAAGCTTCTTCTAAATATTTTGAAAGCTTGTAATTTCCTTTTGCATCAAAGAAAGATACGAAAGGAGCAAATTTAGCTTTCTTATCAATTCCTATAATTTTACGAATACTGTCATTCCCACTTTTAATATAAATAATAGGAATTTCAATCCAGTAACTCGCATATTGTGTCATAGACAAAAATACCTGATCTGAATTCATTCCTTTATAAGTATCATCATGACTTACTTTTCGCAACAATTCTGAAGAAAAAGTATTGATAGGTTTCATTCGTCCACCAGCATCTTGAATGACTAATCGTCCAAATTTTGAGGCATGCGCTTCTGGCACTTTAAATTTTGTAATTAGTGCCTGTAATTCATCCTGACTGAACACCTTCTTAGTATGATTTGCATGGGTCTCTGGCGCGGTCTGGGTCTTTGATGCGGTTTGGGTTTGTTCGTGGTCATGTCCCTCGTGATCTGCATGGTCGTGTTCTTGTGCAAAACTGCTGAAACTAAATAGCAGAATTAAAATAGTCAGTAATTTGGCTTTCTTAATTTTCACCTCTTCTAATTTTCTCTTAATATCTGCAAAACGAGAATACTTAGTGAACATAATGGCCATCATGGCAAAATACAGCATGAAATATCCACCATAAGTGATTGCTGTTCCCCAGAAATCGTGATTTACAGACAATATAGTTCCTTTTTCATCGGGATCAAAACCGGATTGAAAAAAGCGATATCCTTTATAATCCAAAACATTGTTCATATATATTCTTGCATCAAAGGGTTCTTTATCCTCAACAGTAACCTGACTTTCAAATGAAGAATAACTTTTCTCTGTTCCTGGATATTTTTGTGCAATAAAGTCATTCAATTTAATTTTAAAAGGCAAAACATACGCCTTACTTCCATAAAAAATCGAGTACTCTATATTCCCAATTTTCACTGAATTTACATCTCCTAATTTACCTTTGGAGCCTAAAACGGTTACTGTTTTTTCTTGTCCGTCAGCCGTTATTTTTACTGTTAGTGCATCTTCATGATTTTTAGCTTTAAAATCATTATTCGATTCATAATCGATAATTCCTTTTACAGCAGGATCCGGGAGCACAAATCGCATTTCACCTATTGTGTATAACGAACGCATCATCAATGGTTGCGCGTTATCCTTTGTAACTTTTCCTTGTAGTTTATCTGCCATACGCATAAAATCACCTTCAAAAGGAGTTTGAATTGTATACGCGTTTCCAGTAGTATTGATATTTATGGCACCATCCGTAAATTTATTTAGCGAAAATAAAACATTATGAATATTTTGTACTTCGCCCTCTTTCAAGAAATGTTCATGACGACCACCATCTCCAGCTTCAACTAATTTTAAATACAAAATTCCTTTTGGATCAGGTTTTACATATTCTTTTGCTCCCATTATAAAATTTTCATATTCCACCTCAAATGGGGTATCAGCAAACGTTCCAGAAACACTAAAATTATTATTAGTGGCTGGAGAAAGCAGTACTTTTTTTTCAAAAACCCGGCGTTTCATTTCTCCTTTAAATTCGCCGTCTACAAAAAGTGTCAGGTAGGTTTTATCAGAAAATATCTGATTTTCAGCAGCCCCTTCACGAATTGGCATCATTCCTTCATAACTGATGTATCGCGTTACAAAAGCACCAAGAATGATAAGAATAAAAGACAAATGCAACAATAAAGTAGCCCATTTTTCTTTCTTCAAGAGTTGATATCGCTTGATATTCCCGATGAAATTAATCACAAAAAAGACATGAATAGCCTCAAACCACCACGCATTATAAATTAAAATTTTTGCCGTATCCGTATTGTACTTACTTTCGATAAAAGTTCCTGTGGCCATGGCAACGGCATATGAAATAAACAGAAAGGCCATTAATCGTGTAGAAAACAAAAAAGAAAATATTTTTTTATCCATTTTTATGGGATTAAGTTTTATAAAAGTGGTACAAAAGTACTTAAAAATGTTGACTTCTATATTCCTACATTTGTTAATTTAAACTAAAATTAAGTCTTTTTCAAGAAGGCTAAAGAACTTTTTTTTAGGCTGGTTTTTATTTGTAACCTTCCTGAAAATTGAATAATACACTTCATATTTTTTTTGCTAATTTTACCCCATGATCAAAGTAGTTATTATTGGCTCCGGAAATGTGGCACAGCATTTAATTGCGGCATTTCAAAATCCTCATAGACCAGGGACAGAAATAGAATTGGTTCAGGTATATTCGAGACAAATAAAAAGTGTTTCCCACCTAATAGACTTGGAAAAAGTCACTAATAATTTCAATACTTTAGTTGAAGCCGACATGTATATCATTTCAGTTTCTGATGATGCTATTGCTGAAGTTTCCTCTAATCTAGCTTTCAAGAATCGCTTAGTGGTGCATACTTCCGGGAGTGTTTCTTTGCATGCATTAGACGAAAATAATCGAAGAGGCGTTTTTTATCCTTTGCAAACGTTTACCAAAAACAAAGCGGTCGATTTCAATATCATTCCTATTTGTTTAGAAAGCGAAAATGGGATTGATTATGAATTATTGGATAAAGTGGCCAAATCAATTTCAGGAACCGTTTATGCAATCAACTCTGAGCAACGAAAAGCCTTGCATGTGGTGGCCGTATTTGTGAACAATTTTACCAATCATTTGTACCAAATAGGTCAGGAAATCTGCCAGGAACATCAGGTTCCATTTGAAATCTTAAGACCTTTAATTGCAGAAACAGTTCGAAAAATAATGGTACTTTCGCCGCAAGAGGCACAAACGGGTCCTGCAAAACGCAATGACACTTCAACGATTGAAGCCCACGAAGCTTTTTTATCAAATGAAAATCATCTGACTATTTATAAAATACTAACACAATCAATACAAGAGAATGGCAAAAAGTTATAAAGAAATAATGAACGAGATCACTACTTTTATTTTTGATGTCGATGGAGTACTAACTGACAGCTCTGTTTTTGTAACTAATGAAGGAGAAATATTGCGCACCATGAATATTAGAGATGGATACGCTATGAAAGCAGCTATAGAAAGCGGGTTTAATGTATGTGTTATTTCCGGCGGAAGCAATGAAGGGGTTCGAGTCAGACTACGAAATCTGGGGGTTACAGACATCTATTTAGGTACGCCGGACAAAGTAGAAACTTTTAAAGAATATGTGGAACTTTACAACATTAAACCTGAAAACGTGTTATACATGGGCGATGATATTCCTGATTATCATGTGATGCAGTTAGTCACATTACCCACTTGTCCCCAAGATGCTAGCCCGGAAATCAAAGCTATTTCCCGTTATATTTCGCATAAAAACGGAGGAAAAGGAGCGGCCAGAGATGTCATCGAGCAAGTCATGAAAGCACAAGGGAAATGGATGGCACATTTTGACGGGAAGCATGATTAGTATTATTTTAAATGTTAAATTATAAATTTCAAATAACATCTGTGGTTCCTTTTTTAAAACTAATTCGATACCAGAACTTGCTAATACTTGCTTTTATGCAATTTGTTTTCAGGTATGGTTTTTTACACGTTCAGAATATTTCTTTGGCGTTATCGGATTGGCAGTATGGATTATTAATTTTATCAACTGCTTTGATCGCTGCAGGCGGCTATGTGATCAATGATATCTTTGACCAAAAAACAGATACCGTCAATAAACCAAATGCTGTGATTGTGGGCAAAACCATTTCAGAAATTCAAGCCTATAATCTGTATATTTGGCTTACGTCAAGTGGGGTAATGATTGGTTTTTATTTGTCGAATGTCATACGAAAACCAGGTTTTGCCTCTATTTTTATTTTGGTTGCCGCAACACTTTATTTGTATGCAACCAGTCTGAAACAAATGATGCTTATTGGTAATATCATTGTGGCTTTACTACTTTCTTTTAGTGTGATTATCATTGGAGTTTTCGATTTATTTCCTGCAACAACAATAAATAATCAGCAACAAATGGGCTTGTTTTATTCTATCTTGATAGATTATGCTATTTTTGCTTTTGTTATTAATCTGCTTCGGGAAATTGTCAAAGATATAGAAGATACAGATGGCGATTATAATCAAGGAATGAGTACCTTACCTATTGTAATTGGAAAATCCAGAACGGCAAAAATAGTTTCCGGCTTAAGTTTGATTCCGCTATTTTTTATCGTATATTATATTCATCAGTACTTGTTAGATTTGTTGTTTGCAACATTATATATGTTGTTATTTGTTGTAGGTCCGTTGTTTTATTTCACTTTAAAAATTTGGTCTGCAAAATCAAAAAGAGAGTGTCACATCTTGAGTCTATTGTTAAAATGGATCCTTCTTTTAGGAATTTTATCCGTTATTGTTATTCGTTTAAATATAAAATATAATGCTTAAAAATAAATTAAAAAAATACACCCTTATTCTGGCTTCAGGATCGCCAAGACGGCAGCAGTTTTTCAAAGATTTGGACTTAGATTTTGAAATTCGATTGAAAGAAATCGAAGAAATTTATCCTCCTGAGTTAAAAGCGTACGAAATCACGAACTATTTGGCTGAATTAAAAGCCAGTGCTTTTGACGGTGAATTACAGTCCAATGAAATCCTAATCACCAGTGACACCATTGTTTGGTACAACAACAAAGCGCTAGGCAAACCAAAAGACGAACAGGATGCTTTTGAAATCTTGAAATCATTATCGAATGCTACTCACCAAGTAATTACTTCTGTTTGCTTTAAGACAAATGAAAAAGTAGTCCTGCTTCATGAAATAACAAAAGTCACTTTTAACACGTTGAGTGAGGAATCCATTCGCTACTATATAGAAAATTACAAGCCCTATGACAAAGCGGGTGCTTATGGTATTCAGGAATGGATTGGTTTTATTGGCGTTTCAAAAATTGAAGGTTCCTATGCTAATGTGATGGGAATGCCTACGGATAAAGTATATGACTACTTAACTAAATTAGACTGATTGCATTATGGATACATTTATATTTCACGAGTATTCCAGAGAACTGGTGGCCACAGGAATCCTGGGATTGCTGTTGATTTTTTTGAGAATTATTGCTGCAAAATTAGTACGCAGCTATGCTAAATCAAACCAAAAACTGGAGCATCGAACTAATTTAGTCATCAAATACATTCATTTATTTATAAATATTCTTGCAATTATAGCTGTCATACTAATTTGGGGCGTTCAGACAAAGGATATTATTATTGCACTTTCCTCTATTACCACCGTTGTAGGTGTCGCTATGTTTGCTCAATGGTCTATTTTGAGCAACATCACCTCTGGAGTTATTTTGTTTTTTTCTTTTCCGTTTAAAATTGGAGATACAATAAAAATTCATGACAAAGATTTTCCTATTGAAGCTCAAATTGAAGATATAGGGGCTTTTCATGTGTATTTGAAAACTATAGATGGAGAAAAAATCATCTATCCGAACAGCTTGCTTTTGCAAAAAGGAATTTCGATACTAAACAATTATGCCGATCAAAAAGAATTTACGGATTAGTTTACTTTTGCTGAACGAATGGTCAAACATCATCTTGCAAAATATCCTATTGAAGTGGAAATTATATAACTATTGCTGAAAAATATATAATGTTTTACTTTTTTAAATGCTGGATATTTGTCAATTAGAAATAAATAATTTACTATTGAATTGTTTTTGTCTTTAAAAAAAAATAAAAAGATATGAATGACCTTTTAAAATTTCCATTTTACGCAAAACTTACGCTCGTTTTATTGAGCTTAATTGCTATTATTTTTATATTTTATATTGGTCAGGATATATTAGTTCCCATAATGATGTCCTTTTTATTTGCGATATTGTTGTATCCCATCGTTCAGTTTTTAAAATCTAAACTCTACTTTCCCCATGTGTTAGCCGTTATGCTGGCGGTACTGCTTTTTGTATTGCTTTTTTTAGGCCTTTTTGTATTTCTATCCTTTCAAATCAGTGATTTTGCAGATGATTTTGATAAAATTGAAAGAAACATAACTATTCATATTAGTAATATTCAACGGTTTCTCAGTGAACATTTCAATTTAAGTTCTTGGGAACAAAAACAATATCTGGATACAGCTACTGAAGATTCTATGGAAAAAGGGAAAGAAATCATTGGTACCACGCTATTGTCATTTACGGATACGCTACTAAATTTGACCTTAATCCCTATTTATACTTTTTTGATTCTTTTATACAGGACTCATTTTTTATTGTTTTTGTCTAAACTATTCAAAAAAGAGAATCATGAACAATTAAAAAATATTTTAACAAATATTAGAGTTGCTATAAACAGTTATATTGTAGGTTTAATTATCGAGACCATTTTAGTATCGGTAATGACTACTGTAGGATTTATTATTATTGGCGTGAAATATGCTGTTTTGCTGGGTGTTGTAACTGGAATTCTAAATCTAATTCCCTATATAGGAATCCTTTTTGCCGGAATTTTAAGCATTATTGCCTCATTGACTGGTACTCCGGATTTATCCATAATTATTGGTATAATTGTGGTTACCATCTTTGTTCAATTAATAGATAATAATATCCTTGTCCCAATAATAGTAAGTTCAAAAGTAGAAATAAATGCTTTTATATCCATTATAGGAATCATTATTGGAGGAGCCATTGCGGGAATCGCCGGAATGTTTTTAGCATTACCCATAATTGCGGTTCTTAAGGTAATTTTTGACCGAATTGAGTCATTAGAACCTTGGGGGTATTTAATGGGAGATCATTTGCCCAAAACCTATACTTGGCATAGTATCAAATTACCGCTATTCGATTCAGATGCATCCTCTAAAAAAACCATAATTAAAACGGATCTTATAGTTCCTGTTTTTACTGAGACAACAACGGAAAACAATACAGAGAATAAAGCAGAAACTGACCTTAATAAAACAAGTGAGTCTATTTAAACCAATTGTTTATCAATGTTTTGCTGGTTTTTTCTTTCTCAATTTTTAAATTAATTTTGTATAATGACTAAAAAGCAAAAGCTGATTTTATTCTTTTTGATCGTCTGTTGCCACCTGATTTCTTTTTCACAAGTAAACCAGAAGGAAAAAGATTCCGCTGGCGTTTACAAAAAAATTCAATCCTATTCTAAAAAAAATAAGTTTACAACACTTGTTCATAAATTAGTTTTCAGGCCCGTAACTATAAAAAAAACAAAGAAAAAAGTAATTCCCAAAAAATACGAAACTTTTGAAGGAAAAACGATCAGAAATATTACTATTATCACTTTAGACCCTTTTGGGTATTCTGATATTGATACCGCCAGAGCCCCTAAAAACTGGGCCGAACGAACTGGAAACCGAATTCATATCAAAACAAAAAAACTCGCTATTAAGAATGTACTGTTAATAACAAAAAACACACCTTTCGATTCTTTATTAGTAAAAGAATCAGAACGATTGATTAGAGCTCAAAGATACATCAGTCGCGTTGACGTAACCCCACAATTAATTCAGAACAGCCCGGATTCAGTAGATGTCACCTTTCGGGTTTTAGATACATGGAGTATTATTCCCAAGGGATCCATTTCCAGTTCAAGAACTAATTTTGAACTCAATGATCGTAATTTTCTAGGCACTGGCCATGAATTCAAAAATGAATTCAAAAACAGATTCAGCGACGGAAAAAGCGCGTATGGATTGTCCTATAGCGTTCCTAACATCCAGAATACCTTCATTCAGACAACTCTGAATTACCGGATAGATTTAGACAATTACTACAGCAAAAGCCTCAATGTAGACCGTCCCTTTTACTCTGCTTTTACAAAATGGGCAGGGGGAATATACATAGACCAGCAATTTAGAAAAGACACCCTTGCTGATGTCAATTCCGTATTTACCTATCAAAATTTCAAATACAATTCGCAGGATTTATGGCTTGGACGTGCCTTTTCTATTTTTAAAGGAAGAACAGAAAACCAGCGCACCACAAATCTGATTCTGGCAGGACGTTTTTTAAATATAAAATATCTGGAAAGCCCAACTATCCTCTATGATGCCACTGATTTCTACTCTAGTGAAAAACTTGCTCTTTTCGGGATTGGTATTAGTTCACGTAAATTCGTGCAAGACAACTATATTTTCAAAAATGGAATTATAGAAGATGTCCCCATTGGCAAAATTTACAGCATCACTTCTGGCTATCAATATAAAAACAATTTGAGGCGTTTGTATCTTGCTGCCCGAGCGGCTTTTGGAAATTATTATAAATGGGGCTTTTTAAGTGCTAATGTAGAGATAGGTACCTTTTTTGAAAAATCAATTACGCAGCAAACCGCTTTTTCTTTTCAGGCAAATTATTTCACAAACTTGATGAGTCTGGGAAAATGGAAATGGAGACAGTTCATCAAGCCCCAGGTAATTATTGGTACAAACCGTGTCAATATTATTGGCGATCAGCTAAATATCAATGAAAATTATGGACTTCGGGGCTTTAATAGTGCTCAATATGGAACCCAAAAAGCACTCTTAACCATACAAACCCAAGCCTATGCGCCATGGGATCTTTGGGGATTTAGAATCAATCCCTATTGTAATTATTCCATTGCCGTACTAGGAAATCCTAATAAGGGATTGACTCAAAGTAAAGCCTATTCAAAAATTGGAATTGGATGTATTATCAACAATGATTTTCTGGTATTTAGTGCTTTTCAAATTTCGCTGTCCTACTATCCGTCCATTCCTGGAAATGGCGAAAATATTTTCAAAACAAATGCAATTGAAACAACTGATTTTGGTTTTCAAGATTTCGAACTGACAAAACCCCGTACCGTGCTTTACAAATAATACGCTTTATAAATATAAATTATTCCAAAAAAATATTCGCATAATACTAATATCCTTCGAAAACAGTTCAATTTGTATGGGATTATATTGAACACACTATCTACAGGACACTTTTTTTAGAAAATTACGATACAGTACACAATGAAGGGTGTGAATTATATAATTTAATACCTTAATTTTATAAGAAAAAATTATGTTTTATTGTTTACTTTTATTGTGTTAAAATTTTAACTAAAAACCAAACAAAATGAAAAAATTCACCTTTTATTTGATGATGATGGTATTATCAATTAGTGTTCTTCCAACACAAATGTTAGCCGCTGAAAAAAATCCAACTGTAATTTTAAATACTCCTAAAGAAGTGCCTGCAGAAGTAAAAGTTTTGCTTAATAGACTTGATGAAATAAAAGCGATGGATAAATCGTCTTTGACTTCAGTTGAAAAAAAAGAATTACGTAAAGAAGTACGTGCTATCAAAGCAGAATTAAAATCTACAGGAAATGGTATATACTTATCTGTAGGTGCAATTATAATCGTTATCCTTTTATTGATACTTTTATTGTAAATAAATTTATACCTGTAGAAAAAGGAAACGAATAATCGTTTCCTTTTTTTATGAAGTAAAATAACAAAGTAAATGTTAATTATTTGATATTGGCATAATTGTTGGTTTTACTTCAAAACGAGATAAAATAGTAACTAAAATTACTATCTAATAATTACTAATTAAAATTTCGAAAAATGAAAACATTAAAATTAATCATTGCAGGAATTATACTATTTGCATCCGCAAATACGATGCAAGCACAGGTTTCAGTAAATGTAAATATAGGTAGTCCACCAGCATGGGGGCCAGTTGGTTATTCAGCTGTAGATTATTATTATTTACCGGATGTTCAAGCTTATTATGATATACGAGCCACACAATTCATTTATTTTGGTGGAGGAAATTGGATTCGTTCAAGAAATCTACCTAATCAATACAGAAATTATAATCTATACAATGGTTATAAAGTAGTATTGAACGATTACCATGGTTCAAGACCATACAGTAACTTTAAAACACACAAAGTAAAATACTACAAAGGATACAAAGGTAAACCACAAAAATCAATAGGTTCTAACCGCAGTAATAACAATAAAGTGTACAAAAGTAATGGGAATAACGTACATGGAAATAAAGGAAATGGCAATAAAGGTGGAAAAGGAAATAATGGAAATGGAAAACATTAATACTGATTTCATAATAATTTATAAAAAGAGTCTCAGCAATGAGGCTCTTTTTTTTAGCACATTAATCCTTAATTAAATGTTGATTTTTTTGTTTTGGCACAGTTGTTGGAATTTCACAAAAAGTATAGCAATAACAAGTTATTATAAAAAATTATTACAAATTAAATATTTGAAAAAATGAGAACATTAAAATTAATCATCGTAGGAATTATACTCTTTGCATCAAGCACAATACATGCACAAGTCTCAGTAAATTTAAACATAGGTACTGCTCCATCATGGGGACCTATAGGATACGCAGAAGCTGAATATTATTATTTACCGGATGTTGAAGCTTATTATGATGTAAGAGCTGGACTTGCTAACTTTACCTGCATAAAAAGTTAAGAATAAAACCTTAATTTTAACATATGAAACAAGTGCGTAAAA
>NZ_RYDO01000007.1:0-189996 GCF_003984855.1 Flavobacterium sp. GSP6
AATGAGCCCGACACAATATCGGGCTCATTATTATCAAAATTAATTATAAATTTGTCTAAACTTTTGGGTGCAGTCTACCTTGGGCAGCTTTTTTTTTGGAGCAGAACGATTGTTTTCCAGAATTACTTTCGTCCCGCTATGCGCTGCAATCTTCGCTTTTGGCTCCCGCCAAAGCAAAGGATTTTCACTTCTATCGGGGCTATTTAGAGCGTTTTAAGGTTAAAACTTCGTTTAGCAGAAAAAGTAAATAAATAATAATTTGTAAAGGATTATTTATATATTTGTTTTAATAATATATTCTAAATTACTTCAATACTAAATATAAGTTAAGCAAAATCGTATGAAAAGCTAGATTTTCATGCAATTTTGACATTAATAACATAGAAAAACTAACAGAATATAAAGACTTTAAAACACCTAATTATGAATAATTTAGAAGTAGAAATTATAAAATTGATGCAGAAATCTAAAGATTATCTTGCAAATACAAAATACAAACTACAATTTAAAATTACAGCAGTTTCCTTAAGTGTTTTTGCAATATATGCAGCAGGTAAAAGTTTAGGCGAAATAATCTATTTTATCAAAAATTAAGTTTTAAACGATCTTCAAAAGTTATGATAAATCTTCTATCCGCCTGGCGCAAGCATCTCGTTAGTGAAAATTCTTATAGATAGATTACTCTAAATTTCACTAGGCACGAGCGGTGATTAAATAAGATTCCCAGCTAGCGCGCAATGTCATTAAGTTAAGGGATTTTCATATTGCATCTTTCTGATTTTTAAGAACCAAAGGTCTTATTCGAGTTCTATACTTGCCTGTTTCACGTTTGTTACCCCGATCGCGCCGGTATACCACAATCGTTAGCGCAGTTTTGCAAACTGTGCCCACAACAGAGAGCAAAAAACGAAAAAGCTATGAGTACTTCATTACTTTTTGCTATTTAAAAACAAACAAAATGTCTGCTAAGAATAAAGCCCTAAAAACCGAAGACCAGATTAGAAAATGAATTAGAGGTGGTTTTATTAGATTTATATTAATTGCCAATTGAAATGGGCACAGTTTGCAAAACTGCGCTAACGATTGTCTGTAAATAAGAGCGATCGGTTTCATACACAAACTTTAAAGTTGGTTTTGTACTTGGAAGTTGGTTCTTAAATCGATACATTTGGCTAAACAAATCCCCAACTGACGCCAAGCCAAAGGACGTCAAACTGTCTAATAACCTCCTTTCTCTATGTTAGATAATTTGTACAAAAAATCGTTCAAATAATTTATGCAACTCGTTGGTTTTTTGTATATTTAAGCATGAAATTCCCCCGCTAGCGTGAGCGTCCCGCTCGTGAACATTCTCAAGAGTAACTAAATCTAAATTGCAATAGGCTTCTACAGGAATTAATCATATTATACTAAAAACAAATAAATTATGTCAAGAATTGTAATGGTAGTAGGTTTAGTAATCGTTTTTATAGGTTGGATTTTATACCGACTAATAATTAAAAAAGACTTAAATAAAAATTTAAATAATGTATACCTTGGACTATTTTTTATAATAATATGGGCAGTGTTTTATTTTTTTATTGTTGAATATTTTTAAAAATCGTGTACAAGTGGTTATGCACCCTCAGAAGCTAGATCGCGGATTTACTTTTTTTTGACAGCGACAGCGCGGATTTACAATCCGTGCGCACATAGAATATCTACAAAGGGAATTTGCAATTTCAAAATTTCAAAAAAAGTATCCTGTAACATATTTAATTGATTAATTGGAATAGGCACGGATTGCAAATCCGCACTAACGGATTTTCATATTTTGTTTAAGAGAAGTATAAATAAAAACTATTTTTTTATCCTGAAAATGAATTCATGAGATGTACAGGAATAAATAATTAACGCTGCATTTTATATTGGGGTAAAATTGTACAAAAATTAAAAAGTAGTTCAAGTATTTTATAGTACAATATTTCATAAAATTAAATGGGAATGAACACGATTTTTTGAATACATTTGATTTATGAAAAGGGATAAAGGTTGTCCACAATAAAGTTAAAATCAATCAAATCGCAAAAAAAATGAGAAAAATCATATTATCAATAGTGCTCTTATTTTGTAGTCATTTATCAATTGCTCAAGAGAAAGAAATTAAAGCAGTTTTAGAAAAACAACGTTTAGATTGGAATAATGGGGATATGATTGGGTATATGCAAGGTTATTTAAAATCCGATTCTTTACTATTTGTTGAAAAAACAGGACCATTTTACGGCTGGCAAAAAAACTTAGAGATCTATCAACAAGTTTATCCTGACAAAGCTGCAATGGGTACTCTAACTTTTGATATCAAACAAATAAAAATGATTGATAGCGAACATGCCTTTGTTTTAGGTGCTTGGAATTTGCAAATGGAAAAAGGAGAACAAAAAGGATTTTTTACTTTAATAGTAGAAAAATTTAAAGAAGGTTGGAAAATCGTAGTTGACCATTCTAGTTAGTTTTTTTTTAGTGAAAGGTTGTGACGAAATATTTATATGAAATGAGTTTTCTAAATTGCATTCCAAATTACATCATCAGGAGTTGGCGCCAAGATTTCCATATTTTCTTTGGTAACAGGATGGGTAAAGACTAGTTTTCGAGCATGTAAATGAATGCCTCCATCTGAATTACTTCGATCAAAACCATATTTTAAATCGCCTTTTATGGGTGAGCCAATAGCCGAAAGCTGTGCGCAAATTTGATGGTGTCTGCCCGATCACGCCGACATACCACAATCGTTAGCGCAGTTTTGCAAAGTGTGCAAAAAATAGTGAGCAAACAATACAAATAACACAAAAAATGTCGACAAAGTATAAAGCCACAACAACTGAAGACGCTTATTTTATTACTATAACTACAATGGGTTGGGTAGATATTTTTACACGATTAAATCAAAAACAAATTATTATACAAGCGTTACACTATTGCCAAGATCAAAAGGGCTTAGAAATTTATGGATATTGTATAATGCACAGCCATATTCATCTGCTTTGCAAAGCAACAAACGGTTTTATATTATCCGATGTGATGCGTGATTTTAAAAAATATACATCTAAAAAGATTATTCAGGCTATTATTGAAGAACCGGAAAGCAGGAGAGAATGGATCTTGGATTATTTTAAAAAAGCTTGTCAGCATTTAAAACAAGAACAACAATACAAAGTTTGGCAAAACGGCTATCATGCAGAACATATTTACAGCAATAAATTTATTAGACAAAAAATGGATTGCATACACAACAATCCTGTAAATGAAAAAATTGTAACGATGCCGGAAGATTATTATTTCAGTTCTGCAAGAAATTATGCTGCATTAGAAAATGAATTAGAGGTAATTTTATTAGATTTATTTTAGTTGCCAATTGAAATGGGCACAGTTTACAAAACTGCGCTAACGATTCTCTGTAAAGAACATTCATGTTATTACCAATAGTTTTTGAAACAATTAATAAGTGCTACTACATTGGTCAAAGCAACTGTCTAAAGGTGACACAGCACAATTGAAAAATAAATGGGCATCCCAAAAGTAATGTTAAAAGGAAACGTTACTGCCAAAGCCATGGGTAAAAATATTCCTGGATTCGCCTTTGGAACGGCTATTTTCATTGCTGCCGGAACCGCAATATAAGAAGCACTGGCCGCTAAGACAGCAAAAATAAAACGATTCCCAACATCATCGGTAACGAATTGACTTAAGAAAGCCACAATACACCCGTTGATCAATGGGAAAACAATAGCAAAAAAGACGCTAAACCAGCCACTTTTGAAAAAATCATTTAATTTTCGTCCACTAACAATTCCCATGTCCAGTAAAAATAAAGCCAAAAACCCTTTGAAAATATCAGTAGTAAACGGCTTAATTCCTAAAGCCTGTTGCTCACTGGCCAAAAACCCAATAACCAAACTACCTAGAATCAAGAGCACGCTTCCATTAGTAAATGAATGTTTGATAATCGTGGTCATCTTCGTTTTTTGAACTTTTTCCTTACTAAATAATCGGATTAAAATCACTCCGATAATGATTGCAGGAGCTTCCATCAGCGCCATAACAGCAACCATGTGGCCGCTAAAATTGTAATTTTGAATTTCTAAAAAAGAGATGGCCGTTACAAAGGTCACTGCACTCACAGATCCATAAGCCGCAGCAATGGCTCCCGAATTCTCAATGCTAAACTTTTTCTTTAAAATAAAAAAAGTATAAAGTGGAATTAATGCCGCAATCAATACCCCAAAAACAATAGACCAAAGTATGTCAACAGTAAAGTGACTGTGCGCTAGTTCCTGTCCGCCTTTAAAACCAATGGAAAAAAGCAGGTACAGCGATATAAATTTAGAGGTATTCTCCGGAATTTCTAAATCACTTTTGACATAGACGGCTATAATTCCCAACACAAAAAACAACAAGGCAGGATTAGTTAAATTATCCAGTAATAAACTAAGATTCATATTTTAATTATTTTAAAATTATTTTATACATTTTGATTATCTTATCTTTTCAAATCGCAATCTTTTTCCTTTTACATCCGTTTGGACAAGTCCTTTTTCATACACCAAATTTCCATTTACAAAAGTTGAATTGATGCTGCTTTTAAAAACCTGTCCTACAAAAGGAGACCATTTGCATTTATATAAAAGAGAGTCTGGAGTTACTTCCTGTTTTTTATTTAAATCGACTAAAACTAAATCGGCAAAATAGCCCTCCCTTATATAGCCTCGTTCTTTTATTCTGTAAATTTCGGCTACATTATGGCTCATTTTCTCCACTACCTTCTCCAAAGGAATCTCACCACGGTGAAATAATTCTAACATTGCTAAAAGAGCATGTTGTACTAATGGTCCGCCGGAATGCGCCTGAAAATAATTCCCTGCTTTTTCGGCAACAGTATGAGGAGCATGATCCGTTGCAATAATATCTATTGAATTATTGAGCAAATACTGCAGTAAACCTTTTCTATCTTGCTCTGTTTTTATGGAGGGATTCCATTTGATCTTGGAGCCCAGTCTTTCATAATCGGCATCCGAAAACCAAAGATGATGTATACAAGCCTCGGCGGTGATTCGTTTTTCTCTGATCGGTGTATGATTATCAAATAATTTGGCTTCCGCCAAAGTTGAAATATGAAAGAGATGCAAGCGTGTTTGGTGTTTTTTAGCAATTTTCAATACTCGTTCAGTTGCTTTTAGGCAAACTTCCTCATCCCGAATAAGAGAATGATAAAAAAAAGGAATTTCAGTTCCGTAAATTAGTTTATAATCCTCCGTATTCTTTTTTATCAGTGAATCATCTTCGCTGTGCAAAGCTACCAAGGTATCGGTTCTTGAAAAAAGTTGCTCCAAAAATTCTGGATAGTTGGCTAAAATTCCCTCGTCATTATTAAAATAAAGCCCATCATCCGTAATTCCACATACATTTTCGGTATTTGTTTTTAAAGCTTCTTCCAAGTTATTTTTTGAAATTCCCATAAAAAACGAATAATTAGCAATTGATTTTTCCGCCGCCATCTTGTATTTTTCTTCTAATAACTCTTGAGTCAGCGTATTGGGAATCGTGTTGGGCATATCCATAAAGGAGGTGATGCCGCCAGCCACAGCGGCAACCGACTCTGAAAAAATAGTGCCTTTATGTGTTAGTCCCGGATCTCTAAAATGAACCTGATCATCAATGACTCCCGGAAGCAGATAAAGTCCTGTCGCATCAATTTCGATATATTTTTTTGCAGGATTTAGTCCAATTGATGGTGCTATCTTTTCAATTCTTTCTCCTGAAATCAGAAGATCTAAATTAAGTATTTGTCCTTCATTGACCACTTTTGCATTTCTTATGATGGTATCCATATTTTATTTTTTGGTGGCTCTTTTTAAACGATCGTTTATCGTTTTGCCTAAACCCACATCTGGAAATCGTTCCGCTATAATGCAGTCGAGATGGCACTTATCTAATCTATGCAAGGCAGCATACAATTGCGATGCGGCTTCTGCTAAATTGCCTGTTGTCGATAGAATTTCCTGTTGTACAATTTTTGGATCATCAATCCCTTTTTGGAATACTAAAACTCCAATTTTTTGATCCGGAAACATTTTTAGCTTCTCCGTCACATCAGCTGTCAAAAAAGTCGTCGTCGAAGGAGCATAGTGCTTAGAAAACATGCCTGGTGCCGCTGGAGCAATATCATCATGGGTAATCATTTTTACCGGCCCAACAATTGCTTCAATATCCTCTACAGCCAAAGAACCCAAGCGATATAAAATAGGCTCCCCATTTTCAAATCCGATGATCGTTGACTCTATTCCCCTTTGACAAGCTCCACCATCCAAAACCATTGGTAACACCTCTTCAAAATAGTCAGCAACATGTATTGCTGTAGTGGGACTAAGAGAGCCAAACGGATTAGCACTCGGAGCCGCTAGAGGATAGGCTAACTGATTCAGCAGGGCTAAGGCTACTGGGTGATTTGGAACTCTGATCGCTACGGTATCTTTACCACCGGTAACCAAATCCGGAATGGAAATTTGCTTTTTTAAAACCAAAGTTAAAGGTCCCGGCCAGAAAGCTTTTGCTAACAAGTTCGCTTTTTCAGGAATGTCTCTCGCTATTTCAGAAAGGACAGTTGCCGATTTTATATGAACAATTAACGGATTAAAAAACGGACGTTTTTTAATCGAAAATATACGCTCTACCGCCTTTGAGCTGTAAATATTGGCGGCTAAACCATAAACCGTTTCGGTAGGAATTCCTATGGTTTGCTCCTGATTTAAAAGCGCAACAGCTTTTGGAATCGAACTACTGATTACACTCATATCTTATGGATTACAGGAATCGCAGAATCCTGGTTCTTCGGTTATTTTTTGATGGGGATACATTTTTTCGGAACTAAAACAACACTTTTTACAACTATAAATAAAACTCAAGGTAGATCGTGTGGGCGCTGAACACCATGAACAAGGCAAGCCCTGTTTCGCATCTATCACACAATAACCCGGTGCTTTACAGCTTGGGCATTCCGTTTTTATAGTTTCCAATAATTTTTGCGCCGCTACTTTTATCACACCCATACGAGTGGGGTTGTACAGCGCACGCATATCAGTTTCAGCATAAACACTCCCATATTTGTTCACAAGGTGCTGAAAAGTATCTTCCAATTCACCTTTTGTGGTAATCCCTTTAACTAGTGTTGTTAGATCATCAGGCTTGCTTCGCAAAATTATGGCATGGGCAGGAAATTGAATCTTATTTGCAAAATCCAAGAGCATTTCTTTACTAGAAATATTTTCTCCATAAAAATTAGTCTCCAAACTGAGTTCTCTGGCAATGATTTCTAAGTCGTTTTTTTTATCGATAAAAATTAAAAACTCATCATCGGCCTGGGCAAAAAAGATAGAAGGATGTGAACCAAAAGAGCCTTCGCTGGCAATAGCCAAATCGCAGTCAAATTCTTCCATTGCCGCCAAACATTTAGCCCTGACGGTTTCAACTGCCGTATTTTTCCGCTCCACTTCACCTGAAAAAGTGCCGAAAATATCCGAATCATAACTTTCAGGAACAAAACAGTGAACACCTAATCCTTTTTCAAAAATTGGAGCAATCACTTTTTCTTTGTGATGCTTGGTGGCAATGAGTAATTGTCTACCCTCAAACATTCAATTCAGTTTTTACTTTAGGACACAGTACAATTTGAATTACACTGTCAATTTTCAGTTCCAAATCCTTTGACGACGCTTCTTTGATGAGTTCCTTGATGTATTCAGAGGCTTCTAAAAGAGTTTCAAGCCTTATTTTTGAATGCGAACAGTCTTCATCAAATCGAATTTGATTGCTAAATTTTTCTAAATTATGATAATTAATCTTATTGTTGATTAACGAAAACAGTACTTTTCCTGCTTCTGATGGTGCAAACTGACCTTCAACTAGCTTAAATTGATATTCTTTTTCCATAATACTTTATAATGAAATTTTATTTTTTTGTAATGTGTAGATCGTGAAAAATATTCCCAAACCTAGAAACAGTGTGAAAAATAAGTTATTAGGTGCTACGATTGTCAATAGTATTCCACCAATCAACCAAACTATTCCAAAGACCAAACTAATTTTTTTATTTTTATTTTTCATAGGGACTAATTTTTTTTACTACTTAATGGAGCGTGTTAGGAATAACTCACCTTATTAAATTCTTTAAAGGAAACAGCACATTTAGTGAAAGAGTACCAATTAAATAAAGGAGAAGTTAACGCATTTCTTACTGTCCTTGACCCAATGAAAAAGCCATTTTCCCGTCAAATTTATATAAATTTTCAGTTTTGATGCTATCGATATTATGGTCGATGCATTGCTGCAATAATCCAATGATCTCCTCTTTGTTAACTAGTACTCCATCCTCAGCTTTGAAACGGCATCTCCAGTGATCTGTACAAAAGGTTTGTTTAAATCCTTCGGGCCAAACTTTGATTCCTCTATTGGAAATCATATTCAGTTTTAGATTTTCAGTCCCTATATTTTTTAGAATTTCGGCTAGCGAATTAGGATCGGTTCCATTCCAATGCACAAATACATCGTGACCTACCAATTCTTTTTTTGCAGCTGGTCTTCTCTTATATTTCGGGAGATCTAAGGCTTGAACATTTTTATAATCTACAGCAGGAAGCTGTTTTGGTTTTTGCCCTAAATTTAGGATTACTGCGTCGGCAAATTCTGAAGTCCCTACTTTTGCAGTGCTTACGCCTTCTTTGAAGATATCATAGGTATGTATTCCGTCTTCAAGCGTTTTCAGCCATGCATTTTGTACTTTACTAGCCACTTCGTTTTGCCCAATATGATTCAGCATCATTACTGCTCCTTGTAATAATCCCGACGGATTCGCAACATTTTGCCCGGCTCTTCTGGGTGCAGATCCGTGAATTGCTTCAAACATTGCACATTCTTCTCCAATATTTGCTGAGCCTGCCAGCCCCACAGAACCGGCAATTTGTGCAGCGATATCAGAAATCACGTCACCGTATAAATTTAAGGTTACAATAACATCAAAATTCTCTGGTGTATCGCTCATTTTTGCAGCACCAATATCTATAATCCAGTGCTCGTTTTCAATTTCAGGATACTCTCTCGCTAACTCATCAAACACTTCATGGAATAATCCGTCCGTCTGCTTCATGATGTTGTCTTTTGTGAAACAAGTTACCTTCTTTCTTCCATACTGTTTGGCATATTCAAAAGCATAGCGGACAATTTTTTCACAGCCGGGACGACTGATGATTTTCAAACACTGCACAACTTCATCCGTTTGCTGATGTTCTATTCCCGCATATAAATCTTCTTCATTTTCACGAACAATGACAATATCCATTTTTGGATGTTTTGTTTCCACAAAAGGGTGCAAACTCATACATGGTCTAACATTAGAATATAATCCTAAGAATTTTCTAGTGGTAACATTCAAACTTTTATAACCACCACCTTGCGGAGTAGTAATTGGAGCTTTGAGAAATATTCTATTGTTTATTATAGAATCCCAAGATGACTTTTCAATTCCGGAGGTATTACCTTTTAAATACACTTTTTCACCAACTTCAATTTCATCAAATTGAAGCTGTGCGCCCGCTGCCTTAATAATTTTTAGAGTAGCATCCATTATTTCAGGTCCTATTCCGTCTCCTTTTGCTATTGTTATTCTTTGCATATCTTTTTGTTTATTTTTTTTTACAAAAGTAAAACGGGCTATCCATATATTTTTATTTATATTTGTAATACAAAACATAAAAATTATTTATGAATTATACGCTACACCAGCTGCATGTCTTTTTAAAAATTACCCAAAATAAAAGCATCACTAAAGCCGCAATGGAACTGCACCTTACACAACCCGCAGTATCCATTCAATTAAAAAATTTTCAAGATCAATTTGATGTACCGTTAACAGAAGTAATCGGAAGAAAGCTGTTTGTTACTGATTTTGGCAAAGAAATCGCCACGGCTGCAGAAAAAATTCTAAATGAAGTACATGCAATCAATTATAAAACAATGGCATTCAAGGGACAACTGACAGGACGATTAAAAATTTCTGTCGTATCAACCGGGAAATATGTAATTCCTTATTTTTTATCTGATTTTTTGAAACAAAATCAAGGTGTCGAATTGATTCTGGATGTGACCAATAAAACTAAAGTGTTGAAAAACTTAGAAAGAAATGAAGTAGATTTTTCTCTGGTTTCCGTGTTACCAGAAACCCTGCAAATCGAGAAAGTGGAGCTTATGCCTAATTCCCTTTTCCTAGTTGCTAATAGTGATCAAAAAATGGGAAAAGGAATTCAGGAAAAAAAAATCATAGAAACCTTACCCATCATCTATCGCGAGCAAGGATCAGGAACAAGATATGTGATGGAAAAATTTATAGAACAGAATCAATTAACCGTTTCAAAAAAAATGGTGCTGACCGGAAATGAAGCGGTAAAACAAGCCGTACTGGCTGGACTTGGATGCTCGATCATGCCTTTAATTGGTATAAAAAACGAGCTTAATAATGGAGACCTACAAATTATTCCGGTAAAAGGCTTGCCTATTCAATCCAACTGGAATTTAATTTGGTTAAAAGGCAAAAAGTTTTCACCTGTAGCCGATGCCTATTTAAAATTTATTCAAAAAGAAAAAACTAGAATCATCGAACAAACCTTTAACTGGATTACACTTTAAAAATTTAAGTCAGTAAAGGAAAACTCCTCTTATTCATTGCAATACTAAAATGCATCAAAAGATTAGCGATCTTTGCCTTTACAATGATTCTATTAAATTATGATTTTACAAATAGAAACTCCAGCATTACTTTTTAGCGCAACTTCGTTGATTTTATTGACGTATACCAACCGGTTTTTGGCTAATGCTGCAATCATAAGAGGATTAAAAAAAACCTACCACGAAAAGCAAAATGATGTAATTTAATTGGAAATCAAAAACCTGAATTTATGGTTGACTCTGATATTATCTACCAATTCACACCTTATAACTAGGAACTAAACCCTATCTTTGCCCGCTTTTTAAAATTAAAAAAATGATAAAAAATAGTGTCTTAAAAGGAGTTTTCTTAGTTGGTCTCGGCGCAACGAGTTACGGAATGCTGGCTACTTTTGTAAAGATAGCCTACGGTCAAGGCTACACCACACCCGAAGTTACCGTTGCCCAATTTGTATATGGAATCATGGGAATGCTGCTGATCAATATGTTTCAAAAAGCTAAGAAAGGAAAAACCGTTATAAAAGCATCCCAAAAAAACATCACTCAGCTGATGCTTGCCGGAACTTCTTTAGGATTTACGAGTATCTTTTATTATTTGGCAGTAAAATACATTCCTGTTTCTATTGCGATTGTTTTATTGATGCAAACCGTCTGGATGGGTGTTTTATTCGAAATGATTTTAGAAAAAAAAATTCCTTCTACTCAAAAAATAGTTTCCGTATTTATTGTCTTAACCGGAACTATCCTTGCTACCAATGTCTTCAAGAATAGTATCGTTTTAGACTGGCGCGGTATTGCTTTAGGGCTTTTAGCAGCAGCTTCTTTTACTACAACTATGTTTACCGCTAATCGTGTGGCAACTCATATTTCCTCGGCACAACGCAGTTTATTCATGTTGTTGGGAGGTGCTGTCATCGTGACCTTTTTTGCAATCTCAACACAAACTACTCCTTTTAACTTTGAAATTTTCATGAAATGGGGAATCATTTTAGCCCTTTTCGGAACCATAATTCCACCTTTATTGTTGAATGCCGGTTTTCCGCTGACTGGAATCGGACTGGGAAGTATTGTTTCGGCACTGGAACTTCCCGTATCGGTACTTATGGCATATCTCTTATTGAATGAGCAGGTAAACCTGATCCAATGGCTTGGCATTATTTTAATTATTTTAGCAATTATCATAATGAATGTAAACCTGAAGCGAACCTCCTAATTGCAGTTTCAATCCATTTGCACTGATTTTAATAAAATTTTTATAAATTCGTATTAAATAACTTTACTATGAATTTACCTTGGCATTTATATGTGATGGCTTTCGTCTACTTTATCGCAGGATTAAACCATTTCAGGAATCCCAGACTGTACTTGAAAATCATTCCTTCGTACTTTCCAAATCCAAAATTATTAAATTACATCAGTGGTTTAGCAGAAATATTTCTGGGAATTTCGCTTTGTATTCCGTTACTTTCCAACTATGCCGCTTGGGGGGTGATCGCTTTGTTGATTGCTATTTTTCCAACACATTTGTATATGTATTTTGATGAAAAAGCAAGAATGGGTCTGCCAAAATGGGCCTTACTATTGCGAATGCCACTACAATTATTTTTAATTTACTGGGCGTACCAATATACTTAATCTCGTGAAATCACTTTTCGAATCCACATCAGAACCCGTATTTATTGACTTGCCAGATGCGGAGATCATCTACTATCCTCATTTTTTTGACCAAGAACAAGCCGATATTATTTTTGCCGAATTAATGCAAGATATCCCTTGGCAACAAGACGATATTCGTGTATACGGGAAAATTCATCCGCAGCCTCGTTTGACGGCTTTATTTGGAAACGAAGGAAAACCTTACTCGTATTCGAATATAACGATGCAGCCACATCCTTGGAATTTGCTTTTGCAAAAGCTAAAATCTCAAGTCGAAAAAAGTGCTGATACTACTTTTACAACCGTCTTACTCAACCAATATCGCGACGGAAAAGACAGCAACGGTTGGCATGCTGACAACGAAAAAGAATTAGGAATCAATCCCATAATTGCGTCGTTGAGTTTTGGAGCCCAACGAACCTTTCAACTCAAACATAATTTAGATAAAGACCTAAAAAAAACTATCATACTGGAACATGGAAGTTTGTTGCTGATGAAAGGAACGACACAACATTTCTGGAAACACCAGATTCCAAAAACCACAAAACCTATTGGCCCCAGAATAAATGGCACTTTCCGGGTAATCAAATAATTACTTTCATAAAAAATTATTAAATTTGGAATAAATATCTGAATTATGAATGATATCATTACTTATTTTTCTACCATTCCATCGTCACACCGAAGTTTAATTCTTGTGGGCGGAATCACTTTTTTCTGGCTGATCGAAAATGCTTTTCCGCTTTTTAACTTCACCTATAAAAAATGGCATCACGCCGGCATCAATATTTTTATGACCTTCACGACTATTGCTGTCAATTTTTGCCTAGCTTTTATTTTATTAAAAGCGGCTGACTGGACAATTGCTGCAAATTTTGGAATTTTACAATGGCTTCCTGAAATGCCGCTATGGCTTTACGCCCTTATTGGATTGCTTTTATTGGATTTAATAGGCGCTTATCTGGTGCATCTAGTCGAACATAAAACCAAGTTCCTGTGGCGTTTTCATTTGATTCATCATACAGACACCTGGATTGACACCACAACCGCCAATAGACACCATCCAGGAGAAAGTGTGATCCGATTTACATTTACCGCTTTGGGTGTTTTAATCATTGGAAGCCCCATGTGGATGGTTTTTCTATACCAAACCTTATCTGTTGTAGCCACGCAATTCAATCATGCTAACATTTCACTTCCTAAAAAAATAGATACTATTATGAGCTATTTTATAGTATCGCCAGACATGCACAAAGTACACCACCATCATGTTTTGCCTTATACGGATAGTAATTATGGCAATATATTTTCAATCTGGGATCGGTTATTTGGCACATTTATGACACTTCCAAAAGAAGAAATTATTTACGGAATTGATACCCATCCCAATCCTGAGGAACACAATGCATTAAAGAATTTATTGAAAATACCGTTTCAAAAACAGCCATTAAAGAAAAAAAATTAAAAAAATTAAAAAAAATCATCTTTTGAGAAAAAGTAATTATAATTTTTCTTAATATTGAATGAAATTAAAAAATTTAATTTAATAATCATTAACACCTATTTGAATTAATTTTCACGTGATGAAAAAGAGTAACCGCAAAGAATTGAACTGGGAGCAAACAGAAAAACTTGTTACAATGGCTTTAGAAGAAAAAAATCCTTTTGAAATCATTAAAAAAGAATTTGGTTTGGCCGAAAAAGAGATCCTAGAGATAATGAAGAAGAAGATGCCGGCAGAAAAATTTGAAATGTGGAAAAAGAAAGCTACCGCAAATAAACCAAAACCAAAACCCATAAAAGTGGATGATTTTGACGAAGACTTAGACGGTAAATATTACATAAAAAACAAACTAGATTAAATTTAGACTCCCTTTTTAGGGAGTTTTTTTGTTTTAAAAAATAAATATTAACAATAAATATATAAACAATGTTTATTTATTTATAAATATTATTTAAATTAGCATAAAATAATCTTACTATTATGCAGCCAAAACTTCCTGTTCAATGCCCAAGTTGCGAAAACTCACTTTCGGTTACACAGCTTAGCTGTGAAAATTGCTCAACAATTGTTTCCGGCAAGTATTCTTTACCCTTACTTCTTCAAATTTCTGAAGAAGAGCAAAACTTTATCCTTCAATTTTTCCTAAGCAGTGGCAGTTTAAAAGAAATGGCTTCTCAAATGGGTAACAGCTACCCCACTGTCAGAAACAAACTGGACGATATCATCCAAAAAATAAACCAGCTAAAACCAAAATCATAATACTATGAGGACACTGCTATTTAATCCTTTCGAAAAATATTCGGATAAGATTTTAATCATTTTTGGATTGCTATTTACCCTAATTGGTGGTTATTGGGGTTTTGTTTTTAACGCTCGCTTTGATGGAGTCATTGATCTCCATTTTGTGAAAAATGTTAGCATTTACAACCCTTTATTAGATATCGGTATTGATATTCTAACGTTAACGATTTGTCTTTTTGTTATTGGAAAACTAATCAATAATAAAACACGATGTATTGATATTCTTTCTGCAACTATGATTGCCAGAATTCCTTTTTATTTCATCACTTTTTTCAATGCAAATAATAAAGCTTATGCCATTTCTGAAGGTATTTTAACCTTAGCTAAATCAAACCAAATAAATACTCTTGAAGCTTCAGGTATTTTTTATTTAATGATAATGACATTTGCAATTATAGCTTCTTTAATTTGGTCTATGGTTTTACTTTTCAACGGATTCAAAACAGCTGTAAATGCCAAAGAAACTAAACACACCTTGTTTTTTATTGGCGCATTGATTTCTGCTGAGATTCTTTCTAAAATTCTAATCATAACCCTTAATTAATAATGGTAGCCGTAACATCAAACGAGAATGAATTTGTTTTTGATATTCTCGGAAGTCATAAATTCTGGGCTTTCGAAAATAAGATTCGAGTACCAAAAGATAAAATAATCCGAGCGTATCAAAGCAACGATGAATTTACATTTTGGATCGGCTGGAAAATGCCAGGCACCCAATTACCATGGGTCATAACTGCTGGCACTTATATCAAAAAAGGAAAACGCAACTTTTGGGACGTTTGCAATAAAAAAAATGTCATTATTGTTGAACTCAAAGATTCCTATTACAATAAACTAATTATTGAAGTCGAAAATCCGGAAGAGATAATGAACTTATTAAACACAAAATAAAATGAAAAAAATACTACTAATTTTGCTTGCAGTTTTTACATCGTTAACTATTTACAGTCAAGAGATCACTGGACAATGGAACGGAATTCTAAAAGTCCAAGGCATTCAGTTAAGAGTTGTCTTTAATGTTTCCAAAACTGAGAATGGTTTTAACGCTACAATGGACAGCCCTGACCAAGGAGCAAAAGGTATTCCTGTGACAACAACTACATTTGAGAATTCAAAATTGAAATTAGAAATTACTAATGCAAGAATTGAATTTAACGGCGAACTTAAAGAAAACCTAATAACTGGAACTTTTAAACAAGGCGGACAAGAGTTTCCTATGAATTTGTCAAAAGAAAAAATTGAAAAGCAAACTGTTATAAGAACGCAAGAACCCAAAAAACCATATCCCTATTATACAGAAGAGGTGACTTTTCAAAATAGTAAAGAAAATATCACTATGGCTGGAACCTTAACTTTACCAAATAAGGAAGGTAATTTTCCAGTTGTAATTTTAATATCAGGAAGTGGTCCTCAAAATAGAGACGAGGAATTATTGGGACATAAACCATTTCTCATAATTTCAGACTATTTTACAAAAAACGGAATTGCTGTGTTAAGATATGATGACAGAGGAGTTGCTCAATCAAAAGGAGATTTCAAAACTGCAACTTCGTTAGATTTTGCATCAGACGTTGAAAGTGCTATTACTTATTTAAAAACAAGAAAAGAAATCAATAAGAACAAAATTGGATTGGTTGGACATAGTGAAGGTGGAATTATTGCGCCTATGGTTGCTTCTAAATCGAAAGAGGTGAATTTTATTGTTTTGTTGGCTGGGACAGGAATTCAAGGCGACAAATTATTACTGTTACAACAAGAATTAATAAGTAGAGCCTCAGGTGTATCTGAAACAGAAATACAAAAAAATAAAAAAATAAATTCAAAAGCATTTGAAATAGTTTTAAAGTCAAAAGACGCTCCAACTTTAAAAACGGATTTGACAAAATACATAAAGAAAACTTTAAAGGATAATCCAAATGATAATAAACCAAAAAACATGACAGATGATGAATTTGTTTCTCTTCAAGTGGATCAAATGACAAGTCCTTGGATGCACTATTTTATTAAATATGATCCAGCGACCACATTAGAAAAAGTAAAATGTCATGTTTTGGCAGTAAATGGAGAAAAAGACTTGCAAGTTCCTCCAAAAGAAAATTTGACCGCTATAAAAAATGCACTTGAAAAGGGTGGAAATAAAAAAGTAACAATAAAAGAGTTTCCAAACTTGAATCATTTATTTCAAGAATGCAAAACGGGTTCCCCAAATGAATATGCCGAAATCGAACAGACTTTTTCACCAACAGCATTAGACGAAATAACAAAATGGATACTAAACCAAAATAAAAATCCCCATTAATAATCTCCTTATAAAAGCGTTCAAGTTTGTAACAATTTTATAATCCGGAAGACTAACACTTGAAACAAAAAACAATACAAATGAAAAAAATATTTTTTGCAATAGCATTTGCTACTCTTCTTTGGAGCTGTAAAACTGTTGGCACTTCAGCAAATGTTTCAAAATCAATTACCGATGTAGTACACGTAGCAATCAACTTAAATGATGTTAAAGAGGACAAAGTAATGGTTACGATTACCGCACCAAAAATTAGCACTGATGAAGTCACTTACAGCATTCCTAAAATTGTCCCTGGCACCTACTCTATTGATGATTATGGAAAATACATTGAAGATCTAAAAGCTTTTGACAGTAAGGGCAATATACTTCCGGTTAACAAAACGGATGACAACACCTGGAATATCAAGAATGCCAAAACTGTCACTAAAATAACCTATTGGGTTAACGACACATTTGATACTGAAAAGGGAAGCGGCTTTGGCAAGAATGATGTTTTCTCTCCTGCCGGAACAAATATAGACGCAGGAGTCAATTTCATGCTAAACATGCATGGCTTTGTGGGCTATTTTCAAGACAAAAAAGACCTTGCTTATACGGTAAATATAGCCCATCCGGAAACACTTTGGGGAGCAACTTCCATGACAGATCAAGACGCAAGTACTACAAATGATGTATTTACAACAGCTCGTTATGCTCAATTAGTTGAAAATCCAATTATGTATGCTAAACCGGACTACACTACTTTTACTGTAGACGGTATGGAAATATTGATCAGTGTTTTTTCGCCTACCGGAAAAGTAACTGCTGAAAGTATTACTCCACAGATGAAAACCATGATGACTGCTCAAAAAACATTTTTAGGAAAAATAAACGCTACCAAAAAATATACCGTCTTGTTGTATTTATCAAGCATGAAAGATACTGATGCAAAGGGATTTGGAGCCTTAGAACACCCTACAGCCACTACAGTGGTTTTACCGGAAATGATGCCAAAAGAAGAATTGGTACAATCAATGAAAGATGTAGTTTCGCATGAATTTTTTCATATCGTAACTCCTTTAACCATTCATTCTAAAGAAATTCACTATTTTGATTACAACACGCCTAAAATGTCAGAACATTTATGGCTGTACGAAGGGGTGACGGAATATTTTGCCAATCTTTTTCAGATTAATCAAGGATTAATTACAGAAGAGGAATTTTATACGCGTATGTCTGAAAAAATTGCACATGCAAATGCAATGAATGACACGATGCCTTTCACAACGATGAGCGCAAATGTGTTGACTGAACCTTACAAAGCCCAATACTTGAACGTATATGAAAAAGGAGCTCTTATTGGAATGTGTCTGGATATCATTATCAGAGAAAAAAGCAACGGAGAAAGAGGAATTCTTGATTTGATGCAAAAGTTATCAAATGAATATGGCGCTTCAAAACCGTTTAATGACAAGGACCTTTTTGCAAAAATAACTTCATTTACCTACCCTGAAGTAGGGACTTTTTTAACAACTTATGTTTCCGGACCAACACCAATACCGTATGAAACGTACTTAGCTAAAGTAGGCATCACAAAAGCTATGGCAAAAGTACCTGGTAATGTGTTCTTAAAAGGACAATCCCCGTACATAACCGTGAACCAACAAACAAAGGAAATTATCGTAATTCCAACTATAGAACTAAACGATTTTTATACCACTTTAGAGCTAAAAGGAGGTGACATCATCATCTCTATAAATGAAAAACCTTATTCGTTAGACAATATTTATGAAATGATTGCTGAAAGTCAAAACTGGAAAGAGAACGATACAATCACAATTAAGATAAAACGGGATGGAAAAGAACAAATAATCAAAGGAAAAGTTACACTTCCTTACGAAGAAAAAGAAGTTCTTAAAGCCACTGATACGTCCAAAACCGTTTTAAAAGAAGCCTGGTTAAAAGCTTAAATTGATAATTTAATGAGGAACATCTCAATTTAGAAATAAATTGGGATTTTTTTTGATAAATTTGAATGTGTTAGCAAAATCATTCCAACAATTTTCTTTATTTTGCGCCAAAATCTAAACACTAATCAAATCGCCAGGATTCTATCCCGAGATATCAGGACAAATCATAAAAAATGACGATGCCATGTCCTAAAAAACAAATTTTAACTTCACATGAAAAAAACTATTCTAGCATTTATCACTTTAATCCTTTTATCGTCCTGTAATAAGGAGGAACCTGGAGGGAATGTACACATTACCGGAAATATTAAAGGATTAAAAAAAGGAACTTTATACATCCAAAGAGTCGTTGATACAATGCTGGTTGCAATTGACACGATTCATATTGACGGAAGCGCCGTTTTTGAAAGTCACTTAGATCTAAAATCACCTGAAATGCTATACTTGTTTCTAGACAGAGGCGTGAGTAATTCCATGGACAACAACCTGCCTTTCTTTGCTGAGCCGGGAAAAATAACTATTGAAACCAGTTTAGATCGCTACTTATCTGATGCTACAATTACAGGTTCTAAAAACAATGAAATCTTTGAAGAATTTAAAAAAATAAACAGCCGCTTCACCGATGAAAGTCTTATTTTAATAGAAAAAAAATTCAATGCAGTAAAAAGTCAAAACATAAAAACCATTGATAGCATAGGAGCAAAACAGGATTCTAACTTGAAAAGAAAATACTTATTTGCCACAAATTTCGCTCTAAACAATAGACACTACGAAGTGGCACCTTATATTGCCTTATCCCAGATTTACGACATCAACATAAAATACTTAGATACGATTCAAAAATCAATGTCTCCTAAAGTGGCAAAATCTCTTTATGGAAAGCAATTAACAGAGTATGTAGCAACAATCAAAAAACAGCAATAATCATACAAATTAAGAGAAGTACTATTAGAACCTCCTCGTATTCTATCCTGAGTAGTGTTTTTTCATAATTTATGTTCTAAAAAAAAATGAAACAAAAACCATCTTGTTAAGGCAAGATGGTTTTTTGTTTTATAATTACAGTCCGATTAACATACTGAATAAAAGCAGTTTAAGGACCTAAAAACACACTATAGCGCACTAGAAGTTATTCCAGCAACAATCATTCCTACAAATAGTAAAAGATAAAGAGAGAAAACAACCAGAGTCATAATTCCAATGTATTTATAATGTGACTTTAGGTATTCTAACGAAGTAGTCAAGGCATCTGAATCATTGTTTTGGAATGCTGCTTTGGCATTTGAAGCAAACTTATTCAAGTAATATACTGGAAAAAAATAAAGAATGGCTATCAAAAAGTATACAAAAGCCATTACAAACCCAAAAGAAGATCCCATCATTCCCATAGCAGGATTCACCTTAGCCATAGCAGAGAATAGCGTTCCGGCGAATAAAGCGGCAAAAATAATAAACCCAATTCCGATGTAACCAAGAATGGACAAAAAATAGGCCCACTTTGCGGTTTCTTTCAAAAAGCCCTTAGCAGAGGCGCTAAGTTTCATTTCGAAACTTTCAATCACTGAATGCTCTTCCATATGTATTTGTTTTTTTTGTTAGAACCCAAATTTAACAAAAAAAATTATGAAAAGCATTAAATAGGAATCAATTGTCATGTCCCCAAAAACAAAAAACCATCCCGCTTAAGACGGGATGGTTTTATCAAAGAGCCGGCGGAGGGACTCGAACCCACGACCTGCTGATTACAAATCAGCTGCTCTAGCCAACTGAGCTACGCTGGCGACTCATTACGGGTGCAAATATAGGTCTGAATTTCTGTTTTCCAAAACAAATTCAAACTTTTTTTGCTTTTTTTTTGACTACAATTCGTTGATTTTAGCAATCAATTGATTAGCAGTTTGTTCCAATTCAACATTAATTTGTTTGAAGTGTGCTTTTTTATTTTCTACTTTTTTAACATTTACCTTTGTGATTAAAGTGTCAAAAGCAGCAATCGCTTCGTCAATTAAAGCATTCGTTTCTGTTGTTGGTTTTCCTGTTGTAGAAATTTCGAACAAGTAAACTGCTTCAATAATATCTCCTAAAACGTAGTTGATGTCTTTTTTTAAATTCTTAATGTTTGCCATTTTTATTTTTTTAAAATTTGAATTTTAATTTGCGTCTGCAAAAGTACACATAATCTTTCTATTACCGACTATGAAATGTAAATTTCTAAAATTGAAGCTTTTCCATTGATAATGAATGCATGCATGGCAGCAGGAATCAAAACGGTATCTCCCTTTATATATTCTAGTTTTGAATTGTCAAATTCTATTTCAAATGCTCCTTCCACACACATATATACGGTAAAGCTTTCTCCAGATTTAGAAACTGAAATAGCTCCATCTAGCGGGATAAAGTTAGTGGTAAAGTAAGGACAATCAACCACTGGATTAGACTCATTGCTATTCTTAGAGTATTCTTTTTTAGTTTCAACTGTGTTGTAATTGATCGCTTCCAATGCCAAATCCACATGCAATTCTCTGGTATTCCCATTCGTGTCTACTCGATCAAAATCATACAATCGATACGTAATATCCGAAGTTTGTTGAATCTCGGCCACCATTAACCCAGCACCAATAGCGTGAACAGTGCCGGTTTCCAGAAAGAAAATATCTCCTGCTTGTACCTTTATATCATCCAGAATAGAGAGCAGGGTTTTATTTTTTAGGTTTTCTAAATAGGCTTCGGGATTCGATTTTTCTTTGAAACCTACAATAATTCGGGCGTCATCATCTGCTTGCATGATATACCACATCTCTGTTTTACCAAAAGAATTGTGGCGTTTTTTTGCTAAGGCATCATTAGGATGTACTTGAATAGACAAATCTTGACGGGCATCTAAATATTTAAAAAGCAACGGAAATTGCTTTCCAAAGCGATTATAAACCGCTGTCCCTAGGATTTTCTCAGGAAACTCATTAATAATATCTGTCAATGCACTGCCTTTCCAATCTCCGTGAGCCACAATACTGACATCTCCTGCTACAGTCGATAACTCCCAACTTTCGCCAATATGCGTTGAGGCAATGGGTTTATTAAGTATTGTTTTTAATTTTTCACCACCCCAGATTCTTTCTTTCAAAATGGGTTCAAACTGTAAGGGATAAAATGTCATGTAACTATTTTTTTTGAGTCCCAAATGTAAACAAATCAATATTGTTTTCTACCAAAATAGGTTTCCATTTACAGGAGTCCGTTAAACTACCGAAAAAAGTATAAATTAATTCCAATCAGAAAGGTAGCAAATCACATCTTGTAATTGATTATACTAATTTTTTAATGGCTTCAAGTGCTTTAGGAATATGTTTTGTTGCCAGAATACTGTCAAAAATCATTTGTACTACTCCGTTTTTATCCGTTACATAAGTCACTCGTCCCGGAAGCAACCCGAACATTCCAGAGGGAACCCCAAAAAGTTTTCTTATTTTTTTATCAGAATCGGACAAGAGAATAAAAGGCAGTTTGAATTGTTTGCTGAATTTTTGATGTGAGGCAACGCTATCGCTGCTAATCCCTATCACTTCTGCACCCAAATCCTTAAAATCTTCGTATTGATCCCTAAAACTACAGGCTTGCGCAGTACATCCAGGCGAATTATCTTTAGGATAAAAATAAATTACAAGCGGTTTTTGGCCTACTACGTTTCTACTGTCAAAATCAGTTCCATTGGTGTCTTTCGCCATGAAATGGGGAATAGTATCTCCTACTTTTAGCTCCATTATTCTCCTTTATAAGTTACAAAATTCCGAGGTGTTTCGTACAAAACCACTTCTAATTTAAACTCTGCCTTGATTCTTTTTCTAATTTTATTCCAAATGACTACTACAATATTTTCAGCTGTTGGATTCAAATCCTGAAACTCCGGAACATCCAAGTTCAGATTTTTATGATCAAACTGATGCTCAACTTCCTCTTTAATAATATCACTCAGAAATTTCACATCCATTACATAACCCGTTTCCGGATCAATTTCCCCAGTCACACTTACTATCAGTTCATAGTTATGCCCGTGGAAATTTGGATTGTTGCACTTGCCAAAAACGGCATCATTTTGTTCAAAAGTCCAATCTTTCCTATGCAATCTGTGAGCCGCATTGAAATGGGCTTTTCGTGAAATAGTCACTTTCATAAAACGTATAAATTAGGGGTTATCTGTGCTCGAGTTCAGAGACAAAGGGCTTTTATGTTCTTCCAGAAAATAATAAAACTCGTCAAAAATTATTTTGAACCAAACGGTATATAAGGCCGGCTGCAATTCCATATCCATTTTAACATCCTCAATTTTCATCCATTTCCAGTCTTCCACTTCCTCCGGATTGATGACCGGTGCGTCGTTATAATAGCCAATCATCACATGATCAAGTTCATGCTCCGTCAAGCCATTATCAAACGGCGCTTTATAAATAAAATGAAAAAGTTCTTTGAGTTCTGTTTTAAAACCCATTTCCTCAAATAACCTTCGGTTTCCCGCCTGAATATTTGTTTCTCCCTCGCGTTGATGACTGCAACATGTATTAGTCCACAATAACGGGGAATGGTATTTTTGACCTGCCCGCTGCTGCAGCATGATTTCATTCGTACTGTTTAGTACAAAAACTGAAAAGGCACGATGCAGAACTGCTTTTTCATGCGCTTCAAGCTTAGGCATCAGCCCTATCTGCTCATCATTTTCATTAACTAAGATTACATTTTCTTCTAACATGTGGCTTTATAATTAGGTCAAAAATACAAAAAAAGAACGGGTATCTATACCGTTTTTGAATTTGTGAAAAGTTTAACGAGTGTTGAATACCCTAATATTCTAATTTTATATTCTTTGTATTAGTCTTCTAATTTACAATTTAGCGTGGGTAAGACCCGCAAAACTAAATGGCTGTTTTTTTCGTAAATAATAGAGGAATCAAAAACTTAAATAAAAGAAAATTCAATTGCAAAGTAGCCGACATTTTAAAATAAAAAGCGCTTTACATTTGTACTGTAAATAAAAAAAAGATGAAAACAAAAAACCAATTCGTAAGTGTATTATTTTTAACCTCTTTATTCATGTTCACTGCCTGTGCACAAACAACAAAGAAACAAGATCCTATAAAAAAAACTGTCACAATGAAAAACACAATTGAAAAACCTGGAAACCCATATTACTCCAATACAGATACTGCAAAACTCAAAGTAAGTAATGCCGAATGGAAAAAAGTTCTACCCGAAGATGTCTATGAAGTAACTCGTAATGCGGATACGGAAAGACCTTTCACAGGAAAATTCTGGAATACAGATGACAAGGGGACTTATTATTGTGCCGCCTGTGGCAACAAATTATTTCGTTCCGGCGCCAAATTTTCCAGCACTTGCGGCTGGCCAAGCTTTTTCGAACAAGACAATAAAAACAGTGTGGTTTATAAAACCGATAATTCACTGGGAATGGAAAGAACTGAAGCGCTCTGCGGAAGATGTGACGGTCACTTAGGTCATCTTTTTGATGACGGGCCGGAACCAACCAAAAAAAGATACTGCATGAATTCAATCGCACTGGACTTTATACCTGATACCAAATAACATGAAAAAATTATTTTTAGTATGTATTTTAACGACCAGTAGCTTGTTTGCGCAAGGTCAAACACCAAAGCAATCCAATCTTGAATCCATTACTTTAGCCGGTGGATGTTACTGGTGTGTTGAGGCCGTTTATGAAAATCTCATTGGAGTACAATCGGTAATCTCAGGATATGCAGGCGGCAAAAATACCAATCCTACCTATGAAGATGTGTCAACTGGAAGATCGGGTTATGCGGAAGTGGTGAAAATTACCTATGACAAAAACGTAACGAATCTAGATGAGATTTTCAAAGTCTTTTTTACGGTACATGACCCAACTACACTTAACCGACAAGGTGCCGATGTAGGAACACAATACCGCTCCGCTATTTTTTATAAAAATGAAACACAAAAAAAATCAGCACAAACGATAATCAACGCAATGAAAAAGGCCAAGATTTATGATAGTCCGGTAGTAACAACACTTGAACCGTTGACTAAATTTTACAAAGCAGAAGATTACCATCAAAATTACTACGCCAACAATAAGAACCAACCCTATTGTCAAATGGTAATTCAACCTAAAATGGAGAAATTCGAAAAGCTTTTTAAAAACCGATTGAAGAAACAAAAATAAAAGAGTAAGAATACCGTCTTGTTTGAAATGACAAGACGGTTTTTTTATATCCTACTCAAAAAAAAGACACTTTACACCCCTATTTAAAATTAATGCCAGACGAAATAATTTTGCTATATTTGTTTCTAACTGACCTTCTTTAGAATCGAAACAGCTGTGTTTTTAACTAAAATAAAGGCTGTTTAGCAACCAAATTTTACACTACCAACTAATGAAAAAAATTATTCTTTTTGCTGGCTTATGCTCCTTCTCCTTTTTTGCTACTGCACAAAATTCCGTTCTTAAAGCCACGGTTGCCCAAAAAGCAGCCTCCTTAGAATCTAAAGTCAGTACCTGGCGGAGAGACTTTCACCAAAACCCTGAATTAGGCAATAGAGAATTTAAAACTGCCGAAAAAATAGCAACACATTTGCGTTCTTTGGGCATGGAAGTACAAACTGGTGTGGCCAAAACTGGCGTGGTAGGAATTTTAAAAGGCGGAAAACCCGGTCCGGTTGTAGCACTTAGGGCAGATATGGATGCCTTGCCTGTAACAGAAAGAGTCGCCATTCCTTTTGCCTCAAAAGCAATGGGAGAATACAACGGTCAGGAAGTAGGTGTCATGCATGCTTGCGGACATGATTCGCATATAGCCATGCTGATGGGAACTGCTGAAATTCTGGCCGCTATCAAAAGTGAATTAAAAGGAACGGTTAAATTCATTTTCCAACCTGCTGAGGAAGGCGCTCCCGATGGTGAAGAAGGTGGAGCTGCACTAATGGTAAAAGAAGGTGTTCTGGAAAATCCAAAAGTAGATGTGATTTTTGGCTTACATATCAGCGCAGACACCGAAGTCGGCAAAATCAATTACCGTCCAAAAGGAGCGATGGCTTCCTCAGACTGGTTCAAGATAAAAATAAAAGGAAAACAATCACACGGAGCCAGCCCATGGCAATCCGTAGATCCTATTGTTACGGCGTCCCAAATAATATTGGGATTACAAACTATTGTGAGTCGCAATGTAGATTTAACGGAGTCCGCGGCCGTGGTTAGTGTTGGAAAAATTACATCTGGCGTAAGAAGCAATATTATTCCGGAAGAACTTGAAATGGCAGGAACGATTCGGACCCTAGACAAACAAGTTCAGGAAATGATCCATAATAGATTGAAACAAATTACCACCAATATTGCAGAAAGTGCCGGAGCTACTGCCGAGGTGATCATCACTAAACAAACCCTGATTACCTATAATGATCCTATATTGACTGAAAAAATGCTCCCTACATTAGAAACTGTAGCGGGGAAAAACAATGTGGTATTGACTCCTGCAGCAACTGGAGCCGAAGATTTTTCGTACTATCAAGACAAAGTTCCCGGACTTTTCTTTTTCCTGGGTGGAATGCCAAAAGGCAAAAATCCTGCCGAAACAGCCTCACATCATACCCCCGATTTTTATATCGACGAGGGTAGTTTTGTATTAGGAATGAAAGCGATGTCCGACCTAACTATAGATTATATGGAAATGAGTGCTAAAAAATAAATCAGTACCTGAATAGACAATTTTAAAAAGTTTTTAAAACTACAACCGAAAAGAAATTTTCGGTTTTTTTACACCTTTGTATGATTCAAAAAAATAATATTCAAATGATTTATTTAAAGCAACTTAACCTGTTTTTTTTAACGATTTTTAGTAAATTTATGTCTGCATCTTAAAAGTTGATTCTGTCAAGGAAACACTAAACATATTCAAAAGAAATCTCTAGGAAAATTGCCAACTAAAAAGCTGTAAAATGAAAGCACTTGAAACCTATTTTAAATACCAAAAAGGGCGTAGAACCTCGTCTTATAAAAAACGTCTGACTCCTATACTGTTAAAACTTTCCATGAGTTGCGGGTTGAAATCAAGAAACAGAGAGCTTTATTTGAATTGGTTGCCTTTTGTAACAAAAAAATAAGCCAAACAATTTCATCTTATGAGCATAATACATGTGAAAAAACCATCTTAAAAGCATTAAAATCATAGTAACTTCAAAAAGAGAATTGTTGTTTAATAAAATAGATGCAACTTTACCGTACAAGACTCTTTCACACCTATTGGAGACAAATAAATACTAAATAACGCTAGGAATCATAAACTCCTTCAAGAATACTTAAAACCATATTTATATAACCATTATGAAACTAACCATCATGCTCATATTCGCATTTATTATACTGAGTTGCGGCGGTAATTCTATCTATAAATCTCAAAGTAAAAGTAAGGATTGGGCAATGCTCGACTTTGTAAAAGTAGATAGCCTAAACCCTATTTTAGAACCACAGTTACATCCTGTTTTTCAATCTCCAATAAGCAACAAAAAAGTCCACTGGGAAGAACGAAATGTTCTTAATCCATCCGCTATTGTCAAAGACGGAAAAGTATACCTCATCTACAGAGCGCAAGACAAAGACATGACATCAAGATTAGGCCTAGCTATCAGCGATGATGGACTGCACTTTAAAAAACAACCCACACCAATATTCTATCCGGACAACGACACGATGAAACAATACGAATGGAAAGGAGGCGTTGAAGATCCTAGAATTATAGAAAGCGAGAATGGGACTTACATTATGACTTACACATCCTATGATGGTAAAACTGCGCGTCTTTGTTTAGCCAGTTCAAAAGATTTAAAAACATGGACAAAACACGGTTTAGTATTAAGGGAAGAAAAATACAAAGACTTGTGGTCAAAATCCGGAGCTATAGTTTGCAAATTATACAAAGATAAAATCATAGCTACAAAAATTAAAGGCAAATACTGGATGTATTTTGGGGATACTGATTTGTATATAGCAACCTCTGAAGATCTCATCCATTGGGAAGTAGCCGAAAATAATGAAAACAAAAAAATGATTACTGTTTTACATCCCAGAATGGGATATTTTGATAGTCGTTTAGTAGAACCCGGTCCTTTTGCATTACTTCAAAAGCAAGGTGTCGTGCTGATTTACAACGGAAGTAATGCCGAAAATTATAATGATTCAAGTTTACCTAAATTCACTTATGCAGCAAGCCAGGCGCTATTTGACAAAGAAAAGCCCTATAAATTAATAGACCGAATGGATAGTTATTTCCTTCATCCGGACAAGCCTTATGAAAAAACAGGCGAAGTAAATGAGGTTTGTTTTGTAGAAGGATTAGTTTACTTTAAAAAACAATGGTTCTTGTATTATGGAACGGCTGATTCAAAAATTGCCGTTGCTGTCAAAAACAGATAATACCCATCTTGTTGACATTAATTAATCAACTACTAAACTTCCTAAATAAGCCAAAAATCTGAATATTATATCCCTTTTATTTTGGGGATTAATTCTTTTTTTTTAACTTTTTCAAATTCATTGAAAGTAGAAATAAAGAACGCTATAAAAAACTGGTTAGATTTAGTGGGGAAACTTAAAGTTGGCACGGCTGCAATTCTAAGTATAAGCCACCAATGCCAATTAATAATAATTGATATTGGTGGCAATTAGTGAAGTTTATTTCAAAGCTGGAAAATCTGTAGTAAAACCTAAATTCCTATTCAGATTATTTTTGGTTTAAAATCGCTCCAATCATCAACGCACATTTCTCGCCATCAATAGCGGCAGAAATAATTCCGCCTGCATAACCTGCGCCTTCTCCACAAGGATACAGCCCTTTTATTTGAACATGTTCATAGGTCAAGGGATCTCTGGGAATACGCACCGGGGATGACGTTCTGGATTCTGGCGCATGAAGCACGGCTTCATTAGTCAAATAACCTCGCATTGATTTTCCAAATTCAGTAAATCCTTCCCGTAATATTTGCGTTAAAAAATCGGGGAAAACCTGTCCCATTTCTACCGAAGTAGTTCCGGGAACATACGATGTTTTTGGGATATCCGATGAAACTCGGTTTTGTGTAAAATCAATCATGCGTTGTGCTGGCACTTTTTGGCTTTCGCCAGCTAAATGCCAAGCGCGTTGCTCGATACTTTTTTGGAATTCCATTCCGGCCAAAGCACCAAATTTAGCAAAAGGTTTAAAATCCTCCAGTTGCAATTCGATTACAATTCCCGAATTAGCAGTAGCCTGATCCCTTTTGGATGGGGACCAACCATTAGTAACCACTTCGCCGGGACTCGTGGCGCAAGGAGCAATCACGCCGCCAGGACACATACAAAAGGAATACATTCCCCGGCCTCCTACTTGTTTCACAATAGAATACGGAGCGGGAGGTAAAAACTCCCCACGGTAATCACAACTGTACTGAATGCTGTCAATCAAAGATTGCGGATGTTCTGCCCGCACGCCCAAGGCAAAAGGTTTGGCCTCGATAAAAATCTTTTTTCGGTCTAACAATTCGAAAATATCACGAGCTGAATGTCCCGTAGCCAAAATGAGTTTATTGGCAAGAATGGTGTCGCCGTTTTGAGTAACAACACCCTGAACTTCATTATTTTTTAATAAAATATCGGTCAATCGGGTTTCAAATAAAACCTGTCCACCACATTCGATGATTTTCTCTCGAATGTCCTGAATAATCTGAGGTAATTTATTTGTTCCAATATGCGGATGCGCCTCAATCAGAATATCTTCAGAGGCTCCAAAAGCGACAAACAATTCCAAGACACGCGTTACATCACCTCTTTTTTTAGAACGCGTATACAACTTCCCGTCTGAATAGGTTCCGGCACCGCCTTCGCCAAAACAATAATTGGAATCTTCATTGACGATATGATCGAGATTGATGGCTTTCAAGTCTCTTCGTCTGCCCCTAACGTCTTTTCCACGCTCGATAACTATAGGCCTTAACCCTAACTCGATCAATTGCAAAGCAGCAAAAAGACCGGCGGGTCCAGCGCCAACAACAATTACTTCTTGAGCTGAGGAAACATTTTTATACTCCGGAAGTTGTGTTTTTTGCTCTTGAAAAAGCTCTCCTTTTAAATAAATCACAACTTTAAGATTGATTTTAATGGCTTTTTGGCGGGCATCGATCGACCTCTTTAAAATAGAAACATGCTGAATCTCATTTACAGAAACGGTAATTTGTTTTGATAAATGATTTTTTAGCAACACATCATTTGCTGCAATTTCCGGGGATACTTGTAATAAGAGTTCTTGAGGCATTTTTTTAGATTATTCGATTTTCAGATTATTTGACTTTTAAAATGTCAAAATAATCCACGTACAAAAGTAGTATTTTGTACTGACTTCTTCTTGTAGAAAAACAGAATCCGTTTTCAATTTTTAAAATTGACTAGTTTTCGAATTAGAGGTTGTAACTTTGTATGCTAAAACAGTTACCCAGTTAAACCATTAACCGATTAATCTTAAGGAAAAATGTCCAGAAAAATAAAATTGATATGGGATTTCCGTGGGCCAGCTTCCGCAAAAACTGCCGAACACCATGAAATCCATTTAAAAGAATACATCGCTATTGAAAAATTGCCATTGAATATCACTGGGTTCGAAATCCAAAGCGAAATGCTTGCCATTGCTTTTATGGTGGTCACCGATGAAAACATGATTCAGGTACGAGATGCTTTGAAACCGCATCGTGGAGAATTATTTACAGTCTAAAGTCATAAAGCCGAAGGTCTAAATGTACAAAAAAATCAAAACAACGGTTGTTATCAAAATTTAAGCCTAATCATAGAACCTTACATCACTTTAAATCAAGTTTGTAATCACTAAATATATAGGTATCATTGTTTTCCCCAGACAGCCGTATACTTTTAAATTCAACGACTTCATCATTTTTGACTTCATAATTATAAACATCTATATCGTTAGTACTTTCTGAAGACTCGTAAAATTTACCCTCTTCGGTCCACCATTTCCCTTTTTCGGTAAAAGTCTCGACTTCACAGTCTTCCTTTGATGTAAACATTATTACATAAGTGCCGTCAGTAAATCTTTGTTGAATCCAATGTTTTTCAATTCCTTCTATTTGCCCATCTTTTTCAAAACCTTTCCAAATACCAACCAGCTTCTCGTCTTGCTCTTTTTTATCGATTGTAAAACTCAAAATTAAAACTGAAAATACTGCCAAAGCAACTATTTTAAAAAATGGGTATCTTTTTTTCATAACTATTAATTTGTTGGGATTTCTATTGTTTTCATATAATCATTTAAAAATGCAAACAGAAAAGCATCAACTTGCTTATCCGTTTTAAACTCGGCTTCTTTTTTCTTAAGTGATTCGTTTTTTCTTCCTAAACCTGGATTCTCTATAAAAAAAGACCCGCTAGAAAGATTGGACTGCATCGATATTTCTTTAAAATCGTTAGCCTTTATTTTATATTCTTCGGTATGTTTAAAGTATTTAAAATAATCTCTTCTAAATTGATAAAACTCTCCCGCAGTCAATTTTTTGGATTTGAGATTGATTCCGTTTTTTATTTCTATAAGATTGTAGTTTTCAAAAAGAGAACTATACCCCATATGGACATATTGCACTATTTTTCCTGAAGGACATATTAATAAACCCGAATAATAATTGCATTCAAAAGTAACATTTGTCCCAAAAACATCTTTATAAATAGAGGTCAGAAAATAATCAGTCTTACCGTTGCTATTTTCTTTATAATCTTCTTTATAAATGTTTTCAACAACAAATTTTCCATCTATAAATTTAAAATAAGCAACATAACCTCTCCAATTGGCACTGGAAAGGTTAGTTATTAATTTTTCTGGAATTGGATGATCTTTAAAATACCCTTCTAAAGGATTTGATTGTATGGCTAAAGTATCTTTTTCGATAATTAAATAATCCGGAACCTGACCGGTTGCAAATGAGCTGACTGATACTAAAAAAGCAAAAAACACTTTTAAAAACTTCATAAAATTATTTTAATTCGCCACTTCGCTAATGAATTTTATTCGCATCAGACGCAATTCACAAAGATCATATTCACCGTCAAATTCCTTGAGCGCTGCTTCAATATTATCCGATTCGGATTCCATGAAATACTCGTGAATTTCTTCTTGTTGTTCATCGTCAAGCATGTCGTCAATCCAATATTTTATGTTCAGCTTGGTACCGGAATACACAATTTGTTCCATCTCTTTTATTAAAACATCCATCTTAATCCCTTTTGCGGAAGCAATATCATCGAGCGATAATTTTCTGTCAATATTCTGAATGATATAGAGTTTATTTACTGAATTGACTCCTGTCGATTTTACGACAAGATCTTCCGGACGCGTAATGTCATTTTCTACAACATAGCGGCTGATTAATTCCAGAAATTCCTTTCCATATTTTTTGGCTTTCCCTTCTCCAACCCCATGAATATTAATCAATTCTTCTTGAGAAACCGGATATTTCAAAGCCATATCTTCTAGTGATGGATCCTGAAAAACCACAAATGGTGGAACGCCAACTTTTTTGGCTACTTTTTTACGTAAATCCCGCAACATACCCATCAGAACTTCATCTGCAACTCCGGTAGATTTTGATGCGGTTACAATAGCCTCATCGACTGACTCATTGTATTGATGATCTTCCGACATCATAAAGGATTTTGGTTTTTTTATAAAATCCAGTCCTTTGCCGGTAATTTTGACAATGCCATAGGTTTCTATATCTTTTGATAAATAGCCAGCTACCAAAACCTGTCGCAGCAAGGCCATCCAATATTTTTCATCGTGTTTTGAACCGCATCCAAAAAAAGACTGCGCATCCGTTCTATGCGCCTTGATCACTGCATTGACACGACCAATCAAGGTAAAAACAACTTCTTTTGATTTGTATAAATGTTTGGTATCACGCACCACTTCCAGCAGTTGTACTACTTCCGCTTTAGCTTCTGTTTTTGTTTTTGGATTTCTAACGTTGTCATCCATATCTGCTCCTTCGCCCGTGACATCGTCAAATTCTTCTCCAAAGTAATGCAACAGAAACTTTCTTCTGGACATCGAAGTTTCGGCGTAAGCCACAACCTCCTGTAATAAAGCAAATCCAATTTCCTGTTCTGCAACGGGTTTCCCGGACATAAATTTTTCTAATTTCTCGACATCTTTATAGGAGTAATATGCCAAGCAATGGCCTTCACCACCATCTCGACCGGCACGTCCTGTTTCCTGATAGTAGCTTTCTAATGATTTAGGAATATCATGGTGAATTACAAAACGCACATCCGGCTTGTCTATTCCCATCCCAAAAGCGATGGTGGCCACTACGACATCGACATCCTCCATAAGGAACATGTCCTGATGTTTGGCACGGGTTTTAGCATCTAATCCCGCATGATATGGCACGGCACTTATCCCGTTGACTTGCAACACCTCGGCAATAGCCTCGACTTTTTTACGGCTCAGGCAATAAATAATACCCGATTTGCCTTTATGCTGTTTGATGAACCGAATAATATCCGATTCAATATTTTTTGTTTTAGTACGGACTTCATAATACAAATTGGGTCTATTGAAGGATGCCTTAAAAGTGGTAGCATCACACATATCCAAGTTTTTGAGAATGTCTTCCTGTACTTTAGGAGTAGCAGTAGCCGTTAGTCCTATAATAGATAAATCACCCAGTTGTTTTATGATGTGTTTCAGGTTCCGGTATTCTGGTCTAAAATCATGTCCCCACTCTGAGATACAATGAGCCTCATCTATGGCTACGAAAGAAATGGGTACGGTTTTTAGAAAATTGACATATTCTTCCTTTGTCAACGATTCTGGCGCAACGTACAAAAGCTTAGTCAATCCAGAGGTAATATCCTTTTTTACTTGCGCAATTTCAGTTTTGGTCAGGGAGGAATTTAAAACATGAGCAATCCCGTTTTCTGAGGATAAACTTCGAATGGCATCAACTTGATTTTTCATCAAAGCGATTAAAGGCGATACTACTATTGCAGTTCCTTCCTGAATTAAAGCTGGCAGCTGGTAGCAAAGTGATTTTCCCCCACCAGTTGGCATTATCACAAAAGTGTTCTGCTTATTCAACAGACTTTTTATGACTTGTTCTTGCAACCCCTTAAATTGGCTGAAGCCAAAATATTTCTTTAATTCTTTGTGTATTTCAATTTCGTTTGAATTCATTCTTTATTATGTGGTATTTTGTATAAATTTGCATCATCTAAAGGTACAAATTTCTTTTACACACACAAATTTTAATTATTCAGTTTTGATAACTACAGAAAATATATTGGCCAGTGCCAAAAAAACTATTTTATCGGAAAGCCAATCCATTGCAAAACTCGCTGATTTTCTGGATGAAAACTTTATTAGTGCCACACAAAGCATCTATAATACTGCCGGAAGACTAGTAGTAACAGGGATAGGAAAAAGCGCTATTATTGCCCAAAAAATGGTGGCTACTTTTAACTCTACCGGAACTCCGTCGTTGTTTCTTCATGCCTCCGAAGCCATTCATGGTGATTTAGGAATGATACAAAATGACGATGTGATTATTTGTATTTCGAAAAGCGGCAACAGTCCGGAGATAAAAGTACTGGTTCCGTTATTGAAGCGTTTTGGCAATACCTTGATTGCCATTACTGGAAATACGTCCTCTTTTCTTGCCAAAGGATCTGATTTTGTATTGAATACTACCGTCACCTCCGAAGCCTGTCCAAACAATCTTGCGCCTACAAACAGCACTACCGCACAACTTGTCATGGGGGATGCACTTGCGGTTTGCCTGATGGAAATGCGCGATTTCAAACCGGAAGATTTTGCAGTCTACCATCCTGGGGGCGCATTAGGAAAAAAATTATTGCTCAAAGTGAAAGATATGTTAGAGCACAGTCTCAAACCGATGGTTACTCCGGATGCTTCAATCAAGAAAGTTATTTTCGAAATTTCAGAAAAGCGTCTTGGCGTCACTGCAGTTGTAGATCAGCATAAGGTAATCGGAATCATTACGGACGGAGATATAAGAAGAATGCTCAATGAACGAGATAATTTCACTGATTTAACCGCAAAAGATATTATGACAAAAAACCCAAAAATGACTTCTTCGGAAGCTATGGTAGTTGAGGCATTCAACATAATGGAAGATTTTTCTATCACCCAATTAGTAGTGGTTGATCATGGCGAATACAAAGGAGTTTTACATATACACGACATTTTAAAAGAAGGAATACTATAATGGCAAAGAAAAACTTAAACGAAATGTCCTTTTTAGATCATCTTGAAGAATTAAGATGGTTATTAGTTCGAAGTACTGTGGCTATATTAATCCTGGCCACTGTTACATTTTTTATCAGTGACTATATTTTTGACGTTATCATCTTTGGACCAACCAATCCAAATTTTATTACCTACCGTGCTTTTTGTGATTTATCACATTATTTAGGTTTTGCTGATAGTATTTGCGTAACCGAAATGGCTTTTATCATTCAAAACACCAATATGGAAGGACAGATCAATGTATTGATCTGGACCTGTATCACCGCCGGTTTTATATTGGGATTTCCTTTTGTATTATGGGAAATCTGGAAATTTATAAGCCCAGCATTGTATGAAACCGAAAAAAAACACGCAAAGCTTTTTGTGATCACCTCCTCCTTGCTCTTTTTCATGGGTGTCCTTTTTGGTTATTTCGTAATTGTCCCCATGTCGATGAACTTTTTTGCTACATTTACCATAAGTGATGTAGTAAAAAATCAGTTTAGCGTTGATTCCTACATTGGGATGGTAAAAACCAGTGTTATCGCTTGCGGATTATTTTTTGAATTACCAATAATTATCTATTTCCTGACTAAATTAGGCTTGGTAACCCCTGAATTTTTGAGGAAATATTGGAAATATGCCGTAGTCATCATCCTTATAGTAGCGGCAATTGTAACGCCTCCGGATGTGGTGAGTCAAATAATTGTAACCATCCCGATGTTGTTAATCTATGAAGCAAGTATCTTAATATCGAAAATAGTTGTAAAAAATCAAAAAAAAGTAAATGGCTGATATCATAAATGAATTCAACGAGTACCGTTCGAAAATGAACGAAAAATTATTGGCAGACAATAATAAAATTGTAAAGCGAATTTTTAATTTGGATACCAATGCGTATGCTCCAGGCGCTTTGGATGTAAAAACAAAAGAGCTTTTAGGCCTTGTTGCTTCGGCTGTTTTACGCTGCGATGATTGCGTAAAATACCATTTGGAGACGAGCTTCAAAGAAGGTGTCACCAAAGAAGAAATGATGGAGGCGATGGGAATTGCTACACTTGTTGGCGGAACTATTGTTGTGCCCCATTTGCGCAGGGCTTATGAGTTCTGGGAAGCACTGGAGGAAACCGCAACAAAATAATTTGTTAAGAAGTTCTATCGTTTAATTGTTTATTCGTTTATTTGACGATTGAACAATTAAACTATTGATGCGTTAAACGATTAAACCAAAAAAAATGAAATTACGAGCCGAAAATCTAATCAAAACCTACAAAGGACGCAGTGTTGTCAAAGGCATTTCGGTAGAGGTAAATCAAGGCGAAATCGTTGGACTCTTGGGGCCTAACGGTGCCGGAAAGACAACTTCATTTTACATGATTGTGGGATTAGTAAAACCCAATTCCGGAAATATATTCCTAGATGATTTGAACATCACAGATTACCCGATGTATAAAAGAGCACAGCAGGGAATTGGTTATTTAGCTCAAGAAGCTTCCGTTTTTAGAAAACTAAGCATCGAAGACAATATATTAAGTGTTTTGCAATTGACAAAATTATCCAAAGCGGAACAAGAAACAAAAATGGAAAGTTTAATTGATGAGTTTAGTTTAGAACACATTAGAACCAATCGTGGGGATTTACTTTCCGGCGGTGAACGCCGCAGAACTGAAATAGCCCGTTGTCTGGCTACAGATCCAAAATTCATTTTATTAGATGAACCATTTGCCGGTGTCGATCCTGTTGCCGTTGAAGACATTCAGCGAATTGTGGCGCAATTAAAAAATAAAAATATCGGAATTCTTATTACAGATCACAACGTTCAGGAAACCTTAGCCATCACTGATAAAACCTACCTAATGTTTGAAGGTGGCATCCTTAAAGCCGGAATTCCAGAAGAATTAGTTGAGGATGAAATGGTACGTCGCGTGTATCTGGGGCAAAATTTCGAGTTGAGAAAGAAAAAATTGGAATTTTAAAAAGTGATCAATTCTTAAGTGATCAGAAGCTTGGTTATAAAATTACTATTTCATAATTTTTTATTTAAACCTAAAATTCACAAAAATGGTAGATCAAGACAACCCAAGTCAAGAGACATTAGAGAAATGGAGTAAAGATCCCGACAACTGGATTTGGGGAGTGTTTTATTACAACAAAGGAGATAAACGTATTTTACCCCCTAAAAAAAATGCTTGGATGGGCAACACAATAAATTTTGCCAATCCTAAATCAGTACTTTTTTTGATTGGAGCCCTATTATTTTTTGCCTTTGTGACCTTTTCTATCCTAAAATAGCAATAATTTATTCCACAGCAATATAGCGCAACTGTTGCAAATCTCCACTATAAATATTAAAATCGACATTCCCTTTTATCCCCGGAACTGATGCCTTTTCAGTGAATTGCTAAAACAACCTCCAATCAGACGCATTAAAATAAATTTAAGTCAAACCACATAGAAGCATAGTATTTATTCCTGTGAAAAAAAAAATTGATGGTGATAAGAGTTCACAATAGAAAAAAAAGCAGTGGCTTTTTTTCTATGTCACCTAAATTTCGACTGTTCGTAACAGATTTAAATCAAAAATTAAATTAAATTCTATGCTTCTATGTGGTTCAATTTTAATGCGTTTGACCTGCGACCTTTTCAGAAACTCACAACATATAAGAAAAAATCTATATCTTTGATATATGAATCTAATAAGCCTAAATAAAGAAACAATTAAAAATTTATGTGAAACACATAATGTAGAAAAGTTATATCTTTTTGGTTCTGCAACAACTTCTTCTTTTAATGAAAAAAGTGACATTGATTTCTTAGTGAAATTTAAATCTTTTGACCTTAAATTATACTTCTTAAACTACATTGATCTTAAAACTAAACTTAAACATTTACTGCAAAGAGAAATTGATTTAGTAGAAGAACAAACTTTAAAAAACCCCTACTTAATTAGTTCTATTGAAGAAAACAAACAATTAATTTATGGATAAAAAAATCCTAAAACGGCTTTATGATGTCCAAGTGTCTATTGATGAAATAAACAGTTATTTTATAGATGAAAAGATGGATTTTTTTGAATACAGAAAAAACATAATGAGAAAAAGAGCCGTAGAACGGAATCTTGAAATTATAGGAGAAGCAATAAACAGCATATTAAAAACTGACAGTTCTTTTACTTCCAAAATTACTGATGCAACCGCAATCGTTGGATTAAGAAACCAAGTAATTCATGCCTACGATAACATATCCGATGAAACTATTTGGGCTATACTTACCAATCACTTACCAAAATTAAAAATCGAAATAGATACAGTATTGAAAAATAACTAAAGTAAAAATTCAATAACTTATTTTACTCTAAAATCGTAAGAGTTGCAAATCAGAAGCTAAAACCTTTCACTAATTTATTTTTCACTATTCACTGAACACTGCTTATTAACTACTGCTCACTGACTACTGAATACTGAACACTGCTCACTTCTCACTTCTCACTGACCACTTCTCATTAAAAAAAAACTACTCCACGGTAATATACCGCAACTGCTCCAAATCTCCATTGTAAATATTGACATCTACATTGCCATTTATTCCTGGAACAGAAGCTTTCTCCGTAAATTGCCAAAACAACCAGTCTTTGGCTATTTCCTCCCTGTAAAAATTATAATTGGCTATCCAAAAAAGATAATCGCCGAATTCCTCTTTCAAAAAATCATCGTAATAGCGCTCGCCGGTATAAATAATAGGCTTTACTCCGTAATGGGATTCTACAGCATTTAACCACCTTTTCAAGCCTAATTTAAGATTTTCAATCGACTGGTTTTTAGGTAATTTTTCAATATCCAAAACAGGCGGTAAATCTCCCTTTTGAAGGGTGACGGTTTTGATAAAAAGTTGGGCTTGTTCAATTGAATTTTCGTTAGGACGATAATAATGATAGGCGCCTCTAATCATTTTATTTTCTTTGGCACCCAGCCAGTTCCGCTCAAAATTTCGGTCTTTCCGGTCTTTCCCAACCGTAGCGCGAATAAACACAAAATGTAGTGGATATTTATTTTCTAAAGTATCCACATAAGTCCATCTGATTTTACCTTGGTATTCTGAAACATCTAAACCGATACTTTTTCCTTCGTGCTTTTCTAAAACCTGAAAATTTCGAACATCAGAAATGCGCTTGGCTTCAGTTTCTTCTTGTAGAATTTTATCCGATTTAAAACTAAAATAATACGCTAAACCATCTCTATAATGATATCCAACAGCAGCCATCAGTGCTACTAAAAGAGTACCAATAGAATAGCGTAAAAACTTTCCGGAGAAAACAGTTGCTTTCTTCTTATGTTTACGGACAAGGGTAGTTTTTCTTCGTACGGTTTGTTTTCTCATTCAAAAATTACTTTTTGACTACTTTATTATTCAAAACCGACAGTAAAACATAAAACAGTATCAGTAATGGAATTCCTAAATAGCGAAAGAAAACCAACAATAGAAAAGCACAGATCAAAAAGACAATTTGAAGGGTGTTTTCTTTGAAACTGAACTTCTTGATTTTCAGAGAAAATAACGGAATTTCCGCATTTAGCATAAAGGCGCTCAATACGGTTAGCACTAATAAAAACCATGGGTTGGTCAATAGTTCAACAATAAATATAGAATCGGTATATTTCAAAACCAACGGCAGACTCAGAATAAACAGTGCATTGGCAGGCGTTGGCAAACCAATAAAAGAATCTGTTTGACGGGTATCGATATTAAAATTAGCCAAACGATAACAAGAGCCCAACGCAATTACAAAACCCAAATAAGGGAAAAACTGCAAATAACCTGCTGGTGCTGTTGTTGCATGACTAATCATCATTTGATACATCACTAAACCCGGAACAACTCCGCTGGTCACCATATCTGCCAAAGAATCCAACTGCAAGCCAAGCGGACTTGACACCCTGAATAATCGGGCAAAAAAACCATCAAAAAAGTCCAAAAATATACCCAGACAAACAAAATAAAAGGCCATTTCAAAATCTTTATTAAAAGCAAATACCAGCGCAATGCACCCACAAAAAAGATTCAGTAACGTAATTAAATTCGGGATATGCTTTTTAATAGTCATCATAATAAAGTTTAAGTACACAAAGATGGCAAATTTAACATAATAAGTGAATGAAAAGTACGTTTTGTAATAGAGATTTAAACCGCTACAGCCAAGTAGCTTTTTAAGGACTCAAAACTCTGAAAGAGCCATTTCTAAATTATGTACAAATAATTCAAACTACAGCTGTAAAAAAGGTATTCTTCCTTTTGTAATTTACTATGATTCTAAAAAAATGAATAAAAACAAACTTTTCAAGTACTATCCGCGTGTTAGTTTAATTCTTTACGACCATTGTTACCCATAAATTTTTCAGCTCAAGGAACTAGAAGATCCAATAAATTCAGGACTAATCCACACTAAATTGATCCGCAATACTAAATTCAACAGCAAAATGAAATATCCTCAGTAAAAAATTATATTTTTGATAAAAATTAAACAGACTTTTAGTTCGTAAAAATGATGCCCTTAAAAAAAAGCTTTTTAGTAGCAATCCTCTTGGCAAGCACCCTCACGTATGGCCAAGCGGTTAGAAAATACTCCAATGAATTCATGAATATCGGGGTTGATGCGGCTGCATTGGGCATGTCAAATACTGTCGTGGCTTCAACCAGAGATGTCAATTCAGGATATTGGAATCCCGCTGGCTTGATTCATCTGGAAGACCATCAGGTTTCAGTAATGCATGCTAATTATTTTGCAAATATTGCCCAATACGATTACTTGGCCTACGCCAGCCCAATTGATGATCACAGTGCTTGGGGCATTTCATTAATACGTTTTGGAGTTGATGATATATTAAACACCACTGAATTAATCGATAGTCAGGGTAATATTGACTACAACCGGATCAGTCTTTTCTCTACGGCTGATTATGGATTTACCTTTTCCTATGCCAGAAAACTACCCGTTCCCGGATTTCAATATGGTATAAGCGCTAAAGTGATTCGCCGAATCATCGGGAAATTTGCTAATTCTTGGGGATTTGGTTTTGATGCTGGAATCCAATTCGAAAAAAACAACTGGCAATTTGGGCTAATGCTCCGCGACATTACAACGACGTATAACGTGTGGAATATTGACGAAGACGAGTATAAAAAAATTGCTGGTGCCATTCCTGAAGAAAACCAAGAATTACCGGAAAGCACTGAAATTACTGCCCCAAAAGCACAATTGGGACTTGCTAAAAGGTTCATCATTCGGTATGATTACAGCATTCAGGCTGCAGCCAATGTGAATATGCGCTTTGCCAGAACCAATGATTTAATTGCAACTAATTTTATAAGTATTGATCCCGCTTTAGGACTGGAATTTGGCTACACTGATTTGGTCTTCGTTCGTGCCGGAGTGGGTAATTTTCAGAATGTACAGCAATTAGATCAGACGGAAAGAGTAGGTTTCCAACCTAATATTGGCTTGGGATTTAAATACAAAGGCATTCAGATTGACTATGCATTGACCGATTTAGGAAATCAAAGTACCGCTTTATACTCAAATATTTTTTCGGTGAAAGTAGATTTGGGAATGTTCCGAAATTAATTTAACAGAACCTTTATAATCAAATAATGCTGTGGATTATGATTCCATTTTTTAAAAGTTCACGATACGTTAGAAAACATGAATTCTGATTTTAACCACCAAACTTTCTGCTTCATTTTTGTTTCTTTGAGTATCTTTGGAAAACAAATACAATCAATGCGGACGCAAATTTATTTTTTAAATACATAAGCGCCCTATTACCCTTTAAAAGCTAACGAATGCAAACCTCTTCTTTCAAAAAAATAATTTTCTTCCTGTTTTTATTTTTAACGGCACCGTGTAGTTTTGGACAAAACATCCAATTATCAAAAAACACGAAGGTCAGTGTACTAACCTGTGGAACAGGCAATGAATCGTATTCTCTTTTTGGCCACACGGCAATTCGCGTTCAGGATACAATAAATGCAATTGATGTGGTATATAATTATGGAGCTTTTGATTTTAACACCCCTAATTTCGTGATGAAATTTATAAAAGGAGACCTACAGTATTTTGCTGTAGCAAATTCCTATCCAGATTTCATCAATCAATATCAGTACGAAAGAAGATCTGTTTATGAGCAGGAGCTGAATATTCCTAAACATTTAAAACAAAAACTGTTTGACAACCTCAATACATCCTTAGCATCAGGAGAAAGTTATTACACCTATAAGTTTATCGATAAAAACTGCACCTCTATGGTTGTTGCCATTATCAACAAAACACTAGACACAACCGCTATTGTAAAAAATGCTGATACTGACCTCACCTACAGAACTATTTTGTATCCGTATTTTGACGGTCATTTCTATGAAAAGTTAGGAACAAGTATCATTTTTGGAAAAAAAGTAGATCAATTAGGCACGCAATTATTTCTTCCCTTTGAATTGCAAAAAAGCCTAAAAAAAGTTTTTTTTCAAAACCGTCCGCTGGCACCGGAAAACAAAACCATAATCGAATTCAAAAATGAAGTTCCCTTTTCTTGGTGGAACAATCCGTATACCTATTTTTTACTGCTTGCTCTGATCGTTTTTATAAACAAAATGGGTATCAATTTGTTGTACCTTATCCTGATGGCAACAATAGGACTATTCTTTACGTTTGTTGGGTTTTATTCAGATCATCTTGAGCTGGGTTACAACTACAATATTTTGTTGTTTAACCCAACCTTATTAGGATTATTGTATTTTTATTGGAAAAAGAGCCAAAGAGGGATCTATAATTTGGTTTTATTTAATCTATTCTCCGTTGTACTCTATTTCTTTTTTATAATCAACAAAGCACATTTAGTAATAGTTTTACCCTTAATGGTAACCAGCGGAATTATTTTAGTGCGACTGGCACTGGCCATTCAAAATAAAAAAAGAATCCCTACACTTCTGTAATACTCTCATTTACGCATACTTGAATTACTCTAAACAAATATTAATTTTTTTTAACTGCCAAACCTCTAGTTTACTAAAATTAAAAAATCATACTATTCGTCACTGAAATAAATATGAAAACAAAAGTACCTTAAAAGAATAGTTTAGGCTCAATGCGCCTTTAACGTTACTATTTTGGCTACTAACAGAAAATAGAGTTAGTGAACTCAGCTGTTCAGTTGATGCAATATTCGTTCAAATATTTTTATAAATATTCCTTTTTGACAAAAAACGAATCCTTTATTGTCATTTGTACCGAATGCCTGATCGTTTGTATTTCTTGGAAGTTCCCAAAGGAATGCTTTTGTGTGGGATAATTGTACGGGTTTTAATAATAGCACCTAATGTACACTGGTTTTTCTTGATATTACAGAAATCGCAACTAAATCATCCTATAAAAAGAGATAAAAATCAAACGTCAAGAAAACCAAAAGACATAAAAAAACCGGCATAAAGCCGGTTTCTATAGGGAATATTAATTTAATTAATATCCTGCATTTTGTTGAATAGTAGGGTTTGCATTCAACTCAACCTGAGGAATTGGCAATGCAAATTTAGGACTAGTCAATGGTAAATTAGATGGATTTCCAGCCGGATAGTTCGCTGAACTTGAACTATAGTCCGCAGGATCTCTATTGATACCTGCACCTGCTAAAACACCTATTCTTTTTAAATCTATGAAACGGTATCCTTCAAAAGCGAATTCTAGTCTTCTTTGATCTAAAATAGCTTTCCAAGCTGCCGTAGCATTAGCATATACTGGTAAAGTTTGTGCAGTAGAATAACGTTTATCTAAAATAGATTTTATTGCTGAAGCAGCACCTGCTAAATCGCCCGCAGCCACTCTTGCTTCGGCCTTGATAAAATACATCTCAGATAATCTAACGATTTTAAAATCACTATTTAAATTCCCTACTGTAGAACTACCTGGATGTTTAGCTAAAACTAATACATCCGTGTTTCTATAATCAGTAGAAGTTGCATAATTAGCATCTGGAACTGATGTTGGGTGCACTATAGTTGATCTTCTTATGTCGGTTGTACTTAAAGCATTGTACAACGATCTACCTATTTCATAGAATGGAGAACCATCCTTCGTAGGATTTACAGAGGCATAACCATTACCAAGGTTAGCTGCTTGAGAAGATTGTTGCAATGTTCTTTTCAGTCTAAAAATTACTTCTACATTGGCTGGTTCTGAATCCGTGTGAAAAACACTGTTGTAATTAGAGACATCCGCTAACACTAGACCTGATGTACTGATCACATCATTAGCCCAAATTTCAGCATTAGTATAATCGCCTTTTAGAACAAATGCTCTAGATTTTAACGCTTTTACTAAATTCTTACCTGCATATAATTTCGCAGTAGCTCCTGAGTACGGACTTGAAGTGGCGGCATTAAACAACACCAAAGCAGCATCTAGGTCACTATGAATAGACGCATAAAAAACACCATTTGTAGATCTTTGCATCCCCGGTTCAGCTGAAGTAACTACTCTGGTAATTAAAACTGCAGCCAACGCATCGTTGCTCTTAAGATCCGGAGAAAAATAAGAAAGCAACTTCATGTGAGATAGTGCTCTTACCGTTAAAGCTTCTGCTTTAAGCCTGTTCAAATTTGCTTTTTCAGCTGCATCAGTTGTAGTTGCCAATAATTGATCCGCAAATACAATTACACGATTAGCTCTTGAAAGAGTGAAATAAGAAGCGGTCCAGATATTAGAAGGTGATGCAGAACTTACGTTCAAAAAGAAAACATAATCATCATTAATTCCCTGACCTCCGTTAGCAAATCCAATACCAACTTCATCAGTAAAAACAGAACTAAAAATAATATCCTCTCTGTTGGTTAATAAACCATAAGTGGAGTTCATCAACCTTTGTAAATCCGTAGAACTAGTGAACGCAACTTCTTCTGTTAGCGATCCCGGAGTAAAAGGGTCTAATAAATCATTATTGCACGATACAAAAAGAGTACCCGCTAATATTGATAAAATAAATATTTTTTTCATTTTCATAAGATTTTATAAATTAAAATTTCAAATCTACCCCAAAAGTAAATTGTCTGGCAGTTGGGTATTGGTATACATCACTAGCTCTTGAACTTTCAGGATCAAAACCTTGCCATTGTGTGATGTTAAATAAGTTTTCACCTTGCAAAGTGAAAGAGAGATCAGTCAAGAATGTTTTAGCTAAAAATATTTTTGGCACTCTGTATCCGATTTGAGCATTTCTAAGCCTAACATAAGAAGCATCTTTGATAAATCGATCTGAAAGATTTTGAGCCGAAATATTTCCAGCTCTTAAAGAAGGAACATCAGTAGCTGTATTCGTCGTTGTCCAAGCGTTCAACAAATCATCCGTTACATTAAATGTACCAATATTACCTGGACTGTACAAGTTAGATAAATCGAAATCATAACGCACAACATCTTGAGCAAAAGTAAAAGTTGATGACACGAAGAACCCTTTATAGTCAAAATCAAACCCAAAACCACCTTGATACTTTGGAACATTGTTTTTACCTAATGGCTTTCTGTCAGCTGCTACTGGAGTTTCTGTTGGGTTACCATTTATGTCTTGAAATAATAAATTACCATTTACTGGATTAACTCCTAAATAATGATACACAAAAGGTTCTCTGATGCTACCTCCGTTCTGAGTAATCAAATTCCCCGTAATAATTCTTCCATTATTTGCTATAATTCCACCAACGCTATTGTCATTACTAGATCCGTTAGCACGAACTGTTAATCGTAAGTCATTGGTTCTAACAACATCATATCCAATACTTAATTCAAATCCTTTGTTAACAATAAAAGCATCTGAATTTTTCGTAAGCGATGTTGCTCCTGTTGAAGGCACTAATGGTTCACTTATAAATAAGTCAATTGTTTTTTTATTATAATAATCAAAAGACCCTCTAATTCTGCCTCTTAATAGTTCAAAATCAACACCTACGTTATACTGTTCAGTAGTTTCCCATTTCAACGCAGGAAAACCAAGGTTAAGATTATATCCAGTACCATTATTGTAAGCGTTATTTGAACCTGGATAAATATCTGCAAATGCGGGAGGATTTATTCCTGCGAAAATAGTACCATCTACAATTCTCTGATTTCCAGAAGTTCCTATTGATCCTCTAAGTTTCAAAACATTAATAAAATCTAATGATTGCATGAACTCTTCTTCATCTATATTCCATCTACCACCTAAAGACCAGAAATTATTAAATTGATTTTCTTCAATAAATCGACTGCTTCCATCAATTCTATAGGAAGCAACAAGTCCATATCTACTATTGAAATCATAATCAAATGTTGTGAAATAAGAAATCAAATCATTTCTCAATTGAGAGGCTGAAATAGTAGGCACGTAGAAATCATTTGCTGAAGTATCCGAAATATAACCCGCTCCTGTATTAGGTACAAAAAGTTTTGGATCCAAGCCTCTTTGTCTAATATTATTCGACGTTAATCTTGAATGATTGTACTCAGACGCTGCAGAAACATTAAACGTATGTTTCCCAAACGTTTTATTATAATCCAACATAAACAAATTATTGAATAAAAACTCTCTTCGTTCATTGATATCCTCAAAACCACCAAAAACTTGACTAGGAGCTAAAAACAACAACGCATTAAATGATCCTGGAAATTCCGCTTGATGAAATCTATTTTGCAACAATTGTCCTGAAGTTCGTACTCTACCCGTTAGTCCATCAACAAACTCATAAGAAAGCTCCGTTGCCAGATCAATTCTGGTTTCCTGAGTACTATTTTGATACGTTTTCAATTTATCAACCAACATCAGTGGCGTATACAACAATGTACCATTAGCCTGATACAAACTGAATAATTGTGCAGAATTTTGATATTCATTAGGAGAAACATAAGGCGCACCTAAATAAGCCCCAGTTACATAATTTCTATTAATAGCACCTTCTCCTAAGTTCGTTGCTTCATTATTTCTTGAATGTCCAAAAGCTGAATTTACAGAGAATTTAAATTTCCCATCATCTGACTTTCCATTCAAATTATTTCTTACTGTAAACCTTTTAAGACCTGTAGATTCTAAAACCCCCTCTTGATCAAAGAAACTGGCCGAAGTAAACGAATTTATGTTTTTACCATTATTCTCAATACTAAAATTGTGGTTTGTAGAAGTCCCTTGGTTAAAAAAATAATCTACCCAATTTGTATTAATATTATACGCATTAATCTGAGCATCTGTTAACGTAGCTCCACGACCCGCTCCGAAATTCTTCTCAATTTTCAACAATTGTTTTGAATTGGCATAAGAATATCTTGGAGTTTGTAAATCATTAATACCAAATTGTGAAGAATATCTAAAAGTAGTTTTTGGTTCACTGTAACTTCCTTTTCTTGTTGTAATAACAATTACACCATTAGACCCTCTAGAACCGTATTGAGAAATTGCAGCAGCATCTTTCAAAACGTCTAAGCTTGCAATATCATTTGGGTTAATCGATCTAAAGTTATCACTATTTGAAGGAAACCCGTCAATTACATACAAAGGATCTGTATTTCCATTGATTGTTCCTGCTCCTCTAATAATAACTGAAGATTTAGCTCCTGGCTGACCTGTACTTGCGGTAATATTAACACCTGCCAATTGTCCTTGAATTGTATTCAAAACATTTGCATTTGGTCGGTTTTCAATTGTTTCGCTGTTTACTGTGGCAGCTGCAGTTACGGCTGTTTTCTTTGTTACCGTTCTGTATCCTTGAACAACAACAGCCTCTAAAGTATTTCCGCCATCAATCATACTAACGTTGATTGAATTAGCAGTTCCTACCGTTCTTGAGACATTTTCCATGCCTATAAAACTAAACACTAATACCTCTCCAGCACTTACTCTGATAGAATATTTCCCGTCTAGATCCGTTTGTATTCCTCTTGTAGTTCCTTTGACTACGACATTCGCCCCAGGTAAGGATCCCGTGGCATCAGACACTACACCTGTAACAGTTTTCTCTTGTGCGAACACAAATTGCATTGACAAAGCCAACAGCAACGAAAAAATCCATTTGAATTTTGATCTCATATTAAATTTGTTTTTTGAATTAGTTATTTTACAAATTTCTTAATAATTTCTTAAAGAAACAAGCTTTTATAAAATTTAACATATTATATTTTTGACACCATTCCTTTTCAAAAAATAAACATACCAATGAAATTTAGTTATTATAACACTACAAACTGCGGATAATCACTTCAAAAATCTTATTTTTGTCAAAATTAATTTAATGTTAAGTCCTTTTTTTTAACGCCATATTTAGAAACTGGAGCGGATTTAATTATCAACAATTATTAGGTCCAAAAACTGAAACTATTCTTTAAATATGAGACTATTTGAATCTTGTATGCCTGAAACAGTTCAAAAGACACAAAAATCAAGGATTTTTTATCAAGACACTCGACATAGTAAACTTGACAACCTATTAGAAAAACCAAACAGAAAAGTTGATTTAAAAACTTATTGAAAAGACAAATTGGTCAAACTTTAATATCAGTAACAGATTTTTCATTTTGAGTGAACAAACCAAAACGAGCTTCATCTTGAAAACATAAGTTAACTTAGTTAAAATCACCTACCGTATTTAGTACTATTTCTATATTATATTTTCGTTTGGTATAACTCAATGAATTTTCTTATCAAATAAGCCATGAATTTTTACCTTTATAACGCTGAAATACTAAAAATCATTAAATAAAAAAACCTTCCACAATCAAAATGACTGGGGAAGGCTCTCTCTTGTTAAAATATGAATCTACATTACCAGCCTGGATTTTGCTGAGCAGCTAAAATTTTATTAGTTGTTGTTACTAATAATGGTATTGGCCATAAGAATCTAAAATCACTTCCTGGGATAGCAGCATTTGTTCTTGGACCTGTGTACGATGTTCCCAAAGTAAATGAACCAGCAGGAGGATTACCATTAGCTAATTTAGAAGGAATTCCATCAATTGGAAACAAATCATCCCCTTGTAATCTGTGAATATCTGACCATCTTCTTCCTTCACAAATAAATTCTATTCTGCGTTCTTTTAATATTGCACCAACTAAATCTTTTGCTGTTGCAAAACTTGCTGTAGTATAAGTTTGAGTAGATGGAACAGCTAATGATCTATTTCTTACTCTATTCAACTGTGTCAAAGCTGATGTTAAATCCGGCGAAGTTTTTCTAGCATTAGCTTCTGCCATATTCAAAAGTACTTCTGCGAAACGAATTACTGGAGCGGGATCAGTTGAATTTGTAATATCAGTATATTTGTTTGTTAAAACATTACCCGCATTGATCGTTGTCATCACACCATTCTCTCTTCTTTTATCATCATTTAACCACATCGCGTCTCTCCAAATGATTGGACTAATACAAATTAAAGCTCTATTTTTATACATTGACGCAAGTGAACCGTTGACACCAGGGTTTTGACCAGCTGTGGCACCATGTTGAATTGAAAAAATAGTTTCAACATTCGTACCTAACGTAAAAGCACCGGCTGGAGTTGGAGCTAAAGAAAGAGCAGATAATTTCGACCCTTCAACTACAACATTATCCCAATCTCTTTTTTGCAGATACACTCTAGTTTTAAAAGCGATAGCAGCTTCTTTTGTTGCTCTAAATTTATTAGTACCAATGAGGTTGCTCTCAGCAAAATTCAAATCAGCTAAAACTTTAGCATAGCACTCCGCTACTGAATTTCTTCCTTGCGCTTTTTCGCTCTCTACTTCCGCGTCAGTATCAACACCTACCTCTCTGTATGGTAGACCAGGGTGACTAGCACCGACAGTAAAATTGTAAGGCCTTGCGAAATAATTCAACATTTCAAAATGTGTTATTGCTCTTAAAAACCTTGCCTCCGCTATGTAACTATTTCCAAGCTGAGCTGTAATAACATTTTTACTTACAGCATCAGTTACACCTTCAATAATTAGATTACATCTGTTAATTAATCGGTAACCATCAACAAAATAATAGGTGTTGTTTGCCGTACCAGCATCGTATGTACCTGTATATGTTAACTGATAAAATCCGGCTAAATTAATTACATCTTCTCCTCTATTATCTCCTTGCTGAACAAAAGCTGCACCCCAGATATAACCTCGACCACTATTCGGATTGTTTGCTGTATTATTAAAAATACCAACCGAAGCCGCGTTATACATACCGTTCATTGAAGCCGTTATCAAAGTAGGTGTTGTGAATGCAACATCAGACGCTACCGCATTTATAGGAGTTAGTTCCAATATTTTCTCATCTGAACAAGAAAACAATCCCATTACTAGCATTACACTAGTTACTATTTTTATGTATTTTTTCATTTTTTTATAAATTTACGTTAATACCAATTGAAAAAATTCTTGCTCTTGGTGTACCGTTTAAATCAACTCCAGAAGTTTCTAATTCTGGATCTAATCCTTTGTATTTCGTTATTAAAAATAAATTTTGTACCTGAGCTGACAATCTCACTCCTTCAACGCTTATTTTTTCGGTTAAAATTTTTGGAAACGAATACCCTAAACTTATGTTATCTAAACTAATAAAGTCTGCATCTTCTACAAAACGAGTTGTTAGATTACTTGCTTGGTTAATAAATGGATTTTGGTTAGCAACTAATCTAGGCGTAACTCCGTCACCAGGATTTGTTGGACTTTGCCATCTACCAAGGATTTCTGTGCTATTGTTGCTTAAACCTAAATTAAGTAAATCTCTTCTAGTACCATTAAAAACTTTGTTTCCACCACTGAAACGAATCAAGAAGCTAAAATCAAAATCCTTATAGCTCATTCTAGAATTAAATCCACCAAAATAAGTAGGAAGTGAATTTCCCTGAATCTTTTTATCGGCTTGTGTTAAAGACGATGCAACGGATACATTTGTGGGATCGGCTGGATTAAATACTTTGTAATTAGCTGTTGCGATATTTCCTTGAACCAAGCTACCATCAGCTTTATAATAGACCGGATTACCGTTTGCAGCGTTTACACCCCAATATGTAAATCCATAAAGTGAGTTTAATGATTCACCTTCCCGAATAATGATATTTGGCTGAATATTTATATCTCCTGAGCTTCCACCAATGATATCTGCACCATTATTTGGCAAATTGTAAACTTTATTTTTCTGTAAGGTTAAATTTGCATTGACATTCCACTTGAAATCTTTAGTGTTTATAACACTATAATCTACTCCAAATTCATACCCTTTGTTTAATACATTTGCAGCATTTCTATCTATTGCATTTCCTGGAACGCCTAATGAAGGATCTATCGGAAACTGAAGTACTACATCTTCAGAGGTATTCTTGAAATAATCAAAGTTTAAAGTCAAACGATTATTAAATAAAGACAAATCTACTCCATAATCAATTTTAGTACTTGTTTCCCATTTTAAATTTCTGTTTGCAAAAGTTGTAAATGCGATACCATTGTTTGGTCCATAAAATGAAGGAGAATATGTACTCAAATAAGGATAATTACTTCTTCCCACATTTGTGTTACCCGTTAAAGAGTAAGACCCTCTGATTTTGAATTGAGAAATGACACTTTTAAAATTTTCCATAAAACTTTCATTCGCAATATTCCAACCTCCAGAAACACCAGGAAAACTTTGGTAGCGAATATCTGAATTAAATTTCGATAGTCCATCACGTCTTATAGTACCTTGAACAAAATATTTTTCTTTATAATTATAACTTGCTCTTCCAATATAAGAAATAATACCTTCTTCGCTGACACCACCCCCTGATTCTTGAGTACCAAAAGCCCCTGTTACCACATTTTCATTAAAAAATGGATCAGTTATATTGGTACCAGTACCAAAAAAACCTTCATTTCTCTCTTTTTGAGCTTCATAAACTGCTGTCAAAGATAAATTGTGATCATCACTAAATGTTTTATTGTAGGACAAAACATTTTGAACATTCCAACGAGTTAAAGTATTATTATTATTACTTAATCGTCCATTAGTTCCACGTCCATCACCATGTAATGGATTCCAATATAAAAATCCGTTTGTTGAAGCGTTATCAACTCCAATTTGGAAACGATAATTTAAACCTTTAAGGATATCAGCGGATAAAAAAGCACTGGATATAATCCTAGTTACCTTAGATTCAAACTTGTTGTTTGCTAATACAAAGCTAATATTGGATAAATTATCCGTGGCTTGTGTAAGATTTGTACCTTGACCAATATTTCCGGATGCATTAAGGTTAAAACCTGTTGGGTTTGTTGCATCAAAAGGAGAAGTATTAGGCAACTGTCTTATTGCACTAAAGATATTTCCTGAAATAGAGTTCCTTCCTGTATTCAATCCGTAAGTATTAGTTTTGGTAACCCCAATGTTAGCTCCGGCTGTTAACCATGACGTCACTTCATGTTCTAGATTTGACCTAAGAGAATAACGATCTAAACTGTTTGACTTCGCAATACCATCTTGAGTAGAGTAACCTAAAGACATGAAATATCTAGTCTTGTCAGAACCTCCACTAAAAGATAGAGAATGATCTGTTTGAACAGCACCTTTATTCAAAACCTGACTTTGCCAATCAGTATCAAAATTACTTCCAGCTGCCCAAGCCGCTTGACCAGCATTTAATCTTTTTTCGTTATTAATAACTAGAAAATCAGCAGTTTTAAGTAAATCAAATCTTTTTGTTGCTGAAGCAAATCCAGTAACATTACTATAAGAAACTTTCATTGTTCCTTTTTTACCTCTTTTAGTAGTAATTAAAATCACACCGTTTGCAGCTCTAGAACCATATATTGCAGTCGCAGCACCATCTTTCAAGACTTCGAAAGACTCTATATCGTTAGGATTAATATCGGCCAAACCATTGGTGTCAGCAGAACCTCCAATATCTCCAGAGTAAATTGGTAAACCATCCACTACATACAAAGGTTGAGTACCACTATTAATGGTAGCCACACCTCTAATTCTAACCCTCGGCGCTACACCTAAAATCCCGTTCTGAGTAGTAACTTGTACACCTGCAGCTCTTCCTGCTAGTTGACTTTCAAAACTAGGTGTAATTAAACCTTTTATAGCTTCTCCACTAATTGAGGAAATAGAACTAGTAAGGTCTTTCTTTTTCTGAACACCATAACCTACAACAATAACCTCTTCTAGGGTATTATCTGCTTGTAACATTTTAATGTTAACTGTGGATGAAGCTCCAATATTTGCTGTCATATCTTTCATACCAACAAATGAAAATACTAAAACTTCCCCATTACTTCCTTTAATGGAATATTTACCATCAAAATCTGTTTGTGTGCTTCTATTTGTTCCTTTAATAATAACATTCACTCCAGGAATAGGTCCTGTAGCATCAGACACTACTCCTGTAACGGTCTTTTCTTGTGCGAACACAAATTGCATTGACAAAGCCAACAGCAACGTAAAAATCCATTTAAATTTTGATCTCATATTAATTTGTTTTGAATTAGTTATTTCACAAAAATCTTAATAATTCTTTAAATAAACAAGCTTTTATAAAATTTAACACTTTGTGTTTTTGACACCATTCCTCTTCAAAAAATAAACATACCAATGAAATTTAGTTATTATGACACTACAAACTGCGGATAATCACTTCAAAAATCTTATTTTTGTCAAAATCAATTTAATGTTAAGTCCTTTTTTTTTAACGCCATATTTAGAAACCGGAACTGATGAGGCCGGTCGGGGTTGTCTGGCGGGCCCCGTGACTGCAGCAGCCGTAATACTACCTGCGCATTTCCAAAATGAGTTATTAAATGACAGCAAACAATTGTCTGAGAAAATAAGAGAAAAATTAAAACCTATTATAGAACAAGAATGTGTTTCATTTGCCGTAACCCATCTGGAACCGTTGATTATTGACCAAATAAATATTTTGAACGCCTCCATAAAAGCAATGCAGGAAAGTATTTTAAAACTAAATCCAAGACCTGAATCCATTATTGTAGACGGAAATACTCCATTGATTCCTAAGGGTGGGATTAAAAATCGAGGAGGAAAGATTTTTACCGATGCTGAAATTGAAATCCTACATTCGATTCCGAATGCCAGTATCATAAAAGGAGATTCAAAATTTATGAGTATTGCCGCCGCTTCCGTATTAGCAAAAACGTATCGGGATGAATATATGAATCGGATTCATGAGGAATTCCCAATGTACAATTGGAAACAAAATAAAGGATATCCTACCAAAGAACACCGGGAAGCCATTCGGAAATATGGGGTTACAAAACACCACCGAATGACATTTCGTTTGTTGCCGGAACAGTATTGTTTTGATTTTTGAATTTAGATTGCTTCGCCAGTTCGCCTTACAGGCACGTGTAACGATTTTTGAGTGCAGGTTTCTCAAAAGTGGCATCAAAAAGAATGGCAAAATGTTTCAGGATTTTTTCTTTGACTTCTTGTTCATTCACTTTGGATACGCCTAGTTCTACGTTCAAAGAAGTTACGGCTTTACCGCGAATCCCACAGGGAATAATATTGTCAAAATAACCCAAATCAGCATTTACGTTTAAAGCAAATCCGTGCATAGTGACCCAACGGGAAGCGCGAACGCCCATTGCACAAATTTTTCTGGCAAATGGTGTTCCTGCGCCTAACCAAACGCCGGTTTCGCCTTCGCTTCTGCCACAAACAATTCCATATTCTTCAAGGGTAAGAATAATAGCTTCCTCCAGAAACCGTAGATATTTATGAATATCCGTAAAAAAATTTTCTAAGTCTATAATAGGGTACCCTACGATTTGTCCAGGTCCGTGATAGGTAATATCGCCACCACGATTGATTTTATAAAAAGTAGCTCCTTTAGCTTCCAATTGTTTTTCAGACAAAAGTAAATTACTTAAATCACCACTTTTGCCTAATGTATATACATGCGGATGTGCTACAAAAAGGAAATAATTGGGTGTTTGTAAACTCGTTTCTTCTCTCCTATTTTTAATTTTTAAGTCAACTATTTCTTTGAACAATTCTTCTTGGTATTCCCAAGTTTCTTTGTAACCTTTAGTTCCTAAATCTTGAAGTTGGATGTTTTTATTCATGTGTCATTGCGAGGAACGAAGCAATCCTATTTCGTTCACTTATTTTTGAATGACAAAGGTACAACGTTTTGAGTTTACTGTTTTTTCCTATAAGGTTTTTTTTCAAACCTTGCAGGTATGATATAAAATTATGAATCAAAAATAATTAGTCTCGGACTTGAACTAATTTCGATGTTTTATCATTGCGCCAAAAAAGTCACCTACAAGATTTGAAAAAACCATTGAAGGATTAACTCATATTTCTGTCAAGTTGAGCGCAGTCGAGACTAACCAAATGAGTCTCGACTGCGCTCGACTTGACCATAAGGCGATTATTTAAGTCCAATATTATTATTCCAAAACAACTTCAAGATTTATACTCTCCGGGTTTTTAAACAATCTGTGATTAGAAATTGCATTTCCAGTGCTTTTTTGTCATCGCTTATTTTTGAATTTATATTTGAAACCGATTTTATTTTTCGAGGAAAATGATATTTTAAAACAAAAGACTGCCTGATTTTGAATTTTAAAAAGCGGGATTTCAATCCTTCAATTTCTTCTTTTTGTTTTTTTAGTTCAACTGCATTTGTTGTTTTTACTATTCTCCTGAAAAACACTTGCATCAAAAGCATAGTTCACACTATAATAATGTTCTTCGGCAACCAGTGCGTAATTATTTTCTATATCATCCGCCTATTCTTCGGTTTTGTATAAATCAGCAACTTCGGCTATTGTATTGAGTTTTTGACTGATTGTTGTGCAAAATTCTTTCTCGAAGGAACTTTTCTTACTATGGACTTTTACCGTAGTAATTTTTTAAAAAATGGCTTTTTCGGATGCTGGTAATTTGGAAAACGTCTCGGAATTTTTGGTTATCAGATCTTTAAAAACATAATTTGTATCAAGAAAAACGTCTTCTTTGGAGTGATTTTTAGCTATAAATTGCATACAACGATGTTCATCGCGGAGTAATTCTGTTTCAATTTCTCCGGTTCCGTCTTGGTTTAGACAAATGGTTTCTGTTACTTGGCAACTGATCAAAAATAACACTAAAAGCAGTAAATCGTGTTTTTTTTATTTAGTAATTTAAAATACTTATTGGTTTCTATATATGTTATTTGTACTATTTTTCATGTTGATTTAAAAAAATAAAAATCGTAGCATAGCCCCGATAGCAGTGGCATCCTTTTTTTCTTATTTTTTTTGAACAAGGAAAAAAAGATAAAACGAATAGCGGGACGGATCGTCTTGAAGAAACAAAATATTCTGCTCCAAAAAACGGTACATTTTAAACTTTAAATTTTAAAACTTATATAGTATCTTTGCGCTCTTAAAATCAGCATAAAATGGCATTATCCGAACAAGAAATATTACGTAGAGAAGCACTTACAGAATTACGCAATTTAGGTATTGAGCCTTATCCTGCAGCCGAATTTATTACAACCGCATATTCTAGCGAAATCCTGGCTGATTTTGCAAAATACGAAGGTAAGGAAGTGGTTTTAGCAGGTCGTTTGATGGGGAAGCGTATCATGGGAAAGGCGTCATTTGCCGAATTGAAAGATGCTGAAGGGCGTATTCAAATCTATGTTTCGAGAGATGATATTTCGACAGATGAGGAGAAAACCATGTATAATGTCGTTTTCAAAAAACTGTTGGATATTGGCGATTTTATTGGGATTCGCGGAACGGTTTTCAAAACGCAAGTGGGAGAAATATCGGTTCATGTTTATGGATTAACAGTTTTGGCCAAAGCCTTGAAACCACTTCCGGTTGTAAAAACGGATGCTGATGGAAAAACACACGATGCTTTTGCTGATCCGGAACAAAGATACCGTCGTCGGTACGTGGATTTGACCGTGAATGATCATGTAAAAGAAACGTTTATCAAAAGAACAAAATTGTTCAATGCAATGCGTTCTTTTTTTAATGACAAAGGATATCTTGAAGTAGAAACGCCTGTTTTGCAACCAATTCCCGGTGGTGCTGCAGCGCGTCCTTTTATCACGCATCACAACTCGCTTGATATGCCTTTGTACATGCGTATTGCGAACGAATTATACTTAAAAAGATTGATTGTTGGTGGTTTTGAAGGGGTTTATGAGTTTTCGAAAAATTTTCGTAACGAAGGAATGGACCGTACCCACAACCCAGAATTTACTGCCATGGAAATATATGTAGCCTACAAAGACTACAACTGGATGATGAAATTTGCCGAAGACCTTTTAGAACATTGCGCGATTGCCGTAAATGGAAGCTCAGAAGTTACTTTTGGAGAACATACCATCAATTTTAAAGCGCCTTACGCCAGAGTGACAATGACGGACTCTATCAAACATTTTACTGGATTTGATATTTCAGGAAAAAGTGAAACAGCGTTATTTGATGCTGCCAGAGGAATGGGAATTGATGTAGATGCAACCATGGGGAAAGGGAAACTGATTGATGAGATTTTTGGCGCGAAATGCGAAGGAAATTACATTCAGCCTACTTACATCACGGATTACCCAAAGGAAATGTCTCCGCTTTGCAAGCAACACCGTGACAATCCAGAATTGACAGAACGTTTTGAATTGATGGTTTGCGGAAAAGAAGTGGCAAACGCCTATTCTGAATTGAATGACCCAATTGACCAAAGAGCCCGTTTTGAAGACCAAATGAGATTGGCTGAAAAAGGAGATGATGAAGCCACAGGAATAATTGACGAAGATTTCTTGAGAGCATTAGAATACGGAATGCCTCCAACATCCGGAATGGGAATTGGAATGGATCGATTGATTATGTATTTGACAAATAATGCTTCTATCCAGGAAGTGTTGTTGTTCCCGCAAATGCGCCCAGAAAAAACTCAAGTTAAAATTGAATTGGAAGACGATGAAAAATTGATTATTGACCTTTTGAAAGTCAATGAAAACCAAATGGATTTTGGTTTACTAAAAATCAAATCGGAACTGAGCGGTAAAAAATGGGATAAAGCCATGAAAAATTTATCTTCTTTAGGATTGACCGAAGTTGTGGTAAATGGCGACAGCAAAGCGTGTCGATTGAAAGCCTAAGTGTATTATAGAGCTATATTTATAAAAAAGGAGCTTCAAATTGAAGCTCCTTTTTTATAAAGAATATTATTTTTTATGACTTTCCGTAACTGATACCAAGTTGTTTCTAAAGCAGTAATCATCAATCTAACCCGATATCGCGGATTTCATAGCAGTTACTTTTTTGATTCAGACCCAAATATATACTTTTTTGCCATTGATACAAGTAACGTATAGTCATATAGTTTAAATAGGACTTCAATGGTTACTACCCAAGGAATCCATCCATTTACGACTTGTGGTAAAAGCCAACACAGTGAGTAACTGCATTGACAATTAAAAAAGATGTCTGATTATTTTTTCCAAGCTCTTCCGGCAAAAGCATCATCTAATTCAGGATTTGTGTTGTGATTAGAATAGTTACTAATTGTTTTTACCGCAATTCCGGCAATAATACCTAAAACATGCGTTTCTGTATATCCTGCGGCTAAAAAGGCATCAACTTCTTCTTGTGCAACATTCCCGCGGTTTGCAGTAAGCGAACGCGTTAGTTTTGATAAAGCGGCTAGTTTTAGATCTGGCACTTCTTTTCCATCGCGAATGGCATTGGTTACTTCAGTGGGTACTTTTGACATTTTATCGGCAATAAAACTGTGAGCAGCCGTACAATATTCACAATTATTTTCATAAGCTACCGAAAGAAAAACAACTTCTTGTTCTACAGAATTAAAACCTGAATTGGCTCTAAAGCTGTTGTATCCATAAATATAGATATCTAACAACGCTGGATTTTGCCCCATGCCTTTGTACATATTAGGTACAAATCCTAATGTTTTTTGAGTGTTGTCAAAAATTGCTTGAGATATTGGAGAAACTGGATTATTTTCTAATTTTAAATGTGCCATAATTTTTGTTTTATATTAATTAGTATTTGTTATTCAACATTACAAAGGTGCAACAAATAAGAAGCTTAGACTTTTGTAATTCGTTCAACTATTTGGATAATTGGTTCAAACGGAAATTCGATGGCGTTTGACTGTATTTTTCGTGAAAAAGTGTCGAAAAATTGGCTAAATCATTGAAACCACAATCGAAAGCAATGTTTGTAATGCGTTCATCAGATATTAATAAAAGTTCAGCTGCTTTTTCTAATTTTTTATTTCTAATATAATTGGCTGGACTATCGTCATAATTTTTTTTGAATTCTCTCTTGAATGATGAAAGACTTAGGTTGGTCATTTGAGCCAACTCTTCCGAACTTATAGGATTGTATAAACTATTTTCTATAATTTGCTTAAAAGTATAACTAGTAGGAGAAAAAAGTTGAGATAAAATTTGTTGAATAACAGGCGCATTTTTGGTTTGACATAAAAGCAGAATTATTTCTTTTAATTTAATGACTAACAAATCTTCGTTAATAAGTGTGGGATTGTCAAAATAAAAAAGCAAGCCTTCTATGTATTTTTGGATTAGAAAATCGTTATTGATTTGGGTTATATCAATAGTTTGATCGACTAATTTTGGTTGCTGAAAAATCTTAGGCAGATCGGTCTCATAAATTTTCTTGAGTATTTCAGGATGAAAATGGACAAATACGATCTGACTTTTTTTAGAAAGAGTATTGCCTTTCATTTGACTGAAGTAAGTACCACATTTGAGTAAAACCGCTTCGTTTACGGGTACTGATATACTTTGATGCTGCATTTTGTAGTCTACTTGCCCTTCGAGCATGTATAGAAAACAAGCTTCATTAGGCACTGGATTTGGGATTTTGAATGGTGCTTCTATTGTCACTTTTTCAAAAATTATATTTCCGAATAATTGGTATTGTTTTCTTTCTGTAATCATTTGAATAGTGTTAAGAGCAAACCAACATCTCGTTTATTTTTTCCGAGACGAAAAACAAAAACCTAGTTTTAGAGTCAAATGGAATTAATCCCTTTATAAATTCCAGCTTCCACTTTTTTTAGCGATTTCCGTCAATGGCTATTCGTTTTTGTTTGTCGCTTTATAATTAGCTAAAGTACTATAAAATTTAGATTTCAAAACCATATCTAACTCTTTTACTACGATATTTAGCTTTTTTTTGATAGTCTTTACCATCGAGTCTAGAGTTAAATTACTACTGTTTTAGGGGTGCAAAAAAACAAATAATAAACCATAGTGATAGTTTTTTAGAATTTCACAACAAATTAACGATTGAGTTATCGCATTAATTATAAGTAAAGCTATCCCAAATCAGGATTTTAAATATGATTTAAACCTTTACTACCCTAAAATCAAACGATAATTTTTTGTTAAGGATTAAACTTTTTAGGTCTATTGTTATCTTATATACATAAAACTTAAAACAAATGAAAAAATTATTTATCGTTGCATTATTAGTTGTCGGAATGACAAGCTTTGCACAAGAAAAAGAAGCAAGACCGGAAAGAGCTCAAATGGAGCAATTAACTCCTGATCAAAGAAATCAACTGCAGTTAAAAAAGATGACTCTGGAATTAGATTTGAATGCTTCACAACAAAAAGAAATGAGTACAATCATCGCGGAACAAAGTACTAAAAGAGAAGCTAAAATGGCCGAACGAAAAGCAACTAAAGATTCAGCTAAAAAACAACCGACTTCTGACGAACTTTTTGCTAAGAAAAGCCAAATGTTAGATGAGCAAATTGTGATGAAAAAACGAATAAAAAAAATTCTTTCAGCAGACCAATATAAAAAATGGGATGAAATGAAAGGGAACAAACATCACGGAATGAAAAAAAGAATGATGCATCATAAAAACAAAAAACCAGTAGAAACGGGTAATAAAAAATAATCCTTTCACTTAAACTAAGTAATAACCATGGTATAATGTCGTATTTTAAAATCAGGATAAAATTATATAACAATCTGATTTAAAACTATTTTACTTAAAGTTAATTCTTTTGACTTTACGCCTTTTAAACTTTCGACTTACTTGTTTCATCTTACTTCATAAAAAAGCCCCAAAATTTGGGGCTTTTTTGATTTAAAATGTTTTCGAAACTTTAGCTATCGCTTGAATGGTGAAATCTAAATCTGCATACGTTAATGCATCCGTAATAAACCACGTTTCATAAGCGGATGGCGCAATATAAATTCCTTCCTGCAATAATCCGTGAAAGAATTTCTTGAACGTTTCGTTGTCGCCGTTTGCAGCCGTTTGAAAGTCTACAACCGGAGCCGCATCAAAGTGAACCGAAATCATTGAGCCAACAGTGTTGATTGTAAATGTAACATCATTTGCTTTCAGCACTTTATCAATTCCTGCCGCCAAATACGCTGTTTTCTCTTCTAGTCTTTTAAAAATAGTACGATCACTGTTTAAAGCTTGTAACATGGCTAATCCTGCGGCCATTGCCAATGGATTTCCAGACAATGTTCCTGCCTGATACACAGGACCTAACGGAGCAAGATAATTCATGATTTCTGCTCGGGCGGCAAATGCACCAACAGGCAATCCTCCACCGATTACTTTCCCAAAACAAACGATATCAGCCGTTACATGCAATAATTCCTGAACACCACCAGCGGCGAGTCTGAAACCGGTCATTACCTCATCAAAAATCAAGAGAATTCCGTTGTCGGTACACAATTGGCGTAAGCCTTCCAGAAAGCCTTTATTAGGCGGAATACAACCCATATTCCCCGCAACAGGTTCCACGATTATAGCAGCAATTTCATTTTTATTCGCATCTATTAAAGTGGCTACGTTTTCTAAATCATTGTATCGTGCCAGCAAAGTATCTTTGGCCGTCCCTGCTGTAACACCAGGACTGTTTGGCGAACCAAAAGTAATGGCTCCACTTCCGGCTTGTATCAAAAACGAATCCGAATGTCCGTGGTAACAACCTGCAAATTTGATTATTTTATCTTTTTTTGTAAAACCACGAGCCAGCCGTACAGCGCTCATACAGGCTTCGGTACCAGAGTTTACAAATCTAATTTTATCGATATTTGGAACCATAGCAACGGCTAAAGCAGCAATTTGTGTTTCTAATTCTGTGGGCATCCCAAACGAAGTTCCCAACTTTGCTTTCTCTATCACGGCGTGTACAACCGGTTCGTAAGCGTGTCCTAAAATCATTGGTCCCCATGAATTGATATAATCAATCAAACGGTTGCCATCTTCATCGTACAAATAAGCACCTTTGGCACTTTTGACAAAAATAGGAGTTCCTCCCACTGCTTTAAACGCTCTTACGGGTGAATTTACGCCACCGGGAATTACTTTTTCTGCTTCAGCAAAAAGCTGACTACTTCTTTTATATAACATGTATGGAATTATGAATTATCGTTATTTTAAAATTATTTTACTACCAGTTTTTGTCCAATAGAAAGGGCATTGTCCGAGAGGTTATTTTTTTGTTTTAAATCCTCAATCTTTAATTCGAATTTTTTCGAAATAGAATATAGCGTATCGCCTTTTTGAACCACATAGGAATCCAGCCCCTTAGGGATTGTATTTCTGGATTCAACCGTTAATTCTGTTATCATTTGTTTTTCATTGGACACATAATTAATATCCAGAACCTGATTGTCATATTCATGCAAATTGTAGCGTTCAATATACGAAATCAATTTATCCGGATATTTAGGATCTGTGGCATACCCGGCGGCTTTTAAGCCTTTGGCCCAAGCTTTATAATCGCCTTTTGAGAATTCAAATAATCCAGCATAGCGGCTTCTTCCTGTTAAAAATAAAGCGTGATCTTTAAATGATTCTGATGGATTGTCATATTTTCTAAAACATTCCTGTGCAGCATCGTCATCATGCCTGATACTTTCACCTGTCCAGCCTACATGGCATTTTATTCCAAAATGATTGTTCGCATTTAAAGCCAAATTACCCTTCCCGGCACCAGACTCTAAAATGGCCTGCGCTAAAATAATACTTGCAGGAATACCATAATTCCTCATATTGCCCATTGCAATATCTTTGAATATGGAAACGTAGGTTACAATCACATCATTTGTAACTATTGTTTTTGAAGTTGAAACAATCTCTTCCGTTTCACTATTATTCAGTTCTTTACTTGATGATTTTCCTGCGGTGGCACGTACTGTTTTGGTTTTCTTTTCATATCCTTTTTTAGCCGTCGTAGCAATTTTTGATTTTGAAGGCGCTTTTTTGGTAGTAACAATAATTGGTTTAGTGGCATTACAACTCACCAAAGTTATTAGTATAAATAGCAGTAGGATTTTCTTAATCATTGATCTCAATTATTGGTAATTGTTTGTTCCGAAGTTTCATATTCATTCCCTGAATTCCCTGAATTCCGCCCGTATGAATTAGTAAAATTTTTGATTGGGCAGGAAAATAGTTTTTTTGAATTAGATCTATAACACCAAAAACCATCTTTCCCGTGTAAATTGGATCTAAAGGAATCTTATTTTGCTTATAAAATGAATTGATAAACCCGATTAATGCTTCATTAACTTTTCCGTAGCCCCCAAAATGATAGTCTGTAATGAACTCCCAGTTTTCATTTTGTACAAAACTACGAATTTCTTCTTTCAAAAAGTCGCCTTTTAAGGCCGGAAACCCTAAAACTTTTTGATGCGACAAAGCACTGTTTATGATACCGGAAATGGTACCGCCAGTTCCTATCGCACAACAAATATAATCAAATTGAGCATCTTCCTGAGTTAGAATTTCCTCACATCCCTTGATAGCAAGATCATTAGTCCCGCCTTCCGGCAGGAGATAAAAACGACCGAATTGTTGTTTTAATTTCTCCAAAAATGAGTCATCACTTTTTAACCGATACGCGTCTCTTGAAATAAATTCCAGTTGCATTCCACAATTTTGAGCGAAAATTAATGTTGGATTCTCTGAGATTTTACTTTCTAATTCCTCACCACGGATAATCCCGATGGTTTTAAATCCTTTTTCTTTTCCCGCATAAGCCACAGCTGCTATATGATTGGAAAAAGCACCTCCAAAAGTAAGCAATGTGGTCTGCTCGTTTTTTTTGGCTTCAAGCAAATTGTATTTCAGTTTTCTAAACTTATTTCCGGAAACAAAAGGATGAATCAAATCTTCTCGTTTGATGGTTACTGAAATAGAGTTCGGAAATGCTGTAATTACCTTTTGATTCAAACGAATATCTTTTGACACAAAGGTAAATTTATATATAAAAAAATACAACCTTTATAGATTGCATTTTGTATTAATTCTTTTCAAGTGGATTTAATTTTTAATTATAATTTTCTGACCACCTCTATTTTGTCTTTTGTAGCTAATTTTACAATGTAAATACCATCGCGAAGACCCGCAGTAGAAAACGCATAGCTGGTATTAACTCCCAAATTTTCTTTCTTAAAAAATCAATTTTCCGGCTACATCATATAAACCACAAGCAACAAGATCCAATAACAAGAGATTACTGATTTTTAGATCTTTTGCAGAATTGTTTTGATAAATTACAAAATTTTTACGCACTGCCTCTTCAACTCCTAAACGGGAATTGTTTTTAAAGGTAATTTCAAACTGGGTATTATTGACACCAGCTGGAAGTGACAACTCATGGAAATCGTTTTTCATCTCTAATCCATGATATCCTTTTGGAATTAAATATTTAGAAACAATCAGAAACATTCGCTATAAAATTATAAATTTGTACTACTAAAATGGTGCTTTTTAATGAAAAAGCGCAATCATTTGAATCCCAATTTAGCAATTGAACGAAATCGAATGACGCCTGCAATCGCACAATACCAAATATGATGGACCAAAGTACTGAAAATAAATTAATAGAAGGGGAAGATTTCTATTACACACCCGAAGGCTATAAATGTTTTACTGAAAAACACCATTTAAAACGGGGTTATTGCTGTAAAAGTGGCTGTCGCCATTGTCCGTATAAAAGCCCGCTAACCCCCAAAGGGGGAAAAAGAAGAGATTATGAATAATAAAAGCTTACATTACTATGACTAATTCACCTCACATAACTCCTACCACAATTCCGATTTCAGAAACCAGGACCCTTTTTAAAGAACAAATACAACAAGGAATCCCATCGGTTTTACCAAAACCAAAACCATACGATATAGATATCAATCACGCACCAAAGCGTAAAGAAATCCTTTCGAATGAAGAAAAAAAATTAGCACTTCGTAATGCTTTGCGTTATTTTGAACCAAAACATCATAATGAGCTAATAAAAGAATTTCGACAAGAATTAGAAATATACGGCCGTATTTATATGTATCGCTTTCGTCCCGATTATGAAATGCGTGCGCGTCCAATAAATGAATATCCTGGAAAAAGCGAACAAGCCAAAGCAATTATGCTGATGATTCAAAACAATCTGGATTACGCCGTGGCACAACATCCGCACGAATTGATAACCTATGGCGGCAATGGAGCTGTATTCCAAAACTGGGCACAGTATTTATTGACGATGCAATACTTATCAGAAATGACCGATGAGCAAACATTGACGATGTATTCCGGGCATCCAATGGGATTATTTCCCTCGCATAAAGAAGCGCCACGAGTTGTAGTAACAAACGGCATGGTAATCCCTAATTATTCTAAACCGGATGATTGGGAAAAAATGAATGCTTTAGGCGTTTCTCAATACGGCCAAATGACCGCCGGAAGTTACATGTATATTGGCCCGCAAGGAATTGTACACGGAACAACTATCACGGTTTTGAATGGTTTTCGTAAAATAAAACGCAGTCCAAAGGGCGGATTATTTGTTACTTCTGGTTTGGGCGGAATGTCTGGCGCACAACCTAAAGCCGGTAATATTGCCGGTTGTATCACCGTTTGTGCCGAAGTAAACCCTAAAATTACACATATTCGCCACAGTCAAGGATGGATTAATGAAGTGATTGAAAATATTGATGCGCTGGTAAAAAGAGTCGCTTTGGCGCAAGCCAATAATGAAATTGTGTCCATCGGATATCTTGGAAATGTGGTTGAGGTTTGGGAAAAATTTGACCAGGAAAACATCCATATTGATTTAGGATCAGATCAAACTTCGCTACACAATCCTTGGGCAGGTGGCTATTATCCTGCTGACATTTCCTTTGAAGAAGCCAATGAAATGATGGCATCAACTCCTGATTTATTTAAAACAAAAGTACAAGAAACATTACGACGTCATACGACAGCAATCAATAAACACACTGCCAAAGGAACGTATTTCTTTGATTATGGAAATGCTTTCTTACTGGAAGCTTCCCGTGCCGGTGCAGATGTCATGGCAGAGAATCACATCGATTTCAGATATCCGAGTTATGTACAGGATATCATGGGACCCATGTGTTTTGATTACGGTTTTGGCCCTTTCCGATGGGTTTGTGCTTCGGGAAAACCAGAAGATTTAGCCAAAACAGATGTAATTGCTTGCCAGGTTTTGGAAGAAATGTCCAAAACAGCTCCCGAAGAAATTCAGCAACAAATACAAGACAATATTCATTGGATAAAAGGCGCACAAGAAAACAAATTGGTTGTAGGCTCACAAGCACGAATCCTTTATGCAGATGCTGAAGGACGCGTAAATATTGCCGAAGCTTTCAATCAGGCTATTGCCAATGGCGAAATAGAAACCGTAATTTTAGGTCGCGATCACCATGATGTTTCCGGCACCGATTCTCCATACAGAGAGACTTCTAACGTTTATGATGGCTCAAGATTTACCGCCGATATGGCGATACAAAACGTCATTGGAGACAGCTTTCGTGGCGCCACTTGGGTATCCATTCACAATGGCGGTGGCGTGGGCTGGGGAGAGGTAATAAACGGCGGATTTGGTATGGTTCTTGATGGTTCAAAGGAAGCGTCAAGACGTTTAGCATCAATGCTTTTCTGGGATGTCAACAACGGAATTTCCAGAAGAAGCTGGGCTAGAAATGAAGGAGCAGTATCTGCAATAAAAAGAGCGATGCAAACGGAACCTTTATTGAAAGTAACCATCCCTAATATAGTCGCTGACAATTTGTTGGATTTTTAAAAATTTGAACGTATCTTTAATAAACATTTAGTAATCAAAAAAAACAGGTCATGAAAGCAATTAAACTCCTTCTCGCATTTCTACTTTTAGTATTTGCCTCTTGCGCTTCCGTAAAAGTATATTCTGATTATGATAATAATGTCGATTTTACTCCATACAAAACGTATGCTTTTCATAAAAAAGGCATCGATCGAGTTGAAATATCAGAATTGGACAAAAAAAGAATACTCAATGCCATAGATCGAGAATTAAGCAAAAAAGGAATGACCAAAAGTGAAAATCCAGATTTGCTGATTAATATATTAACTAAAGAAAGAGAACGCATTGACGTAAACCAGTTCAACGCAGGATGGGGTTACGGATGGGGTTGGGGATGGAATCCTTACTTTTGGGGAGGCCGCAGCAGTTTTGTTTCCTCATCAACAGAAGGGACATTGTATATTGATTTAATTGATGCCAAGAAAAAAGAATTGGTTTGGCAAGGCGAAGGAGTTGGTTATTTGACCGAAACCCGAAGTGAAAAAGAAAAACAAATCAACGAATTTGTGGCAAAAATTCTTGAACAATTTCCGCCCAAAGTAAAATAGTTTACCATCACATTTCAACATAAAAGCCTACCTTTGCGTAGGCTTTTTTTATACCTAATTATGGCACAATTTAACGACATTTCCACATTCGAAGATATCAAATTACTAGTGAATACTTTTTATTCTAAAGTTCAAAAAGACGAATTTATCGGACCCATATTCAACGAAAAAATAGGCAATCGCTGGCCGGAACATTTAGAAAAAATGTATCGCTTTTGGCAAACTATTTTACTTGAAGTGCATTCCTATTCCGGAAGCCCATTTCCGCCACACAAACAATTACCGGCCGCCAAAGAACATTTTGACCGCTGGATGCAAATTTTCACTGAAACAACTGACAACTTATTTTCTGGTCCATTAGCCGACGAAGCTAAACTTCGGGCAAAAAATATGGCTGAAATGTTTAATTACAAAATTGACTACTTCCGCAATCTTGAGAAAAGTCAAACGGACAATTCATAGTTTTTAAAGTGGGTTTAATCCAAAATATGTTCCTTTTTGCAAACAGCAACAAATTATTTTATGCGCAATTTATTATTACTTGTCGTTTTACAAGCTTTCCTCCTTTCTTGTTCCAATTTAAAGCAAACAGCTGACAACAAGTCAACCCCAAGTTTAAAACTAATCAGTTCCATTGAAATTCCTTTTGAGGAAACGTTTCAAAACACAAAAGTGGGCGGATTGTCCGGAATCGATTATGATGCCAAGAATGATTTGTATTATTTGATCAGTGACGATAGATCCATGTTTAACAATTCAAGATTTTATACGGCAAAAATTCATTTGCTCGAAAATAAAGTTGAACGTATTGATTTCCAAAGTGTCACCACTTTAAAAAATGCAACTGGGAAAGCGTTTGGCAATTGGAACACCATGCCAACTACTTCAGCAGACCCGGAAGACATCCGATTCAATCCAATAACGAACACTTTGGTTTGGAGTAGCGAAGGCGCTCGAGTGCTAACAGCAGATAAGGAAGTTTTACAAGATCCTTCTCTAAATTTCATGAATTTAAAAGGTGATTTTCTAGGCAATGTCACCTTACCGGAAAATTTAAAAATGCAGAAACTGGAAAAAGGTCCGCGAAACAACGGCACTTTAGAAGGAATTACTTTTGACAAAAACTATAAAAATGTCTATACCAATATTGAAGAACCATTATTTGAAGATGGCGACCAAGCCAATACCAGCAAAGGCGGTTTGATTCGGTTGTATCAATTTGATGTCAAAACAAAAAAGAACACCGCTCAATACGGCTATAAACTGGAACCTATTGCTCGTGAGCCTAATCCGAAAGGGGCATTTGGTGTAAATGGCGTTTCGGCAATTCAGTATTATGATAAAAATCAATTACTGGTAGTGGAACGCTCCTATTCTACCGGAACGCAAGCCTGCACGATAAAAGTATTTTTGTGTGACCTGAAAAAAGCAACTAATATAAAAAATTACAGCTCTTTGCAAAATCAAAAATTCGAATTGGCTTCTAAAAAACTGGTCCTTAACATGGATGATTTGGGAATTTTTATTGATAATATCGAAGGACTTACTTTTGGTCCAAAATTGGCAAATGGTAATCAATCTATTATTTTCATTTCAGATAATAATTTTTCAGATAAACAAAAAACGCAGGTTTTGGTGTTTGAGTTGGTGAAGAAGTAAATCCAAAAAATAGCTATCAATCCTCTATCCAGTTCGCCAAAGAACATATTCAGTACCAACAAAAATGAGAATGCACAATGTTTAATTTAGCGGAAGTCAATGAAACATAATTGGAGAATGTTTGAAATTATACTATCTGGAATTCAGATTTGCCTCGGTATTTTAATATGGTTTTTTGTCTATTTAACTTGCAATCAATATTATACTTTTTTGTGGAAAAATCCATTAATAGACCATCATAGCATTGTTCAAATGGCTGTCAGAAAAAATATAACTTTAGTAATTCTATCACTTATTGCTATTTCATCAGCAATACTTTTAATCAAAAACCTATCTAAAGGCTGGGTGATGAGTGTTATAACTTGGATTATGCTTACAATAACATTGATAATCAACTCCTATCGATTAAACCAAAGCAATCCTAATGAGTTAGATTTAGTTTCTATATTTATTATAGGAATAATTACATTTGTTTTTATAGCTATTGTATTCGCATTAAATAATATAGAATTCAAACGGAAATACAGCCCAACCATAAAAAACTGGATTTTCATAGCAATTTCTATTGTTGTACTGACAGCTTTAAAATTTTTATAAGCTTAAGCGAGAGTGTGACGAACTGAGCAGACTTTGTACGTGTAATGTATTGATGAGATTGCTTCGTTCCCCGCAATGACTGAACGCAACTAAATTATGTTGAATTATCTAATCTCAAATTAAACTTCAACTCCCCTAGCCCCGATTGCAATGAAAAGCTTTTTGTGAAAGCCGTTTTGATTTTTTTTGTTTATAAAAAGCGACTCCTCTCCCCAACCCTCTCCAAAGGAAAGGGAGAAAAGAGGAATACCCCCCTTTTTATTTCTCCTGCCGGAACATTAGAAAAACAAACGGGTTTGCAAAAACTTGCAATGAAAATCGGGAAATAGCTCCTGAAATTTGTACTTTTGCAGTTGAACTACAAGGTTTTCGATATGAACTCAACTATAGAAAGCAATCCGTTATTAGACCGATTGCCAAAGCACTTAAAACAATTCATTAAACCTCAGGATTACAGCGATTATACGCCCATAAATCAAGCGGTTTGGCGTTATGTGATGCGCAAAAATGTAGCTTATTTATCAAAAGTGGCGCATAGTTCCTACCTGGAAGGATTGAAAAAAACAGGAATCGAGATTGACAACATTCCGAGCATGTATGGAATGAACCGCATTCTGACTGAAATAGGTTGGGCAGCGGTTGCGGTAGATGGATTTATTCCGCCCAATGCTTTCATGGAATTTCAGGCCTATAATGTGCTTGTAATTGCTTCTGACATTCGCCAACTTGAACATATAGAATACACGCCCGCACCAGATATTATTCACGAAGGTGCAGGTCATGCTCCCATTATTGCTAATCCGGAATATGCGGAATATTTACGCCGTTTTGGAGAAATAGGCTGCAAAGCGCTCTCTTCACATAAAGATTATGAAATGTATGAAGCCATCCGACTGCTTTCGATCGTAAAAGAAGCTGAGGGAACTCCCCAAGCTGTTATTGATGCTGCCGAAAAAGCGGTAGAAGATTTGCAAAACAATATGGGTGAATTATCAGAAATGGCGCAAATTAGAAACCTGCATTGGTGGACTGTCGAATACGGACTCATTGGAACCGTAGAAAATCCTAAAATTTATGGTGCCGGTTTGTTATCTTCAATAGGCGAAAGTGCGCACTGCATGACAAACGAGGTCAAGAAAATTCCGTATGACCTATCAGCAGCAAACCAGAGTTTTGACATCACAAAATTGCAACCGCAACTTTATGTCACACCAACATTTGCTTATTTAAACCTAGTTTTAGAGGAATTTGCGAATAAAATGGCACTCCGAATAGGCGGTTTATCCGGAATAGAAAAACTGATAGACTCAAATGCTCTGGGAACAATTGAATTGAGTACAGGCTTGCAAATTTCGGGCGTTTTTAGTACCGTAATTGCACACGAAGGCAAGCCTATTTATATACAAACCATCGGAAAAACGGCTTTAGCTTCTCGCCAAAAAGAACTGGTTGGTCATGGAACTTTGACACATCCTGAGGGTTTTGGGAGTCCTATTGGGAAGCTGGAAGGAATCAATCTGGCAATTGAAGACATGAGTCCAAAAGATTTGAATGCCTACGATATACTGGAATCTAAAACGGTCAAACTGGAGTTTGAAGGTGGCATCACTGTTGAAGGTGAAATCATAACCGGCTCCAGAAACTTACAAGGCGAAATTATTTTGATTCGCTTTAAAAACTGTACTGTGTCACACGGAGAAACGATTTTGTTTCAACCAGAATGGGGCATTTATGATATGGCTGTGGGCAAAAAAGTGATTTCGGCTTTTTCAGGCCCTGCTGATGTGAATAGTTTTGATTTGATTTCGCACCTTCCCTCGAGCAAAACCATCAAAGTGACGCATACTGCAGAACGGGATGATTTAGAGGTTTTGTACCAAACTGTTAGAAATAGCAGAGAAACCAAGGAGACAGAAACACCCTTGAAGCCTATATTCGAAAATTTACAAACCAATCACCCAAAGGATTGGTTATTAGCTGTTGAAATCACCGAGCTGCTAAAAGAAAGAAATGAAATGAAATTATTACAGGAAATATTGGTTTATCTCGATCAATTAAAACAAAAAAGACCTGAAGTAGCACATTTGATTACTGGTGGTTTGGATTTAATCTTTGACAAAGAGAAAGCTTAGTTTTCCAATTTAGGTTTATCAAATCGAGCGCAGTCGAGATTTTTCAATAGGCTTAAACAGCTATAAAAATGGTTTCGACTGCGCTCAACCTGACAAAAAAACTATTATAATTTTATTTTTTGTCCAAAATCTTTTTCGCTTTCGATTACTTTTCCTTCGTATTGTAATTTCCAGCCCATTGAATTACTCAAAATTAATATTTTGGACAATTCGCTGATTAATCGGTTTTGAGCATTGGTTTTCAGTGAAGACTTTTCTATTTTCTTGGCGAGATTTGCTTTGACCGATTTATTGATCTTATTATAATCATCTCCCGTAAACGGATTCAGCTTGCTTTGTTCTACGTTATAAAACTGAATATCCGGACTTATTTTTATTTCTTCTTTTGGAATACTAACAATAGTGATGGTTTTATTTTTTTCATCTATTTCATATTTCATTTGGCGCAAATCATAAGCAACTGTAACATCAGCATTGACTATTACCAATGCTTTTTTCTCAAAAGAAAGCATATCCAACAAATATTTTTGTTGATTTTTATAGGTAATCACTTCGGAGAAATGACCTTCAGTAACTACTAATTTTCCAACATTTAGAATTTGTTGCTGAATGAGATTTGTGTTGTACTGGATATCTTCATCGTCGTTTTTCTTAAAATCGCAGTATTTGAATAATAAAAATATTCCCCCGATAACTACTATTGCAATACCTATTCTTCTTAACATAATTAAAATTTCATAAATGAATATTCTGATTCCAATTTAGTGATTTTTTCTCTGACTTTAGACTCAAATTTTAAATGACTTTCAGATTTCGGATTAAAAGGCTTGTGCGAAAGACTTTTTTGAATAGTTGAAACTTCATCCATTGTAGCAAAAGCAGTTTCAGAAATTATAGTTTCCTTGAAACGTTTCCAAATATAATCGATTGCCACTGGATTGGGATGCAACATATCTTCAGTATAAAAACGGTAATCCCGAAGTTCATCCATCATGATTTCGTAGCTGGGAAAGTAATTTATAGTCGAAAGTCGAAAGTCAAAAGTCCCATGAAGCGCACTAATTATATTGGCTTTGCTCCATTGATTTTCGACAAAACCATCTTTGATGTGACGCACTGGAGAAACGGTAAAAATAATGGTGCAACTAGGATTTACAACATGAATTAATTTCAGTGTCTTTACTATACTTTCTTCTATTTCTTCAACAGAAAGTAATTCTTTCTGAAACAGCTTTTGCGGTACTTTATGACAATTAGCCACAACACAATTGCTTTCTATATTTCGATATACCCACGAAGTTCCGTAAGTAATAATAATATGGGAAACATGCTGCAATTGCAGTTTTGTAGCTATCAGTATTGCATTTAAAGAAGCTAACAATTCCTCTTTACTAGAACTGCTCAAATCCGAATGCACATCAAAACAATGCCAGCGTTCATTGTAAAAAAAAATGTCGCTTTCTGTAAGTTGCTTTCCGGAAACAGCAAAATCAACTAGTTTTTCAATCGCTATAGGATGAAACAAAATGCCAAATGGATTACAACTATTTTGAAATTTAAAATAGTCCAGTTTCTGCGCCATATTTACCGCAAAACAAGAACCCAAAGACATGATTTTAGAAGTATAATCAATAGGAAACTTACTTTTAGGAATGGGAACTTGGGTTCTGAAATTCATATCTATTTCTCGCAAAGCCGCATAGGTTAAAGGTTATTTACAATTCTTGTAATTCCTGTTTTAATTAGTGGTTCGTTGAAATTAATTAACAAGCCAAATTTCATTCCTGTAATTTTCAGATACGTTTAAAGTTGTATTGGATGAACATTAGCAATTTGTTCAACTGATTTTATTTCTAAAATAACTTTATTTTCTATGATTAAGTCAGTTCTGAATCCAATATCTAATTTTACTTAATCCCAGACAACGGGAAGTGGTTTTTGACTTTCAACTAGTAGTCCTCTTTTCGTTAACTCATAAAACAAAACAACTTCATAAACTGATTCTAATAACCCTGGACCAAACTTAGTGTGCATCTTCTAACAAACATCAATAACAATTTTTGAAATCTCGTTTTCAGTCATTTTTATATTTCTCGCTAATATATTAAAAAAATTACGATATAATTACTTTACAAACTCAATTGCTTTTTCTAAAGCTTGCTGAATTCCTGCGACATTCTTCCCTCCTGCTGTTGCAAAAAACGGCTGTCCTCCGCCTCCACCTTGGATAAATTTACCCAATTCACGAACCACTTGTCCTGCATTTAGGTTTTTCTCCGCAACTAATTCTTTAGAAATATAACAGGTCAACATTGGTTTTTCTCCCGAAGCTTCGGGATTCACTGTAGCCAAAACTAGAAATAAGTTATTTCCTAAATTTCCTAATTCATACGCCAAATCTTTTGCTCCCTCCGGATTCAAATCGACTTGTTTTGCCAAGAATTGAACGCCATTAATTTCCTGTATCTCAGCGATTAAACTCGCTTTAAGATTTTTGACTTTATCTTTTACCAAAAACTCAATTTGCTTAGTCAATTTGACATTTTCTTCTTGCATAGAATGAACGGCTTTCAGAATATCCTGAGGATTTTTTAAGGCTATTTTTACTTCATTCAATGTGCTTTCATGCGAAGCAAAATGTGCTTTTACCGCATCACTTGTAATCGCTTCTACACGACGAATTCCTGCAGCAACCGCTCCTTCTGAAACGATTTTGAAATGCCAGATTTCAGCTGTATTTTTCACGTGGATTCCACCGCATAATTCCATGCTTTCGCCAAATTTAATCGCACGAACCTCATCTCCATATTTCTCTCCAAAAAGTGCCATCGCTCCTTCTTGAACTGCTTGCGCAAAAGGAATATTTCTTCTTTCAATTAGTGGTAATTGCTCTTGAATTCTTGCATTTACAAAATCTTCCACTTGCTGCAATTCGGTTTCCGTCATTTTAGCAAAATGAGAAAAGTCAAAACGCAAGTAGTTTGGATTTACTAGCGAACCTTTTTGTTCTACGTGTGTTCCAAGAATACTTCTCAAGGCTTGGTGCATTAGGTGTGTCGCCGAGTGATTTCTGGAAGACAAACTTCTCAAATCTTGATTTACTTTGGCTACAAAACCAGCATTTATATTTTCCGGTAATTTTTTTGCAAGATGTAAAATCAGGTTGTTTTCTTTTTTCGTATCGATGATTTCGATAGTTTCATTTGCAGACCCAAGCGTTAGCGAACTGGCGGAGCAAACTAACGTTCCTTTATCACCCACCTGTCCTCCACCCTCTGGATAGAAAGGGGTCTTATCTAAAACGATTTGGTATAAAACACCATCTTTTTTACTGTCTACTTTACGAATGCGAGTGATTTTTACGTCACTTTCTGATTGGTCGTAGCCTACGAATGTTTCTACATTTCCTGGAACTAATAGCAACCAGTCTTCGGTAGAAACTTCTGATGCGGCACGGGAACGTTTTTTTTGTTCTTGCATGGCGGCGTTAAAACCAGCTTCGTCCAGTTCGAATCCTTTTTCTCTAAGAATTAATGCGGTCAAGTCAATTGGAAATCCAAACGTATCATACAATTCAAACGCTTTTGTTCCAGAAACTGTTGAACCTTTAGTTTCGGCAACCACATTTTCTAATAATTGCAATCCTTGGTCTAATGTTCTCAAGAAAGAAGATTCTTCTTCACGAATTACATTCGTAACCAATTGTTGTTGCGATTTGATTTCCGGAAAAAACTCTCCCATTTGATTCGCTAAAACAGTAACTAATTGATTGATGAACGGTTCTTTTATATTAAGAAACGTAAATCCGTACCGAATGGCACGACGCAAAATTCTACGAATTACGTAACCAGCACCTGTGTTTGATGGCAATTGTCCATCGGCAATAGCAAAAGCAACCGCACGAACGTGATCGACTACTACCCGAATAGCGATATTTATTTTTTCCTCATCTGCATTCGGTACGGACAAGTCTCGACTTGTACCTACGGAATTTGATGTGTATTTTAATCCTGTAATTTGCTCTACTTTTTCGATAAGTGGCATAAACACATCCGTATCATAATTGGATGTTTTTCCTTGTAATGCCATACACAAACGCTCAAATCCCATTCCGGTATCAACGTGTTTTGCTGGCAATTTTTCCAGAGAACCATCGGCTTTACGGTTGAACTCCATGAATACATTGTTCCAGATTTCCACTACTTGGGGATGATCATTGTTAACCAAACTTTTTCCTGAAACTAAGGCTTTTTCTGCTGCAGAACGAATGTCAACGTGAATTTCTGAACACGGCCCGCAAGGTCCTTGGTCTCCCATTTCCCAGAAATTGTCTTTCTTGTTTCCAAGAATGATACGGTCTTCGTCAATTAATGCCGCCCAAATATCCCAAGCTTCCTGATCGAATGGTACGTTTTCACTTGGATTACCTTCAAAAACGGATACGTATAAGTTTTCTTTTGGAATTTTATAGACTTCTGTCAAAAGTTCCCATGCCCAGTTGATAGCTTCTTTCTTGAAATAATCTCCAAAAGACCAGTTTCCCAGCATTTCAAACATGGTGTGATGGTAGGTGTCAAAACCTACATCTTCCAGATCATTATGTTTTCCTGAAACACGAAGGCATTTTTGCGTATCAGCAATTCTGTTGCTTTTTGGAGTTCCGTTACCTAGAAAATATTCTTTGAACTGGGCCATCCCTGAATTGTTGAACATTAGTGTTGGATCATCCTTGAGAACTATGGGTGCCGATGGAACGATTAAGTGTCCCTTTGATGCGAAAAAATCTAGAAATTGTTTGCGTACGTCTTGTGATTTCATTTTTTTATTTAAATATTTAAAGATTCAAAAATTTAAAGATTAGTTAGAATTGAATTTTTCAATCTTTTAATCATTAAATCTTTTAATTTCTTTTGCCCCAGATAGTAGTGAAAAGCTTCGAGATTTATACATTTATTTTTTCTTGAGGTGGCAGAGCGACCGAAGGAAGCTCCTGCTAGCTCATTAGAAAAAAAATGTATAAACGAGAACTTGCAACAAATAGCTGGAATAGGCACATTATTTTATTTATTATTGAAAAAAGGGTGTAACAAATGAAACATTTCTTAAATTTGTTCGTCTAACCTTTTACAGTGTGCAAAAATAGGGTATTTTAAAATATGTCGAAAGTAAAATATTATTACGATTCTGAAAATTTAGCGTATAGGAAAATAAAAACTCGAAAAAGAAGAAAATTTGGTGTTATCATTCTGTTTTTGCTGGCCTCGATATTATTTGGTTTTTTGAGTTTTATTGTATTATTGAACACCCCTTATTTTGAAACGCCTAAAGATCGGTTGCAGGCTCGTGAAATTGAAAATTTAAGATTGAATTATGCGATTTTAAATAAAAAAATGGATCAGGTAAATAGCGTAGTTGAGGCTCTTGAAGACAGAGATAATAATTTGTATCGGGTATATTTCAATAAAACAGCAATTCCTGACTCTGTCCGGAAAGCGGGATTACCGGGAATAAACAGGTATAAAGTACTAGAGGGATATGACAATTCCCAGTTGGTACTGAATACCACCAAAAGAATTGATGTATTAAGTAAGGAACTCGCCATTCAATCCAAATCACTGGATGTCATTTTGAAAATGGCAGATGCTAAAAGTGATTTTTTGTCTGCCATTCCTGCCATTCAGCCAGTGCGAAATGAAAATTTAAAACGACTGGCATCTGGTTTTGGTTATCGAACAGATCCGTTTACAAAAGTAAGAAAAATGCATGAGGGAATGGACTTTACCGCCAAAACAGGAACTCCAATTTATGCCACTGGAGACGGAATTGTAATAACCGCCGACAATAGGGCCTCTGGATATGGAAATCATATTGTAATTCGGCATGGATTTGGATACGTAACATTATACGCGCATTTGAGTAAATATAAAATACGAGCTGGACAGCGTGTAAAACGCGGAGATGTCATAGGATATGTGGGAAGTACCGGAAGATCTGAAGCACCGCACTTGCATTATGAAGTTCATAAAGACAACAAAGTGGTAAATCCGCTTAATTTTTATTATGGAAACATTTCGGCAGTAGAGTATGTTGCTATAGCACAATTAGCGAATCAAGAGAATCAATCGTTAGATTAATGCTTTAACAAAGTGTTCAGTATTCAGTCGTAACAGTTTATAAAAGAAGTGTTCAGAAAAGATTAAAATAAAAAATATGCACATTGAACTTTCTAAAGATAAAAGATATTACAGCATTGGCGAAGTAGCCAAAGCATTTGACGTGAACGCCTCGCTGATACGTTTTTGGGACAATGAATTTGATATTTTGAAACCAAAAAAAAATGCCAAGGGCAATCGCATGTTTACACCCGAGGATATCACTAATTTGCAATTGATCTATCATTTAGTCAAGGAAAGAGGTTTTACGCTGGAAGGGGCTAAAACCCATTTGAAGGAAGGACAAAAGAAGGCTTTGGACAAGTTTGAAATAATCAGGAAATTAGAAACGATACGCACACAATTAACAAATATTAAAAACGAATTGTAATCCCAAAACAAAACAGGGATCCTACTATTTACAATTAAAATTAAACAACAAACATTAAATTAAACAAAGATGAAAAGATTTTTGCCTTGGATTATCGTAGGAGTTATTATTATTGGTATGTACAGCTGGATTAAAGGGATCAATAATACTGCGGTAACAATGAACCAAACAGTAGAACAATCGTGGGGAGATGTACAAACGGCGTACCAAAGAAGAAATGACCTGATTGGAAATCTAGTAAATACTGTAAAAGGTGCTGCTGATTTTGAAAAAAGTACCTTGACTGCTGTTATTGAGGCACGTGCCAAAGCTACCTCAACTACTATTGACCCAACGAACATCACACCGGAAAAATTAGCTGAATTCAACAAAGCACAAAGTGGTGTAAGTAGTTCTTTGTCTCGATTGTTAGTATCAGTAGAGCGCTATCCTGAGCTGAAAGCCAACCAGAATTTCTTGAAATTACAAGATGAATTAGCTAGCACAGAAAATCAAATTTTAACGTCAAGAACGCGTTTTAACGAAGCAGTTAAACCTTATAATTCACACATTAAAACGTTTCCAAACAGCTTATTTGCAGGAATGTTTGGATTCAAAGACAAAGCATATTTTACTGCTGTTGAGGGAGCGGATGCACCTGTTGAAGTAAAATTCTAAAGTTAGATTATTAGACTTTTTATCTTTTTAGAAGTCAAAATAAAATAAATTTAAATTAAAGAAAAAACCTTTAAAAATTAACAATTTTTGATTTCAGGTTCAACAATTCTGAAATCAAAAATCGTTAATCTTAACTCAAAAATATTTCAATGTCAAAAGTAGCAGAATTATTAACCCCGGAAAACGAACAGGAGATTGTTGAAGCTATTCGCATGGCTGAAAAAAACACTTCTGGTGAGATTAGAGTTCACATAGAAAAAACAACTTCCATGGATGCGTATGAACGAGCCAGAGACGTTTTTCATGAACTTAAAATGGATGAAACCGAACTTAAAAATGGTGTTTTAATATATTTAGCTGTTGATGATCACCAATTTGTAATTTGTGGAGACCAAGGCATCAATGATGTTGTTCAAGATGACTTTTGGAATTGTACACGGGATCTAATGGTCGTTCAGTTTAAAACCGGGAATTTCAAGCAAGGACTTATTGACGGAATCACCAGAGCCGGTGAACAATTACAAAGTTATTTTCCTTGGCAAGAGGGAGACACGAATGAATTATCAAACGAAATATCTAAAGGATAATGCTATTACAAAAAAAGAATACCCTAATTTGCCTAAAGTTGTTTGTTTATCTGTTATTTACACAAGTTAGTTTTGCGCAATTTACCATACCTGAAAAACCAACGTTACAAACCTCTGTTTACGATTATGCCAAGGTTTTAAGTGCCACAGAAAAAGCACAATTAGAAGAAAAACTGATTAAATACTCTGATTCTACCACAACTCAAATTGTAGTGATCACTATAGAAAGCCTAAAAGGGGAAGATGTAAGTCAATTAGCTACCCGGTGGGCACAAACTTGGGGAATTGGAGGAACTGCAAAAGAAGACAATGGTGTCATTATTTTACTCTCTAAAACCGAAAGAAAAATTGCAATAAACCCTGGTTATGGTCTAGAAGACAGGCTTACCGCAGGAACTGGTGGAGAAATAATCCGGAATATAATCATTCCAGAATTTAAAAAAGGAACCTATTACAGTGGATTAGACAAAGGAACAGATGCCTTAATTGATGTTTTTAAAGGCAAATACAAAGGTGTTCGCAAACAAACACCAAAAGAAAAAGAATTCCCGATCCTTCCTATTATAGTTATTGTGATCGTGATACTGGTATTAATATCCCGAAATAAAGGGGGTGGAAATTCAGGAAATTCCGGTGGCGGAGGTCCAAGTCTACTCGATGTCATTATTTTAAGCAGTCTTGCCGGTGGCAGAGGTGGCGGCGGTTTTGGCGGTGGAGGCTCTTCTGGAGGTGGTTTTGGTGGCGGTTTTGGTGGCGGGGGATTCTCTGGTGGCGGATCAAGTGGTAGTTGGTAACTTAGGACTGGGATGTGTTTCCGCATTAAAACCTTGTTTATTAAACAAATACAACCGTGATTGATACCCAACCCAAAAAAGTAGATTTCTTTTTAAATACCAATAATTTAGCTCATTTTTTTGAAACCTATTTACAGAATAGCAATAATCCAAATTAGTAGCCAAATTAACCAATCAATGATATTACATGCTTTCACATAAAGCCAAATATGCGCTAAAAGCACTGCTGTTTTTAGCGCAACAAGAAGAAACCCATATTTCTCGAACTATCGAAATTGCCGAGGCAGCCTCTATTCCAAAAAAGTTTTTGGAACAGATTCTATTGGATTTAAAGCGTGGCCATTTCGTAGGGAGCAAACAAGGGAAATTTGGCGGTTATTATCTTTTAAAATCTAAAAATAACATTACTTTAGCCGATATTCACAGGCTTTTTGATGGTGCAATTGCCCTGCTACCTTGTGCCTCATTGAATTTTTACGAACGTTGTTCTGATTGCGTTAATGAATCGGAATGCCTACTAAGACACGGATTGATTAGTATTAGAGAAGAAACTTTAAAGGCTATGGAAGGCATCACTATTGCTTCATTGGTAAAAAAATAAAAAATATCATTTAAACTCTACTAATTTTATAGAATTAATTATATATTTGCCTCGAATTTAATATATCATTAACAATACAAATTTAAAAGTATGAAAACGTACCGAAGTAAGTTTGCTTTTTTGAATAGAAAATCTCGCAAAAATCAACTAATTATAATTACAAAAAAGAGCTCTCAAATGATGTGTATGTGTTAGTAAAAAAAATTTAAATTAAATTCTACTAATTACATATACTTACTTTAAATGAAAAATTATATAAATAATACCCTTGTAATACTATCCGTTTTAACGTTCACAATATCATTTGCGCAAAACATTGAAGGTGTAATTACAACAAACCTAAACATACCATTAGAAGCCGCAAATATTGTACTAAAAGAAACAACTTCTAACACAATTACAGATTCTAGCGGAAAATTTACGATTGACTCGAAAGGAAAATTCCCTTTAACTCTTTTAGTTCAATATGTGGGATATAAAACCGCAGAAATAGAAATTACTTCCTTACCGATATCTACATTACAAATAAATCTTACTGAAGAAAATGTATTGGTCGAGGTGGTCGTTTCTTCAAGACGCCGGATAGAGAAAGTACAAGATGTGCCAATTGCAATCTCCGTAATAACGGGAAAACAGGCAGAACAATCTGGAGCTTTTAACGTTAATCGCATAAAAGAACTTGTCCCATCCGTTCAATTGTATTCATCAAACCCCAGGAATACGGGAATTAATATTCGAAGCCTAGGTTCTCCTTTTGGACTTACAAATGACGGAATCGATCCGGGTGTTGGTTTCTACGTTGATGGCGTTTATTATGCACGTCCAGCTGCAACCACTTTAGATTTTATCGATGTCGAACAAATTGAGGTATTGCGTGGTCCACAAGGATCTTTGTTTGGTAAAAACACCACTTCGGGTGCCTTTAACATTACTACACGTAAACCAAGTTTTATATCAGATGCTACCTTTGAAGTAACCTACGGAAATTACAACTTTTTGCAAGCTAAAGCTTCGGTTACTGGAGCTTTGAGTTCAAAAATCGCCGGTCGAATCTCATTTTCAGGAACGCAACGTGACGGTTTAATCCATAATGTTGTTACTGAAAAACCTACAAACACATTAAACAATCAAGGAATTAGAGGACAATTACTTTATACTCCTTTTGAAAGAACAAATATCATATTAGCTGCAGATATCACAATACAACGTCCAGATGGATATGCTCAGGTAGTTGCGGGTGTCGCACCAACAGAAAGAGCGGCTTACCGTCAATTTGATGCTATTATTGCTGATTTGAATTATCAATTGCCAAGTTTAAACGCGTTTGACCGTAAAATTGATCACGATACGCCATGGCGTTCAGGACAAGATATGGGAGGAATATCTCTTAACATAGATACAAAAATTGGTAATGGGACACTTACGGCAACAACAGCTTGGCGTTTTTGGAATTGGGATCCATCAAACGATAGGGATTTTACAGGATTACAAGTATTAGCCAAATCGCAAAACCCAACCAGACAGACACAAATAACACAAGAAGTACGCTATGCAGGTCAGCTTACCTCAAAATTAAGCGGTGTAGTAGGTTTATTTTTTATTGACCAAACATCACAAACAGATGGTACAGAAGAATCCGGTAATGCACAATGGCGATTTGCGCAAAGTACTACCAGTAATTTATGGAAGACACCTGGCCTATTTGAAGGATATGGGATCAAAACCGATGCCCGCATTAGAGCTTCCAGTGCGGCAGTATTTAGTCAGTTGGACTGGGTAATAACAGAACGTTTGCATGTATTACCAGGTTTACGTTATAATTTTGACAAAAAAGACGCTACTTACAACCGTACAACATATGGAGGACTTCAAACGAATGATCCAGCCTTAATTGCCTTGAAAAAATTAGTTTATACGGATCAGTCTTTTTTATCTAATACTAATAATATTAATTTTTCTGGAAATATAACCGTTTCTTTTAAAGCAACTGACAAGATTAATGTGTATGCGACTTTTGCAAAAAGCTACAAACCCGTTGGAGTAAACGTAGCTGGATTACCTACTCTTGCCGGGCAACCAATTCTTGAACTTGCAGTAATTAAACCGGAAGAAGTAAATCATTATGAAATTGGAGTAAAAACAGCACCGTTTAAAAACTCAATATTCAATTTTACCTTCTTTAATACCGATATCAAAGATTTTCAAACCAATGTACAGGCCGCTGAATTAGGTATAAACCGTGGCTATCTTGCCAATGCAGATAAAGTAGAGGTAAAAGGGGTAGAATTAGACGCCAGTTTTGTAATCAACAAACATTTAACCATCAATGGAGCAGCGACCTATACAGACGGTAAATATGTCAAATTTATAAATGCACCCCTTCCGTTAGAACAAACAGGAGCAGCAGTATCCTTTAAAGATGTTTCCGGAACTGCTTTACCTGGTGCTTCAAAATGGGCAGGATCTTTAGGAGGTGAACTTTCAGATAATGCCAAATTTTTTGGAAATACAGGAAAAATATTCTTTGGAATCGATTCTTATGCCCGTTCTGAATTCTCTTCTAGTCCATCAGCTTCAAAATATTTAGTCGTTCAGGGTTATGCCTTATTTAATGCTCGTGTAGGTTTCCGGGCAACAGATGGTTTGTCGGTACAATTCTGGGGACGTAACCTTTTAGACAAAGAGTACTACGAACAACTATTACCGGCGGGTGGAAATTCAGGACAATATGCAGGGGTATTAGGCGATCAAAGAACGTATGGTATTACACTTCGTTATTCGTTATAGTAGCACTAAATATAAACAAGCATAACAGCACCAGTAAAACTGAGTTTTGATTGTGCTAGATATGCAAATAAAACGAACCGTATTAATTCTTTTACATTTTTAAACCTTTAATGTTGAACTATTTTGTCCTCTAAAGCAGCATATACTCTGTTTTTTTTGTGCGGCATTTGTTATACAAAAAAACTGCCCCAAAAAAGCGACTAACTTTTTGAGGGCAGTTCAATATACATAGGCTCATTGAAAAAACCATTGAAGGTTCTTATTTTTTAATTAACTTCTGACTGTAGCTTGTACCATCTTCTAATTTTATAGTGACAATATAAACCCCTTGAACCAGATTACCCGTGTCTACCCTAGATTGGAAACCTAAGTCCATTTTAGACTCTATTAATTGTCTTCCGTTCATATCAAATATAGAGACTACAGCCTTCCCCGCATTTTTATTTGATCTGATAAACAGCTCAGAACTCATTGGATTAGGATAAATGCTGAATAAAATTTCTGTGTTGTCCAAAAGGGTTAAATTACCACAAACCCCTATTAAAGGAACGTTAACAGTAAAATCTTCCACCTGATCATTCCTTCTTTCTGAGGTTCCTTGTTGCGCTAAAGCCCCAACCCCTCGTCGGGCAAATACCGCACGTATCAAGCATTCATTTGCACCACCATAGAGCACAGCATCAGCCTGTATAATTGAATTTCTTCCCTCTACAAATCCAACATTACCACATGTAATTAATTTTAAACCATCCATTACTAATTGGATAGCCATATTATTTCCACCTGTACCATAATAAATATCCGGATCAAAACCATACTTACCGATAAAAGCCCAATACATATCCCAAATCATAGTTGACCAAACAAATCCTACACCATGAGGTACGCTTATTGCAGGATTCGCAATATCAGCATAAGTATAATCATTGATTGACATATCAGTAGAATATGGAGAAGGACGTATACCAGGCCCTTCGATACCCTGAAACTGTACATAGGTTCCAATCCCTCTTTTTTGTTCGGGGGTATCGTTTATTTTTTGGGTCATTATAAGTCCAAAAAAGTCAGACCAACCTTCTCCCATTTGCTCTTCATAAGCTTGACTCAATAAACAATCAAAACGATTTCGACCTCCAACTAACCGTGTTGATATTCCATGCCCATATTCATGAGCAATTATTCCTTGATCCAAATCACCATCTCTATTGATCAAATTAGCAAGAGGACCTCTGTCAACTAACCGACCGAAAACAGGTTCTGTTGCCATTTTGTCTAGTAATATCTTTCCGTCCTCAAAAGACAAACCTACTGTGGGGATTGTAATCGTTTTGTATGGTACACCGCCTCCATTTACTGGACCAGCGTTTGGAGCGTTGTTAATGATTATGACACCAATAGCACCATTGTCCTGCGCTATTGTAATTTTATCAACAAATGGACAATTACCACGGATGATAACAGCAATTTTACCTTTAACTGCAACCGCACCAGCAGCTGTATAAGCTGTACATCCATCCCTAGGATCAGGACTCTGCGCTGGTGTACCGGGGGGAGTGGAGTTAGTTGAAACCCATGGAGTCCCGTCATCTTCTACAAGAACTAATCTGCTGTCAATAGAAGGATCCCCTTCTCTAGGAATAGCTACAAATGGAAAGCGCACGGAAGCATATGATTTCCGAAGTTCAGTTGCACTTGGAGGAATGACATCAAGAAACTCCCCAAAAGGAGATGCGCCCCATAAAAACATTTGCATTGTTGGCTCAAATCCATCAATCAAAGTACCAAAATTAGCATTATTAAGCCCACTACCGTCCTGAGCTTCAGCCTGTACTTCATCTCCATCCCAATCATTAATGGTTGCGCTGGTAGGTCCAGCAAAACGATCGTAATCACCCTCCTGGAAATTCCCATTCGTTTCGTCAAAACCATAGGCATAGGAAACATCATGCATGTAGTTGTTCCAAACAAATAAATTGACAATTGCAGCTTTTTGATAGGCTATCGGAGCCTTGCCTAAATCTAAAGGGTAGTCAAAACTCAGCGTACCTATACTGCTGGGCGCAGCAAAAGAATCTTCGGTCGCTGGCCCGTTAATCTTGCCCCCATCTTCATAGGACTGGACGTTATTACCAAGCGTCTTGGATTCTATTTTTCCACCAAATTCATGCCAGCCTTCCGGTGAAGGGACAGCACTTCCTGCTTTTTGTGTACCGATACGTGCTGGATTATTAATCATAGTCCTGCTGCCATGATTGGGAGTCTCAACACCCAAAGGAAAAGCATTGTATTTAGATCCATCCGTAGCAGAAAGTGCTACATTAGATTTCGAATCGAGTACAATAACATTTTTACTATCTTTTTTAAAATTAAAAAAAAGATTGTCTTTTTCATAGCTATGGCTGTGATTCTTGTGACTCCTTTGATTCACAGGTTTCTCATCAGTTACAACAGGTATATCAAAATTACAACTGATCATTAAATCGGATTTCTCTAAAAGTGTCCCATTAGAAGCATTGATCTTTGTTTGCCACCAATGCGAGGCTGGATCTTTAACAATAATCTCATAGGACAATACGAAAGTACCGGTAGAATTCTTAAAATAATTTAATGGAGCTTCAAAATTGCTTGTCTCTAGCTCCGAAGGCTTAAGATCTGATTTAGTAGCATAATTCACTACACTAACTCCGGCAGTATTGCTCAATCCTAACTCACTGATCGCCTTTCGTGCGGACTGAGCTGCGGTCAAACTAGCATTGCTACTACTGATGTTTCCGTATATATTTTTCACAAAAGTATGCTTAAAACTAGTAACCACATTGTTTTTTAAAAGCACTGTGGCTGCTGTATTTGCAATTTTAACCCCTCCTACCTCTTGTTGCAGATACGCAATTAAATAATCCGAGTTTTTAAGCGTCCCATAACTGGTTATGGTAAATTGATTGGCATCTGTAGCAGATAAATTTAAACTTGCAAAATTCACAAGCAGATAGTTTTTTATAATATCTTTTTTATCTTGACCATGACCTATGGTGCTCAGTGTTAAAAAATAACAAAACAAAAAAACAGAGTAAAGGTTTCTCATAATTAGCAGATTTTTAATTACTTAATTCAAATCTAAAACGAATGTAAATTATGAAATTTGATTTAATAAATTTTAGCGTATAATTTGAAATAAAAAACTAATAATTTATATTTAAACGTAAAAAATCAGGTAAATAGCAATTTATTACACTAAAATAAAAGAAAAAAATATTTTTCAGCAATGCCAAAAACATATTTGTACACGTTTATAAAAGGCAATTTTAGGCGATTAAAAATTCTAGCGATTAAAACTAAAGGCTAAACTTACCTATCCGTTTTATTTCTTTTAAAAACAAACTGATTTATACTGTTTTGAAGACTACAAAATGCTATCCATATCTAATGCAACAGTGTTAAACAGCTATATACTTGGCCTCAATGAGTACAAATGACATAAAACCACTAGGTTCTACACCCAAGTTTTCATAAGTTTTACCTGCACTATAACGAAGTAAAAAAGTATTGATGAATTACTTACAAAAACATTAACGCACTTAATTATAACCAGATTGTTAGTACCTTATTTTGAATGCATACCAGTTTTAAAATATTTCATAAAATAAAATAAAATATCTCCTATAGAAATACTAGACTTTGTTTAAATTTGCCTTAATTGAAATAAAATTTAGTGAAAACCATTAGAATTATCTTGTTTTTATTTGTGTCACTGGGCTGCCAAGGACAAAGCAGCAAAATAGTGGATCATCAAAGTATTCTTTGGACACGCTATTACAACCAATTATCGTTAAACGAGAAGTGGTCTCTGCATTCTGAATTTGACAATCGTCTTTTTGTAAAGCCTATAGCTGAAAATTTATATGTTATTCGTGTTCAAGGACGTTATAAAATTAATGATCATCTGGAAACTGGAGTCGGTTTTGCTTATTTCTCTGTTGACACGCAGGTTCCTGAAATTAATTTTGATTTTGAAATCCCGGAATATAGAGGGCAACAGGACATTACATGGAAAAAAATCATAGGTAAAGTAACTTTCCATCAACGTTTTCAATTAGAAGAACGTTTTATTCATAACGCTAGCAAGACTGATTTATCGCCGGGAACCTCGTTTTCATGGAGGTTCAGATATAGACTTCAAGGGGATTATACCTTTTGGAAAAAAGAAAAACACTTTGTCAAAGCAATATTATCTGATGAAGTAATGGTTAATTTTGGAAAAAAAATCATCAAAAATACGTTTGACCAAAACCGAATTTACATCGCTCTGCAATATGGTTTTAATCCGAATATTGCTTTAGAATTGGGCTATTTAAACAGTTTTCAGCAGCGATCCAACGGAATTGATTATTTCAATAGAAATATTATCCGATTCAGTATATTGCATAAAATAAGACTCCAAAAAAAGAACCGAAAGAACTATTAGTACGTATATATTTTTACTAAAAATACTAAATAATCATATTTTAAGTACTGATTATAAGTATATTAACTAAATATTTAGAATTTAAGATGTGTCTTTAATTAAAAGATATAGCCATGAAAAATTTCGCAATTAAACTCGTGTGGTTTACCACCATTTACGTTTTTGTATTTGCCGGTTTATGTCAAACCACTATTCCTTTGCCAATTTTAATGATCCGACATTGCGTAAGTATACCATTAATCCTATTTATGGTTTACACCGTTCTAGCTGACGATTAAAACTATAAAAACATTCAAAAATTGGTACAGTGACCATCCTACGGAAACTTTTGAAGAAGAAAAACGTTAATTGCTCAAATCCATTTTATGCAAAAAAATCCCGATAAAATCGGGATTTTTTTTATTTTTCTCTAATATAAATATCGATTGGAACGCCTGAAAAGTCCCAGTTTTCTCTAATTTTATTCTCCAGATAACGTTTGTATGGTTCTTTTACATATTGTGGCATATTAGCAAAAAATACAAATTGTGGTGTTGGTGTTGGCAACTGCATGCAGTATTTAATTTTTACATACTTCCCTTTTGTTGCCGGTGGCGGGTAGGCTTCAATCACTTTCAACATAAATTCGTTGAATTTTGAAGTTGCAATATGCTGTTTTCTGTTTTCAAATACTTTGACGGTTGCTTCTAATGCTTTTAATAAACGCTGTTTGGTCAAAGCCGAAACAAAAAGAATAGGCACATCCGTAAATGGCATCAATTCTTCTCTGATTTTAGCTTCATAATCCCGAGTTGACATCGTTTCTTTTTCGACTAAATCCCATTTGTTTACTAATATTACAACTCCTTTACGGTTTTTCTCAGCCAACCAGAATATACTTTGATCCTGACCTTCAAATCCACGCGTGGCATCAATAATCAAAATGCAAATATCCGCATGCTCAATCGCACGAACCGAACGCATTACTGAGTAAAACTCTAAATCTTCCTTCACTTTCGCTTTACGACGAATACCCGCAGTATCCACTAAGTTAAATTCGAAACCAAAACGGTCAAATTTTGTGTCAATTGCATCCCGAGTTGTTCCCGCAATATCTGTAACAATATACCTGTCTTTACCAATTAAAGCATTGATAAAGCTTGATTTTCCAGCATTAGGACGTCCAACCACTGCAAAACGAGGCAATACAACTTCTTCCTGAGTTGGCTCTGGTTTTATAGGAAAAGCATCAATTAATGCATCTAATAAATCACCGGTTCCACTTCCTGAAATACTGGCAAACGTATAATATTCTCCTAAACCAAGGTTGTAAAACTCAATCGCATCTTTCTCACGCATGGAATTATCTACCTTGTTTACAGCCAGTAAAACTGGTTTTGTCACCTTACGCAACAATCGTGCAACGGCATCATCCATTGGAGTAATTCCTTCCTCTACATCTACCACAAAAATGATAACATCAGCCTCATCTATTGCAAGTTCGACTTGTTTACGGATTTCTCCTTCAAAAACATCATCAGAACCACGCACGTATCCGCCGGTATCAATTACAGAAAACTCTTTTCCGTTCCATTCGCTTTTTCCGTAGTTTCTGTCACGGGTCACTCCCGAAACAGAATCTACAATAGCTTCTCTTCTTTGTATCAGCCTATTAAAAAGGGTTGATTTCCCTACATTAGGTCTTCCTACTATCGCAACAATGTTATTCATAATCCTATTTTCAAATATTTTGCAAAGGTATGCTTTTTTTAGTTTGTAGTGACCAGTTTTGAGTATTCAGCAAAAAAGCACACTAACTGCACGCCTTCAAACTAAATTTCAATGCCTTTTTAGGAGCTATTTCCAGCTGTCCACTCTATCTTTTATGTTTTAAAGAAAAACATAAAAGGATGCCGTTCCCATCTGGGCTAGGGCATTTCGAATTCTAATATTATTTATCGGAAAGTTTTTAGAGCTGAGCGCTAATAAACTGAACACTGAACTTATTGATTATACCCAAATCGTTTCAACATATTAACGTTGCTACGCCAGTTTTTGTTGACTTTTACGTACAATTCAATATGGATTTGTTTTCCGAAAAACTTCTCCAAGTCGGCACGAGCTTCCATTCCTACTTTCTTCAAAGCAGCTCCTTTATGTCCGATGATGATTCCTTTTTGAGTTTCGCGCTCCACCATAATCAAAGAACGGATTCTGATGATATTTTCATCCTCAAAAAACTCTTCGGTAACAATTTCTACAGCGTATGGAATTTCTTTACTATAATTCAATAATATTTTCTCCCGGATGGTTTCATTCACAAAGAAACGTTCTGGTTTGTCTGTCAATTGATCTTTCGGGTAATACGCCGGTGATTCCGGTAATAACTCAATGATACGTCCAAAAACTTCCGGCACATTAAAATTCTGCAAAGCAGATATTGGAAAAATTTCTGCGTTTGGAACTTTCGCTGCCCAAAAAGCAACTTGCTCTTCTAGCTGTACTTGGTTTGAAGTATCAATTTTATTCAATAAAAGCAGAACCGGGATTGTGGCGTGAATAATTTTATTAAAGAAAGCTTCATCTTTCAAATCCTGCTCTCCAATTTCGACCATATAAATCAAGATATCAGCATCTTCAAAAGCAGACTTCACAAAATTCATCATAGATGCCTGCATTTCATAGGCAGGCTTTATAATTCCTGGCGTATCTGACAAGATCAATTGAAAATCTTCCCCGTTTACAATTCCAAGAATTCTATGGCGTGTTGTTTGTGCTTTTGAAGTAATTATGGACAATCGTTCTCCAACAAAGGCATTCATTAATGTTGATTTCCCAACATTTGGATTTCCTATGATGTTTACAAAACCTGCTTTATGTGACATTTCTAATATAATTTATTGTGCAAAGGTAGACATATCAAGTCAATAGACGAAATAAAACATTTTTTAAAATTTATGTTTGAATTTATTAAATTTGGTTGTACATTTGCACTCGAAACAACGCGGGATAGAGCAGTAGGCAGCTCGTCGGGCTCATAACCCGAAGGTCACAGGTTCGAGTCCTGTTCCCGCTACTAAGTTAATCGTATTGAGATTACAAACGCACATCGCGGGATAGAGCAGTAGGCAGCTCGTCGGGCTCATAACCCGAAGGTCACTGGTTCGAGTCCAGTTCCCGCTACTAAGAGAAACCCATCAACATTTTGATGGGTTTTTTCATTTTTAAACCCTTCCTCAACCCCTATAAATATTGAGATTAACTCAAATATGGCAAGCCCTACAAGGAAAGTTCCTCTATTGACAGCAATCATACCTTGCACGAAAGGCTCTATTATAAAGAGATTTTATTCCTTGGTCGATGGTATGAAGTAAATGTCAATTTGCATTTAGAGAACTCCTTATTTAAATCACTAGAACAAGGCGAGGAACAATTACTGGATAAAGAGCGCCAGGTAATTGTTAGATAAAGACACACGGGAAAAATTAAAAAAGTTCATTTGAAAATACAGACTGGCTTTTGTCTTAAGAATATGCTTTTTTTAGTTTTTAATTTATTTTTCGGAATGCTACTTTTTGAACTTCAAAACAGAACCTCATGGATTAAGAAACCTATCCACTAAAGAAATAAGTCTAAGCTAACTAATGGAGAACTCATTTTGAAATGGAAACATCAAGAAAGGTGTTGGCCGATTTGTTTTTTCATTAGAATAACCAAAAACAACTAAGAAATTCAAACAATAGAGATCCAAAAAACTTCCCAAATATTTAAAAGGAATAGATCAAAACAGACAACTAATACACGAATCCGTAAAGCATTTTAAAACTAAAAAAAACCTGCGTGATAAGTCACACAGGTTTTTTACCAACTACGTTTACTAAAATCAACCTATCCAAAATCAACTAAATTCAATTTATTAAAAGATACTAAGCGGTTATTTTATTTAAAATTAATCCTCCGAAACAATAGCTGAGTTTCTATTGGTCGTAACTTCTAATAGCACTGCAACGCCTTTGTCATTCAACATTGTCATATTTAACACATCTAAAACTGCTAAATCTTTAGACACTACTCCATTAAATCTATTGTATGAAATATTCATTTCTTTAAGATTTTCTAATTTTTCTAATTCTATTGGCACTTGACCGTTCATTTTGTTGTCAAATAAACTAAGATTTTCAAGTGCTGTCATGTTTACCACTTCACTACTTAATACTCCCGAAAGTTTATTACTATTTAAGAGCAATATTTTTAACGTTTTTAAATCATATAAAGAATTTGGAATTTCCCCTATAATTTCGTTGTTAAATAATGATAGTATTTCTAACTGTTTCAAGGATCCTATTTGCATGGGCAATTCCCCTGAAAGCGCATTCATATACAACTCTAAGTCTTTCAAATTACTCATTTCACAAATAGAGGAAGGAATTGTTCCTGACAACTTATTAAAAGAAAGGTTCAATACTTTCATTTCTTTTAATTTTCCAATAAAAAAAGGAATCGACCCTGATATTTGGTTCTTGTGTAAATCCAACTCTTGAAGACCTACGAGATTAACAATTTCAGCTGGAATTTCACCCACTAAATTATTATCAGCTAGATGTACTGCAATCACTTTTTCGTCTTGTACTTTTATGCCATACCAAGTGGTAACAGGTGATGATAAATCCCACTTGACATGCCACTGACTTCCACTAGTGGACTGGTACAGTTTTACTAAGGCATCTTTCTCCTGATCAGATACATCGGCCAACATTGAACATGAAAAAAAAATGATTAAAAACAGAGTAGTTACACTTTTCATCCCTTTAAATTTAGTCTTTTACATTCCTAAAATAGATGGTTTCTAGTTAATCAGCAAATAAAACCGATGAAATACATGTTTTATAATTTTAAATAGAGATATCTCTTACAGCAAAATATTTTTTAGAGTGCGTTCTATAACTACTCTGTCAATGATTGAACTTCCTTTTTCTTAGAACAATTCTAATTAAATTTAGCTTCATCAGGACAAAATAAATTACAAAACACCTGACTGGCAGTATATTTTGGATGGATATTTCACAAATATGAGAGTAGTAATTTGCCCCAAAATTCAACAACAACAACAACAACAATAAAACTACATTCCCTAAAGCTCTTCGATGGCTTTTGCCAAATCAAGATCCTTATCCGTTACACCATCTGCATCATGAGTAGTCAGCCGAATGGTTACTTTATTATACATGTTGCATAATTCCGGATGATGATTTTTTTTCTCCGCTTTTATTCCTACTTGAACTATAAAACCTAAGGCTTGAGTAAAATCCAGGAACATAAACTTTTTCTCAATTCCATTATTAATATACTGCCAGTCTTTCAATTTTTTCAACTCTGATTGAATGGATTGTTCGGTGTACGTTTTCATACTTTTATTTATTTATGGGTTGATCTGCCTGTAACTTGCTGATGTAAAACAATATTCAGATTAAAACAATTATGAAGATCCAAATTTCAGGAATATAAAGTTAGTAAATTTTGATATATTGAAAAATAATTTAACTTTATTAACTAATTTTGGCGAAAAATATTTCTTTTTAATTTGAATTCAGCATACTCCTTTAAAATTTATACTACTACTGCGCAGCTCCATTCAAACTGGGATGACATGGCGATTTCGACTGTTTTTTTATCCAAAAAATATCTGGATGTTTTAGAAAGATCATCCCCTGAGAACATGATTTGTCATTATATTGGACTCTTTGAAAATGACACTTTAGTAGGGATTGCGCTTTCCCAATTTCTGGATTTAAACAAACTGGAATCTTTTGGAGAACGCGATAAGTGTATCAAGACAGCGGTACGAAATTTTGTTTTCAGGAACTTTGGATCTCATGTACTGGTTATTGGCAACAATATGTTAACCGGACAAAATTCTTTTGCTTTGTTAGACACCATTGATAAAAAGAGAGCTTTACAAGTATTGAATACTGCTGTAACTGAATTAAAACAACGCTTTAAATCCAAAGGCAAAAAAATTCACATTACCACCTACAAAGATTTCAATTGCGAAGAAATCAAAACCTTCCGTATTCCGGAATTCAAAAATGAATATCCGTTTTCGACACAGCCTAATATGGTTTTCACCATTAATGAAGCCTGGAAAACAGAACAAAATTATATTGACTCTCTTTCAAAAAAATACCGGGATCAATATAAAAGAGCAAGAAAGAAGGCAGATCAGATTGAAAAAAGAAAATTACACTTGGAAGACATCATTGCCTTGGAAGAAACGATTTATGATTTGTACCTTCATGTGGCTAAAAATGCTCCCTTTAATACTTTTTTTCTTCCAAAAAATCATTTTAGGATTTTTAAAGAAATTTTCAAAGACAAATTTCTTTTTTATGGTTATTTTTCAAAGGACAGACTAATAGGTTTCAATACTTTGATTAAAAACGGTTCCATAATGGATACCTACTTTCTGGGATATGATGAAAGTGTTCAGCGCGAGAAAATGCTGTACCTGAATATGTTATATGACATGATTGCCTATTCAATTAATAAAGGCTTTCAGGAAATTATCTTTGCAAGAACTGCTTTGGAAATCAAAAGTTCTGTTGGCGCTAAGCCCATAAAAATGTATGGATTAATAGGCCACAGCAATAGGGTTGCCAATCATTTTATGCCAAAGATATTCAAATATTTAGAACCTAAAATCAAATGGCAAGAACGCAATCCGTTCAAATAAATCCATAATCTGGATCAGTATATGGTACGGCAACTTTCATGTGTTTGGGTAAAATTTCGACATTTAGCTTAGTTTCGGATCCACAATATTCACCGTCAACTTGAAAACTAACCGGCACACTAGTCGTGATTAAAGCATTTTTTACTGATATTATTTCTATATCTTCTGCATCATCTGTTGTTATATTTCCGGTAATAATTTTCCCAAGCACTACTAAATCTAAATTTTTCAAGATCACTAATTCAAATTTCCCATCGTCCATTAGTCCGTTAGGATTAATAGAAACTCCTGTTCCATATTTTTTTGAATTGGCAATAACAATCATTCTCGCTACACATTCAATAGTGGGAAAATCACCTGTTATTGTGGCAAAAAAAGGCTCATCTAAATCAATCAGAGTAGACACCGCTTGCAAAGCATACCCCAGTTTTCCCCGAATCGTACTTTTTTCATAGTTCTTAATCAATTCTGCATTAAGTCCAATATCACTTAGGTGAACACTTTTTTTTCCATTAATAGAAATCATATCAATCATCATGTACTCATTGTGAAAAGCAATTTCTAAGTTTTCCTCAAGTGTGGCAGGTAAATTCAAGTCTACTGCCAATCCATTAGCTGATCCGGCGGGTAAAATTCCTAAAATTACATCTTGATTTTCCATTGCTTCGGCTACCATTTTTATGGTTCCGTCACCTCCTGTAATAATAATTCGTTGTGGTTTGTAGGTTTGATACAGCACCTTTATATTATCAATATCATTTACTCCCGAGGTATTATAAATTACCGGATTAAAATTTTCTTTTTCAGCAAAAAGTGCCACAGCATCAATAAATTCAGATTTATCAATGTCACCGGAAATAGGATTAACAACAACAATAATGTTATTTCTCAAACTTTATCTTCTTTTATTAATTAAAATTAATTAAATTCATCTCCAATCAAAAGTACTACAATAAATGAAACCAATTTTAAAATTATATCGTGGCTACGCTAATGAGCAAGAATTAATTGTCATGGGGCATGTGTTCAAACCAACAACAGTTAAAGAATATAATTTTCAAAAAAAGAACTTTAAAAATGCTACTTCAGTAATCAAAATGTTTCAAATAAAGACACAAGCAAATGCTGATGTGTATTTAGAACAAAACAATTCCAAAATCCATACCAGAACACTAAATGATGGTTATTTTAAGTTTTGCGTGCCACTAGATCAGGATTCTAAGTATGGCTGGATTGATTATAAAGTGAGTATTACTCATAATAACGAAACCATTACAGCCAAAGACAGTTATATTCGTCCACACAAAGGAAATCTGGGAATCATCTCTGACATTGATGATACTTTTTTAGTTTCTCACACGCTGAATCCTTTAAAAAAATTATATGTTTTATTGTTTAAAAACATATATAAAAGAAAAACTTTTGATGATGTAGTTACCCATTATCAAGCCTTGAGTTCGGCAGGAAGAACAAACAAACACGAGTTAAATGCGTTCTTTTATGTTTCCAGCAGTGAATGGAATTTGTATCGTTTTGTCATACAATTCACTGAAATTCATAAGCTTCCAAAAGCCGTTTTATTACTGAAAGACATCAAGACGAGCCTGGCTGATTTTTTCATCACCGGAAGTGGGGATCACAACCACAAGTTTGACAAAATAAAACACATTCTAGAGTTTTATCCCAATTTAGAGTATGTACTTCTAGGGGATGATTCACAACATGACCCCTATTTATACGAAGCTATTTGTAAAATTTTCCCAGTTACCGTAAAAGCAGTTTATATCCGACAAACTGGGACTTCTAAAAAAGAAAAAATAATTACAATTATGGAAAATTTAGAAACCTTAAAAGTTTCTATTTGTTATTTCAAAAACAGTAGTGAAGCTATTGCACATTCAAAATCTATTGGGATTATTAAATAAAAGAAGAGCTCCAAAACCGGAACTCTTCTTTTTTACACAGTATCAATTTCTTCCTGAACAGCTTCCCAATCTAAAAGAAATTTGTCTAACTCAGCCTTTTTCTTATTGTACGCCATAAAAAACTTAGCATCCTCAATATGTTTATCATAATTAGAAGCCAGCATTTTATCATCTTGCTGAATGTCTTTTTCTAATTGCTTGATTTGGCTTTCGATCTTGCTTAACTTGTTTTGTAATGCTTTTCCTTTTTTCTGATCTTCGTATGATGCTTTATTGCTTTCTTTAGGTGATGCTACTTTCTGAGCCTCTTTTTTTTCTACTTCACGCATGTTTTCCATATTGCGTTGTTCTAAAAAATAGTTGATATCCCCTAAATATTCTTTTATTTTTTGGTCTTTAAATTCATATACTAAATTTGACATGCCCTGCAAGAAATCCCTATCGTGAGAAACCAGTAATAAAGTACCGCCAAATTTTTGAAGAGCGGCTTTTAACACATTCTTCGATTTGATGTCCAAGTGATTAGTAGGCTCATCCATCAATAAAACATTAATAGGTTGCAACAATAATTTACACAACGCCAAACGGTTTCTTTCGCCTCCGGAAAGGACTTTTACCTTTTTATCTACATCGTCACCACGAAACAAGAAAGAACCCAGCATATCGCGTACTTTCATTCGGTTCGTATCTGCCGCCGCATCTTCCATCGTTTGCAACAAAGTGATTTCGCCATCCAGATATTCAGCCTGATTTTGTGCAAAATACCCCAATTGTACATTATGTCCTAACTTGATATTTCCTTTATACTCGAATTCGTCAACAATAGCCTTAATAAAAGTTGATTTTCCTTGCCCGTTTTGTCCTACGAATGCTATTTTACTTCCACGCTCCACTAATAGATTGATATCTTTCAAAATCGTTTTGTCCCCGTAGCTTTTGGTCACATTTTCAGCTTCTATAACTACTCGTCCCGGTTCTTTCGAAACTGGAAAAGTAATATTCATAACGGAATTGTCATCTTCATCTACTTCAATACGTTCTATTTTGTCAAGTTTTTTAATCATCGATTGTGCCATGGAGGCTTTAGAGGCTTTGGCACGAAATTTTTCGATTAATTTCTCTGTTTCTTCTATTTTTTTTGCTTGATTTTTTTGCGTAGCCAATTGTTTTTCACGAATCTCATGACGCAATTCTAAATATTGAGAATATGGTTTATTGAAATCATAGGCTTTACCAAGGGAAATTTCGATTGTTCTGTTTGTCACATTATCTAAAAACATTTTATCGTGCGAAACAATTACCACCACACCGGGATAATTGCGAAGAAAACTTTCCAGCCAAATGATACTCTCAATATCCAAGTGATTCGTGGGCTCATCCAGCAGCAAAACATCATTGGCCTGCAATAATAACTTGGCTAATTCGATACGCATTCTCCATCCACCGGAAAAAGTTTCGGTTTGATTATCAAAAACATCTCTTTTAAATCCTAAACCAAGTAAAATTTTCTCCGTGTCCCCCACATAATTATAACCGCCCAATAATTCAAAACGATGGGTGTAATCCGATAAGTCTTCAATGATTTGACTGTATTCATCACTTTCATAATCCGTTCTGGTAACCAATAAGTGATTGATTTCTTCGAGCTTTTTCTCTACAATTTTAATCTCTGTAAACGCTTCATATGCTTCTTCCAGAACCGTTCTTCCTTGTTCAAAGTCAATATCCTGACGCAAGAATCCCATACGAAGGTCTTTCTCTTGAGAAATAACACCTGAATCTGGAGCAAAATCTTTTGCTAACATTTTAAGCATGGTCGATTTCCCCGCTCCGTTCTTTCCTACAAGACCCACGCGGTCTCCGGCACCCAATCGAAAGGTAACTTCTTCAAACAAATAGGAACCACCAAATGAAACGGATAAATTGTGTATATTAAGCATGTATTGTGATTTTATTCCTTTTTGAATGCGTAAATTTGTAACTCCAAAAAAGGAAAAATTAAATTTTTTGCAAATGTTAAAAAAAGGATCCAAATTATATAGCATTTTAACAGGAACTTGTCCTAAATGTCAGAATGAGAGTATGTATTTAGATAAAAATCCGTTACATCTAAACAAAATATTGAAAATGCACGAAAATTGCAGTCATTGTGGTTTAAGATATCAAATTGAACCTTCTTTTTTTTATGGCGCTATGTACGTTAGTTACGGATTAAATGTAGCAATAGGAATTGCTGCTTTTGTCATCTCTTTTGTTCTCTTCGAATCCAGTCTAAAAGTTGCATTCCTTGCAATAATAGTATCACTGGTTATTTTATTCCCTTTTGTTTTGCGATGGGCAAGGAATATTTACATCAACATGTTTGTTTCGTATGATCACAAATTAAATAAAAAATAACACTATTTTTTTCCTTTAGATACAAATCGATTGATGTCAATTACAGTGTCTAAAGGAATTTTATTTTCAATAGTGTCAAATAAAGCTTTTGCCATTGCAGGACCTAACATAACTCCTCGTGTGCCCAAACCATTCAAAATATGTACTGAATTATAATTTTGATGTGTTCCTACGAGTGGTCTTCTATCTTTTACCGTGGGGCGAACTCCGGCAAAATGAGCCACAATTTCAAAATCACAAGTAATAATCTCTTTTATTCTTTCCACTAATTCCGTTTTTCCTTCTGGAGTAGGTAAATCTGTTTTATCTTTCCAATTGTAAGTGGCTCCTACCTTGAACAAATCATTTCCAAGAGGCAAAATAAAGACACTTGTATTGACGATCACATCTAAACGCAAATTAGGTGCTCTAATGACAAAAAGCTCCCCTTTTGTACCGTCTAATGGCAAATGTTTAAAATAAGGATTTCCATGCATTCCAAAGCCTTCGGCAAAAACAATATGTTTCGCTTGAATGTCTTTGTACCGAATACCATTTGAGTCAACCTGAAGCGCCTCATAATCAAAAGACTCCTCCTGAAACATCTTATTATGGATAAGATAGTCTCTGTATTTACGCAACAACAATGAGGTATCAACATAACCCGTCTGCAAAACTTCTCCGTATCCAAAGGGAGAATCAATTCCAGAAAATTTCTCAAAAATCAATTTTGTGGATAAAAATGGCGAAAGATTTATTTTATCCGAAGCTATAAACCAATTATTCTGTTCTTCGACGGAGAAAAATTTTCTCAAAATAGGTCTCTTAAAATCTACGGTACATTCTAATTTTTTTTCCAACAGCGCATAAAATTCATTCATCAAAACTAATTGCTCTTGTGCCTGCCAAACCTCACTGAATCGTTTTAAAATAACAGGGTTATACAAACCCCCCGCGATTCTTGAAGAATTTTGAGAATTATTATCCAGTACTAAAATACTTTTATCATTTCGCAGCGCAACCTCTGCAAATGAAATACCCGCTAAACCTGAACCAATTATTAAATAATCAATCATTTGAAGAAATATAATTTAAACTAAAGACAAAGTAAATACATTAAAACACAAAACTCTTACCATCACAGTAAGAGTTTTGTGTTTATAGTAAAAAAACTGAAATTAATAATTCCACATATCAGATTCGAAATTGCGAATTTTCTCTTTCACTCGATCGGATTCTAACAACTGATTCTGGGCATTATCTTTCATATACTCTTCAATGGATCTGTCTCCATAAACATTTTCTTCTTTGTAAATAAAACTATTAAAACGTCTTGAATTTAAGATTTGATCAAATGAAATCGGCATCGCTGAATTTTTATCATTGAATGCTTTAGCATCATGCAACACATCTCTTGCTGCTGGAAAAAACACCCAAAACAACTCAATATAATCTTTTTGATCACTATTCATCGTATAAACATCCGGAGTCACTGGACAAATACCCAATAAACGATACTTTAATTCACTCTGCCTTTTATCAAAATACCAATACCCCTTAATTTTATACTGTGTTACGTCCTGAGCAGAAAGATCCTGTCTCAGAATATACTCTTCTGATATTTGATTCCCTGCATTTATTTGTTCTCTACCGGCGTCTGTAGTATCTATTCGAGTTAATGAAGCTTGGATGTCTTTAAATGATTTTTTAGTGTTAAAATAACTATCTGTATACACTTCTGTTAATTCACCACTTTTTATGGCTTTAGTCAGCACATCGTATAACGAACGCCTATCCGAACCAATATTTGCAGTATCTACAGGAAAATACAATGAAAAATTAATCTTTTCGTTTAAATCGATTATTTCCCAGGTTGTTTTTCCCATTAAAACATCTCTATCATGCACATATCCATAGGACAAAGGCCTATCGTTATCTGAAATTAATTGTGCATCAGATTTTAGACCTATCTCGTCAGGAGTTTTTGCATTAAGCAAATTAGATTGTGCAACCGAAGCAAGACTTCCTGTGGAACAGACTATAGCGATTAAAAAATTTCTTACATTCATCATAGTATCATTATAAGATATTGAAGTAGGTTTATATAAAACCGTACTAATTATTGTATTTCAAAAATTACTGGAGCTGTTCTTGGCAATAAGTAGCTTCCTGCACCAACAAGTTTGGTTTTAATCTCAGAAATGGTCACTTGATCACCTCTTCCTGCTTTTGACAATACGGCCTTACATTGTGCATTTAATCTGTTTCCTGATACAACTACTGTCGGCTGTCCGGTAACTTTTAAATTAAAACCAACTACATTTAAACCAACTTCAAAATCAAAATCTTCCAATTTAGCTCCAATAGTTGCAATTTCAAGATTTGATTTTGGTCCTTTTACAACACCTGTTTCTCCCCTAATAGTTCCAGCTGGCCCCGGAATACCTTTGATTCTGAAAACTTTTTTATCAGTAGCCACTTTTCCGTCAGACATTTTTCCTGATACGCTGACTATAACTTCATTACCACCACCAGGATTCATAACGTATTTACCGTTGCCTACCTTTGATAAACCTGGAGCAGAAGCATTAACAGCATTATCCGGAATACCTGCAAAGGAAATAGTCATAGGATTGGATACGCCTCTATAAACGACATTCATCTTATCTGCTGAAATTGTTGCAGAATTAGGTCTTGGCACCACAACATATTTTCCAGCAAATTTCAATGGAATTGTTTTACCATCCTCTACAAACGTAAATTGTCCTGCAATATTTTGTTCACCTACACCACCAGCTGTTAAAGCAATCTTAGCTTGTCCCGTAGCCGGATCTAACCTAGCACCAGTAACACTTGTTGGTTTGGTATTCTCGTCATAACGTCCCAAAACTACTTTACCTGTAACCTGTTCGCCCTGGAAATAAGCATTTTTATCCAATACAACGATAGCTTGATAATTACTGTAAGATGCCGCTGCAACCGCCGCTTTACCTAATGCCGTACTGTACACATCTGATTCTGCTTTTTTAACATCATTCTGCCAAGCAGATAGTTTAGCTAAAGAAGCAACTGCTGGAAAGCCTTTAAAATGATAATCTAAATAAGGTATCGCTATACCGTCTTTATTCTTAACATCTGCCAAACTAAACTTAGCTTGAACTTCAGATAAAATTGGCGCTAATTTTTTATTATCACCCAAAGCCAACTTCATGTCCGATTTATACTTTTCAACTGTTGAAATAACTTCTTTTCCTTTAGCGGAGTAACCTGCGGGACTGAACCATAAATTATCTATATTATCTCCTTTGTCCATAGCCTCATACGGTAGTTTACCCGTCTCCGGATCCACTTCGGTTCCTACTAAAACTTCCGCTTTTATTTGTCTAATATAATCGTAAAAATTTTTTGTTATCACTTCTACTTTATGAGCTGTTATGGCCGCTGCAGCAAATTCGCCACCTGCTTCCGCTGCTTTCGCATCTAATCCAGCTAACATTTGAGCGTTTGATTGTTGGGCTGAAGCGTTTGACCCTTCAAATTTTTCATTCATTAATCCAAAAGCAGACAACACTTCTTTGGACATATTTAATGCTAACATTGCGATGAAAACCAAATACATTAGGTTAATCATCTTCTGTCTAGGGGTTAGTTTTCCTCCTGCCATATTTTCTAAATAATTAGTTTAATATTTTTTTATAGTTTGAAACTAATTATCCTTTATTATTCATTGCAGAAAGCATTCCACCATATACATTATTCAAAGAGGATAGGTTTGAAGTCAATGACTGCATTTGATCTTTTAATTTTAGGTTGTTTTCAGCAACTTCTTCATTAATTTGTACATTTCTGGAGGCGCTTTGTAATTGTATTTTATACAGACTGTTCAATGACTCCATTTGGGCTGCAGCCAAAGTCAACTCCTCGCTGTATTTTTTAGTAGATGTAATAGAATCTATTGTTGGGGCAATTCCCTTTGCTGCTGATTCGAAATTTTTGATGCTATTACCTAAACTAGCCATTAATTCCCCATCAATTTTGGCATCTTTTAACATCATATCTAATTTTTGAGACAACAATCCTTGTGCATCAGATGGTGTTTCTACTTTTTTAGTTGCTGGTTTAGCCTGACCGTTAGCTAATTCCGGATATACTAAAGTCCAATCCAAATCATTATCAACCGGTTCAAAGGCAGAAAGCGCAAAAATGGCTGCTTCTACAACAAGACCTATAGTTAGCATTAAATTTCCTGTAATAAAACCAAATTCAATATGGGTGATTTTGAATAGTGCGCCTATGATTACAACAGCAGCTCCCATGCCGTATGCGAAATTCATTGCTTTCTTACTTAATAATGCCATAATAGTGTTTTTAAAAAATGAATAGATTTGGTTTGTTTTAATTATCTCTTTTTTCCGATTCCGGTAGTTTGAACTCCCATGTAATCCTGAACGGTTCTAAAACCTATATAACTCCTGGCTGAATCAGCATATTCATAATCTCTTGTACCTACCTGTAGGAAATAAGCAACATCTTTCCATGAACCACCGCGCAGTACTTTGCGTTTATTTGAAGTATCCTGAACATTTGGATTCATTGACGATACATACTCATACGCATTTGGATCATATGAAGAATCGGTCCATTCCGAAACATTTCCTGCCATATTATACAAATTATAACCATTTGGTTCATACGATTTTGCTTCAACAGTATACAAGGCTTCATCTGCTGCATAATCGCCCCTGTTGGGTTTGAAATTTGCCAAGAAACAACCTCTGTCGTTTTTAGTATATGGCCCTCCCCAAGGATAAGTAGCAGATTCTAAACCTCCTCTGGCTGAATATTCCCATTCTGCTTCGGTTGGCAATCGAAAAGAATTGATTAAGTCTTGTCCTTTCTTTTTTGATTTGATATGGCTGTTTTTATATAATGTTCTCCAGGCGCAAAATGCTTTTGCTTGAGTCCACTTGACCCCTACTACAGGATAATCTCCGTAGGCTTTGTGCCAAAAATAATCATTATGCATTGGCTCATTGTAGGAATAGGCAAAATCTTTAATCCAAACGCTAGTATCGGGATATACATTTATTTCTTCGGTTTTGATATAGTCTTTTCGTCTTCCGTCTTTTGCTTTGGCAGCAGCCTGAATATCCATCCAAGAATAACGGAATTTCAATTTATTAACATCAATAGTGCGAAGACCATTGTATGATTCTTCTATTGGCAAATACATAGAATCCATTACTTCAGTATAATATTCATCCGGATATAGTTTCGTATCCATTATTAATTTTACTTTTTTATTCAGCTTTCTACCAGCATAAGGATCGTCAGCGGTTCCTACACTATAATAATTATCATACATGTATTTGTCATAGGCTGTCATTTTCTCTGGATCCGAATCATTAAAAGCAAAGTCACCTATGCTTCCTGCATTCTTACCTTTAGCCGTTGAGGCATCAGCAGTTTGCCCTACTTCATCAGCTAAAATGGCTAATCTCACCCTCATTGTAGAGTCTTTTACCCACTCTACAAACTTACGGTATTCACTATTGGTAATTTCCGTTTCATCCATATAAAAGGAGCGAACCGTAACTGTTTTTGTTGGAGCGTCCTCTACATTGGCTAAATCAGCATCTGACTTACCCATTATAAAAGCGCCACCTGGGATTAATGCCATTCCAAGAGGTTTTTCCGGATGCCATTTCCCTCCATTAATACCAACTAGTTCTCCTCTGTCGCTTGATTTACCACAGCCAATTAAAAGGGTCAAAATTGACGTAAATGCAATGAACTTCTTCATATAAATTTGGTTATATATTCATTATTTTTAAGGGTGTAAACCTATTTATTATTTTTTAAAAAAACAATTTTTTTAAACTAAACAAACTCTATTTTATAAAAAAAGAATAAATAAGCATAAAATTATCCTAAATGATGTTTTTCCTCTGCGCTTTCCACCATCTTTCGGGCAATTCCTGATTACAAGCCATTAAATATTCTTCATAAGAACATGGTAATAACGTGTTTCTTTTTAATTTATTATTAACATTTGAAATAAATGGAATTTCGATCCACCATCGGTCTGTTTTATCACTTTTATAAAAAACAAGATCCTCTTCTTCCATGGGAACTATATATTTCAAGTAGTTTTCTTTACTTCCAAAAGGATACTCATGCGAGCGATAATGAAAGCCTTCTATGAAATACCAAATTATTTGTGCTATGATCACTGATTCTTGTGCGGAATTATTGTGATTAAAGATCCCCAATGCGGAAACTTTATCACTTATTCCTGCATATCGTGACAGCGCGCATATTTCTTTCCCGTTAAAACCATTGGGTGCAAATGAACTAAAATTGCCGGAATCAGATGATTTTACAGCATTTAAATCAATACTGACCACATCTGCATCTCTGAAAACAGGTTCAGATATAGCTATATTATTCGAAACCTCCCCTAATCGATAGGCATCAAAAAACAATTTCTCTATCAAATCTATTTCTTCTTGCGAATTAAAATACGTTTGATAGCCTATGTTACAATAATTAAAGAGATTGTTCGGCTCGTCTATAATTATTTTTGTCAAATAAGAAGTGGCCGAGGCCTGTTCATTCTCTTTTCCAAAATCAAACTTATTATCGATAGCGACTAAATTCACCATCTGTTCTAAATCATCATACGCTCTGTACAAAGCATAGGTCAGATCCTGAGAACCTCCAATAACAATAGGAATAATCTTCTTTTTTATTAAACTTGCTGTTACTTTTTTTAAGGCAAAGTAGGTATCTTCCGTAGAGTTTCCAGCAAGAATGTCACCTAAATCAGCAATAGATGCATCCCAGTTTCCAGGAAATAATCCATATAATTCTTTCCTAACCGAGAGTAAATCAACAGTGGACACCGCATTGGCATTGCCTCGGTTTTCTAAAACACCTAGTACGGCAATTTTAATCTTGTTTAAATCAGGGAATTGTTCCTGGGTATGCAACACAATTTTACCGCCCAGTTGCTGTGAAGTCAATCCATTTATATATTCCAGGATTTCATCATCAACGGGCTTTAGAAAATCAAATTCCATTTTTATATTTTTTTCCCTTAATCACAACTCTTAACAAAGAGCGATGAAACCGGAATTAGTGACTAATTACTTTTTTGCGACAGGTTTCTTAACGGCTGTTTTTTTGACAGCTGCTTTCTTTGCTGGTGCTTTTTTGGCGGCTACTTTTTTAGCAGGCGTTTTTTTGGCAATCATTTCTTGGACTTCCGCCAATGTTAATTTGGCAGCATCTACGTCTTTACTCAATTCAATTTTGAGTTTTCCTTTGGTGATTACAGAGCGACCCCAGCGGGCTTTCTCGACCAGAATACCTTCATCCTCCCAATTATGCAATACTTTATCGATATTTTTTTGCAATTTATCTTCAATCAATGCTTCTATATCAACTTGAGACAAATCATCAAAATTATATTTCTTACTTACATTAATAAACAAGCCATCCCATTTGATAAAAGGACCAAAACGACCAACGCCTTTTTGAACACCTTCGCCTTTATAAACGGCAATTGGAGCATCGGCAATAGCCTTTTCATCGATTAATTCCTGAGCCCTTTCAAAATCAACATCCAGTGGATTTTCTCCTTTTGGCAAAGAAACAAAAGCCGCACCATGACGAATATAAGGGCCGTAACGACCATTACTTACCTCAACTTCTTCGCCTTTATATTCTCCAAGATTTTTTGGTAATAAAAATAGATTCAGCGTTTCCTCTAAAGTGATGTTCCCAATATTTTGATCATTCATCAAACTCGCGAACTTTTTTTCTTCATCATCAGCTGCACCAATTTGAGCCATTGGTCCAAATTTTCCTAAACGAACCGAAACCGGCTTTCCTGTTTTTGGATCGGTTCCAAGAATTCTCTCCCCGCTTTCACGATCTGCATTGGCCTCTACATCTTTCACTATAGGGTGAAATTTATCGTAGAACTCCTGCATCATTTTAGTCCACTCAATATTTCCTTCCGCTATTTCATCAAAATCCTCTTCGACTTTTGCAGTGAAATTATAATCCAAAATATTTCCGAAATTCTTTACCAAGAAATCCGTAACAATTGTTCCAATATCTGTAGGAACTAATTTTCCTTTATCAGATCCGGTGTTTTCTTTCAGCACCTTCGCTGCTACTTTTCCGGATTGCAACATCAATTGCACGTAATTTCTTTCTTGCCCGTCCAGATTTCCTTTTTCTACATAATTCCTGTTGATAATCGTAGAAATTGTTGGCGCATAGGTAGACGGACGACCAATTCCTAACTCTTCTAATTTTTTTACCAATGAAGCTTCGGTATATCTTGCAGGCGCTCTAGAATATCTTTCGGTTGCTGAGATGTAATTGTTTTGTAATTTTTCATTGACTTTCATTGCCGGCAACATGCCTTCCTGCTCTTCTTCATCGTCATCATGCCCTTCAAGGTATACTTTCAAGAAACCTTCAAAAAGCAAAACCTCTCCGGAAGCCGTGAATATTTCACCATGATTATTCGCTTCAATTTTCACGTTAGTACGTTCTAATTGTGCATCACTCATTTGCGAAGCCAAGGTTCTTTTCCAGATCAAGTCATACAAACGCGCTTGATCTTTGTCTATATTTACCGTATGACGGGACATATCCGTAGGACGAATTGCCTCGTGTGCTTCCTGTGCTCCCTTACTTTTATTGACAAAAGTTCGAGGTTTAGAGAACTCTTTTCCGTAGGATTTAATAATTTCAGCCTGAGCCGCTTCCATCGCATCTTTAGATAAATTCACGCTATCCGTTCTCATATACGTGATCAGTCCGGCTTCATACAGGCGTTGCGCCAGTTGCATGGTAATTCCTACCGGCAAATACAATTTACGAGCGGCTTCTTGTTGCAATGTTGATGTGGTAAACGGACCTGTTGGTGTTTTTTTGGTAGGTTTAGTCTCCAAATCGGCTACCTTATATGTAGAACCTATATTTCTATTTAAAAAATCTTCGGCTTCTTTTTTAGTATTGAAATTTTTAGGCAGTTTGGCTTTGAATATTTTACCGGTTTCATTAGTAAATTCTGCCACAACAGAATACGTAGCTACAGCATTAAAGTTTTGAATTTCCCGTTCCCGTTCCACTATCAAACGAACTGATACTGATTGCACACGGCCTGCCGAAAGCCCTCCCTTTATTTTTCTCCAAAGTACAGGAGATAATTCATAACCTACCAATCGATCTAATACACGACGCGCTTGCTGCGCATTGACTAAGTTATAATCAATTTCTCGTGGATTATCAATGGCTTTTAGAATTGCAGTTTTAGTGATTTCATGAAAAACAATCCGCTTGGTTTTGGTCGCGTCTAATTTTAATTCTTCGGCTAAATGCCAAGAAATAGCTTCTCCCTCGCGATCCTCATCACTTGCTAACCATACCATTTCAGCTTTTTTAGCAAGTCCTTTTAATTTAGTAACCAATGCTTTTTTATCAGCAGAAACTTCGTATTTGGGTTTGAAGCCATTTTCTACATCAACACCAATTTCCTTAGACGGCAAGTCAGCAATGTGCCCATAACTTGACTCGACCTGAAAATCTGCTCCTAGAAATTTTTCGATTGTTTTTGCCTTTGCAGGTGATTCCACTATAACTAAATTCTTTGCCATATTCCGATTGTTTATGTCGGCAAAAGTAGAAGATTTTTTTAAATTTTAAGTTTTTTAAATTTTAAAAGTCAATTTAATCATTCAGTTGCAAGTTTTGAATGATTTGAATCCTATACTTTAAAAAAAATAAATCACTGCGGTTTTATTAAAAATACTGCCTTTTTATGATCTATTTCCTAAAATCCAACTGCAATTAAGTATGTGAAAAGTTTAAAAGTCGTCAAGTCAAAACAAAAAACATAGCCAATAGTATCTTAAAATCAACTTGTTCCATCATTTTCTCTAATTTTAAAACACCCCATTATACAATGATTGTTACTTAAAACTTAAAAGAAGCCCTTTTACACAACAACGACATTCAACCCCATTTCTTCCAGTTTCGTTTTAGTTTCGATATCGATACCTTCATCGGTAATTAAAACATCAATTTTTTCTACATTGCAGATTTTACCAAAACCCCTGACATTCATTTTAGTTGAATCGGCCAAAACAATTACTTTTTCGGCTACATCAATCATCGCTTGATTCAAATGAGCTTCCATAGCATTTGAAGTACTTAAACCAAACTCTAAATGAAGCCCATCAGTTCCAATAAATAATTTATTACAGGAAAACTGGCTCAAAATTCCTTCAGCAATAGCACCCACAACTGAAGTTGATGCTTTTCTAATATCACCACCCAGTTGAATGGTATCAATTTCCGAATGTTTGCAGAGCTCTAAAGAAACTTTAAGCGAAGGAGTCAGTACAGTTAATTTTTGAAAGCCCCCCATCACTTTAGATAAATTATGAATCGTAGTCCCGGAGCCCATAATGATGTAATCATTGTCATTAATGTAACTCAAAGCCGCTCTTGCGATAAGCTTCTTTTGCTCTACCTGAAGCAATTCTTTATCACTTACATTTCTTTCAAACGCATAAATGGGCTGTTTACTAGCGCCTCCATGGGTACGATGCAACAGATTCTTGCTTTCTAAAAAACTCAAATCCTTCCGTATGGTTACGGACGAAACCTTGTGTGTTTCGCACAGCTCCACCACATGAACATACCCTTTTTGATTTAATTCCTCTATTATTAGTTCCTGTCTGATATTAATTATAGTCATACTACTGTTTAAATATTGAAATAAAGATAGGTATTCTTTTAGAAATAAAAAATAAAACAGGTTATTTTGAATAGTTTCATTTTGTTTCGATTTATTTCGTTATGTTTGTAAAACGAAATATTGTGTTACGGTATAAAAACAATAAAATGAAAAGATCAGAACAATTAATTCAACTTACACAAACCAAAAATTGGGATGTAATTATCATTGGCGGTGGTGCTAACGGATTAGGAATAGCGCTAGACGCAGCTAGCAGAGGTTTCAAAACCATACTGTTGGAATCAATTGATTTTGCCAAAGGAACCTCCAGTCGAAGCACAAAGTTAGTTCATGGTGGGGTTCGGTATTTAGAACAAGGAGACATTGCTTTGGTACGCGAAGCCCTAAAAGAAAGAGGCCTAATGGCACAAAACGCTGGTCACTTGGTGAAAAACCAATCCTTTGTGATTCCAAATTATAATTGGTGGGGCGGTTATTTCTATACCATAGGATTAACCATATACGATATGTTAGCCGGACGATTAAGCTTAGGCGCTTCTAAATATGTGTCCAGAAAAAAAACAATAGAATTGCTTCCGACCATTACACAAAAAGGATTGGTTAGCGGCGTTGTATATCAAGACGGACAGTTTGATGATTCGCGTTTGGCAATCAACATTGCGCAAACAGCCGTTGAAAAAGGAGCTACGCTTTTGAATTATTCGAAAGTGATTAATTTATTGAAAGACGATAAAAACCAAGTTACGGGAGTAGAATTTGAAGATAAAGAAACCGGCACCAAATATAAATTAAACGGAACTGCCGTTATTAACGCTACCGGGGTTTTTACCAACTCAATCATGAAAATGAATGATTTGGAATACAAGAAATATATTGTTCCAAGCCAAGGGATTCACTTGGTTTTTGACAAATCGTTCTTACCAAGCGAACATGCTTTAATGATTCCAAAAACAAGTGACGGACGCGTTTTATTCGCAGTGCCGTGGCATGATAAAATTGTGGTAGGAACCACCGATACTTTGGTTAAAAAATCGAGTCTGGAGCCAATTGCCTTGGAACAAGAAATTGATTTCGTTTTAGAAACTGCTCAAAGATTTCTAGAGAAAAAACCAACAAGAGGCGATGTTTTATCAGTGTTTGCAGGCTTAAGACCTTTGGCAGCGCCAGAAAAAAAAGGGCAAAGTACCAAAGAAGTTTCCAGAAGTCATAAAATAATTGTTTCGGATACCGGATTAATCACCATCACCGGAGGAAAATGGACTACGTACCGAAAAATCGCTGAAGACGTTATTGGCAAAGCCATCAAAGTCCATAATTTACCTAAAAAAGGATGTAAAACGGAACACATCGCTATCCACGGCAATAAAATAACTTCCGTAACAGACCGAGAGAATCATTTATACATTTATGGAACTGACATTCCTAAAATACTGAAATTACAGGAAGACGAGCCTTTATTAAAAGAGAAACTACATCCTGATTATGATTATACCATGGCAGAAGTGGCTTGGGCTATTCGTTTCGAAATGGCCAGAACCATTGAAGATGTATTGGCCAGACGCGTGCGACTTTTGTTTTTAGACGCCAGAGCAGCGATTGATTCTTCTGAAAAAGTTGCTCAATTATTAGCCAAAGAATTAGGCCGTGACACCCCTTGGGCCGAAGCTCAAACAGCTGAATTTAGAACTCTGGCCAACGGTTTCCTTTTAACAGAATTTCAAGTAAAATAATCTACAACTCTATTAACATAAAAACACCCAAAATGAAAAACAAACTAATTCTTGCCCTTGACCAAGGAACTACCTCCTCCAGGGCAATTGTCTTCAACCACGATGGAGAAATTGTCAACGTGTCTCAAAAATCTTTTGAACAAATTTTCCCAAAACCAGGATGGGTAGAACACGATCCAAACGAAATCTGGTCCTCACAAATGAGCGTAACCGCTGAAGTTATTGCAAAAGTAGGAATCTCAGGAAAAGAAATCGCCGCCATTGGCATCACCAATCAAAGAGAAACCACAATTGTTTGGGATAGAGAAACCAGTATTCCAATTTATAATGCCATTGTTTGGCAAGACCGGAGAACTGCAAAATATTGTGACGCATTGAAAGCTCAAGGGCACGGAGATATGATCAAAGAAAAAACAGGACTGGTTTTAGACGCTTATTTTTCTGCCACAAAATTAAAATGGATTTTAGATAATGTGGAAGGGGCTCGTGAAAAAGCAGAACAAGGAAAATTGTGTTTTGGAACTGTCGACACTTGGCTTATTTGGAAATTGACCCGAGGTAAAATGTTCATGACTGATGTTTCTAATGCTAGTCGTACGATGATGTTAAACATTCATACTTTAGAATGGGACCAGGAATTATTAAATTTATTCGATATCCCGCAATCGATATTGCCAGAAATAAAACAAAGTAGTGAGGTCTATGGAGTAACCTCAACCACGCTGTTTTCTACAAAAATCCCTATAGCAGGCGTTGCAGGAGACCAACAAGCAGCTCTTTTTGGACAGTTGTGTATCAATCCCGGAATGGTAAAAAACACGTACGGAACCGGTTGTTTTATGCTAATGAATACTGGCGAAAAGCCCGTTTATTCTAAAAATAATTTATTAACAACCATAGCCTGGAAAATTAACGGAAAAACAACTTATGCATTGGAAGGCAGTGTTTTTGTGGGTGGTGCGGCCGTACAATGGCTAAGAGATGGTGCTAAAATGATTGATGCTGCCCATGAAATTGAAGAACTAGCAGCCAGCGTTCCGGACAACGGAGGTGTGTATTTTGTTCCCGCATTAACAGGTCTAGGAGCTCCTTACTGGGACCAATACGCTCGAGGAGCCATAGTTGGGATAACCAGAGGAACCACAAACGCGCACATTGCGAGAGCAACTCTTGAAGGAATAGCGTATCAAGTCTATGATTTAGCAAAAGCCATGGAGGCCGATTTTGAAAAAAAAGGAACAGAACTACGAGTGGATGGCGGAGCAGTTGCAAATAATTTATTGATGCAATTTCAATCGGATCTTTTTAATTTCAAAGTGATTCGCTCAAAGACATTAGAAACAACAGCCCTAGGAGCAGCTTATTTAGCCGGTTTAGCTATTGGATATTGGGACAGCGTAGATGAATTACAAAAACAATGGACAATAGACCGTGAATTTTCACCCGAAATGCCCAGAGACACTGTCACTGAATTGGTAAAAAACTGGGATAAAGCGGTAGGCCGAGCTGGAAACTGGATAGAAAATTAATCATTAAAACCATACATTATGACTCCATTTATTGCAGAAATTCTCGGTACCATGCTAATGATTTTATTAGGTAATGGCGTAGTTGCCAATGTAGCTCTTAAAGGAACCAAAGGAAATAATTCCGGATGGATTGTCATCAGTACAGCATGGGGTTTTGCCGTTTTTGTAGGCGTTGCTGTTGCCGGTCCGATTAGCGGTGCGCATTTAAATCCTATTGTCACCTTAGGCTTAGCACTCATAGGAAAATTTGCCTGGTCACAGGTTGCCTCCTACATCTTGGCTCAATTCATTGGAGCTATGCTGGGAGCCTTTTTAGTTTGGCTTTCCCATAAAGATCATTTTGCAGCCACAGAAGATGAAGGCGGAAAACTTGCTTGTTTTTGCACAGGACCCGCGATTCGGAATTACTCCTCCAATTTAATGAGTGAAATCATCGCCACTTTTGTATTAATTTTCGTGATATTCTATATTGCCGGTCCAGAGCTGATCATGAGTTCTGATACTGGCGCTGCAATTGGACTTGGAACTGTTGGCGCTTTACCGGTCGCTATTTTAGTTTGGGCTATAGGATTATCCTTGGGAGGAACCACAGGGTATGCTATAAATCCTGCAAGAGATTTGGGACCTCGAATCATGCACGCTATTTTACCCATAAAAGGCAGCAGCGATTGGAGGTATGCCTGGGTTCCTATCGTTGGCCCTATAATAGGTTCCTGTTTGGCCGCAACCTTATATATGTTACTTCTCTAACCTTCTTTTTTAAAAGTAAAATCATGCGAAAATTATTTTTCACCACTATAATCTCTATTATAGGGCTAGCTGGATATGCCCAAGAAACTCCTGTTGCCGATACCATTCCAGCAGCTGTAGCAAACACAAAAACGAACCGACTAGATTTTGATGTAGAATTAAAAACGAGCCACCTCTGGAGAGGACTGGTTATCAACGGAAGCATGACTGCCATGGGAAACATTCATTATGCTTTGGACAAAAAACGAAATCTAACCGTGGGTCTTTGGGGCGGGAATGGGTTTGATGGCGAGTACAAAGAAATTGATTATTACATTCAATACAAAAAAAATGGTTTTTCAATCGCCTTATGGGACCTATTCAATACTACAAATATTGAAAACCCTGCCGTTTTTAATTACGATCGAAAAACAACCACGCACATTCTTGACTTAAGAACATCCTATCAATTTCCTGACCGATTTCCTTTGCGGATAGAAGCTGATTTTCTGCTTTACGGTAATGATCGTGAATTAATGAATAACCTCGATTATAAAAACAGATATTCCACCTATGTTGAATTAGGATATCCGTTATTGAAAAATCAAAAAATCACTTTAGAGGCCTATTTAGGAGCCGGATTTGCCTTAAACGGAGAATCCCATTTATATACAAATGATCCCAACAGTAATTTTGATATTGTAAATACCGGAATCAGGGCGTATAAAAACATTCACATTCTAAATTACAAACTTCCTGTTTCCGCAGTAGCCATGTGGAATCCAGCCCTTAAAATTGCCCGAATTCAATTGGGTGTGGTATTGTTCTAATTACAACAACAACACCTGGTTTGATAACGAAAACGTTCTTTTAGAAACAAAAGAACGTTTTCGTTATTCCAAAATTAAAACCCAAAATAGTGTTAATTCTTAATCTGACATCTTGTCATATTTATTTCAATTGCGTTATCTTTGCACTTTGAAAATATGCAATGGAAAAGATAATAGAAGAAAGCAAGCAGGGAGAAAGTCTTGTTTTAGAAAATAAACCCGAGAACACGAAGAAACTTTTTATTGAGAGTTACGGTTGCGCAATGAATTTTTCGGATAGTGAAATTGTAGCTTCTATATTATCCTCAAACGGATATAATACGACGCAAATTCTGGAAGAAGCCGATTTAGTTTTGGTGAATACCTGTTCTATTCGGGATAAAGCAGAGCAAACAATTCGCAAACGTCTAGAGAAATACAATGCCGTAAAACGCATTAATCCAAAGATGAAAGTGGGCGTTTTGGGCTGTATGGCAGAACGTTTGAAAAGTAAATTTCTGGAAGAAGAGAAAATTGTTGACCTCGTTGTAGGTCCTGATGCCTATAAAGATTTGCCGAACCTTTTGCAAGAAGTAGAAGAAGGACGTGATGCCATTAACGTGATCTTATCGAAGGATGAAACTTATGGCGATATTTCTCCTGTTCGATTGATGAGCAACGGAATTACGGCTTTGGTTTCAATTACTCGTGGTTGCGATAATATGTGCACGTTTTGTGTGGTACCTTTTACCAGAGGACGCGAACGCAGCCGTGAACCACAAAGTATCATGAAAGAAATTCAGGATTTGTGGGACAAAGGCTTCAAAGAAATTACACTTTTGGGACAAAATGTGGATAGTTTTCTTTGGTACGGCGGCGGATTAAAAAAAGATTTTGAGAACGCTACCAAAATGCAAAAAGCAACTGCTGTTGACTTTGACCAACTCCTTGAAATGGTAGCCGTAGGTTTTCCTAAAATGCGTATTCGATTTTCAACCTCTAATCCGCAGGATATGCATGAAAGTGTGTTGCACGTGATTGCAAAACATCCTAATATTTGCAAACACATTCACTTGCCTGTCCAATCTGGAAGCAATAGAATTCTGAAAGAAATGAACCGTTTGCACACGCGTGAAGAGTACATGACTTTGATTGACAAAATCAGGACTATTATTCCAAATGGTTCCATTTCACAGGATATGATTGCTGGTTTCCCTACAGAAACCGAACAAGACCATAAAGACACCTTGAGTTTAATGGAATATGTGAAATATAATTTTGGGTATATGTATTCGTATTCCGAACGTCCGGGAACTTTGGCTGGAAGAAAAATGGAAGATGATGTTACCGATGAAACAAAAGCAAGAAGACTGCAAGAAATTGTCGATTTACAACAAAAACATGCTTGGTTCCGCAGTGAAGAATTCATTGGACAAACCGTAGAAGTTTTAGTAGAAAAAGTTTCGAAAAAATCGACTGAGGAGTTTTCCGGCAGAAATTCACAAAGTACTACCGTAGTTTTCCCAAAGGAGAATTATAAAATTGGGGATTTTGTTTTGGTTAAAGTTGAAAGTTGTACAAGCGGCACTTTGAAAGGGAAAGCGGTTGGTTTGAGTGAAATGAATTAATAAAATTAGTGGCTAATTTTTAATTCATTAGAAATAAAAGAGTTTAAGTAATTATAAATGAGATTGCTTCGTGCCTCGCAATAACAATATGGAATCAGTTCAAAATATTAAACAACGATTTGAGATTATCGGGAATGACCCGAAGCTTAATCGTGCGATAGAAAAAGCCATTCAAGTTGCTCCTACTGACATTACCGTTTTGGTAGCCGGAGAAAGCGGAGTTGGAAAAGAAAATATTCCCAGAATTATTCATTCGCTTTCGCACAGAAAGCACGGAAAATACATAGCTGTAAACTGTGGCGCCATTCCAGAAGGAACCATTGACAGTGAGCTTTTTGGGCATGAAAAAGGCGCTTTTACCGGAGCAACAGGAACTCGCGAAGGTTATTTTGAAGTGGCTGATGGAGGAACTATTTTTCTGGATGAAGTGGGCGAATTACCCTTGACCACCCAAGTGCGTTTGTTGCGTGTTCTTGAAAATGGTGAATTTATAAAAGTAGGTTCTTCACAAGTACAAAAAACAAATGTCAGAATTGTGGCGGCCACAAATGTCAATTTATTTGATGCTATCGAAAAAGGGAAATTCCGTGAAGACCTCTATTATCGTTTAAGTACAGTGGATATTACTTTGCCCCCTTTACGCGATCGAAAAGAGGATATTCACTTATTGTTTAGGAAATTCGTCGCTGATTTTGCCCATAAATATAAAATGCCTCCTTTGAAACTGGATGAAAGTGCTGTGCAATTATTGCAAAAATTTCGTTGGAGCGGAAACATCCGACAATTGCGAAATGTAGCGGAACAAATATCCGTTTTAGAAACCAACAGAGAGATATCCGCAGTGACATTACAATCCTATTTACCCGTACAAGGAAACAATTTACCTTCCGTTATTAAAGACCAAAAAAACGAAAGTGATTTTAGTACCGAAAGAGAAATTTTGTACAAAGTACTTTTTGATATGAAAAGCGATCTAAATGATTTAAAAAAACTAACCTTAGAACTCATCCAGAATGGCGTTTCTAAAGTGCAGGAAACAAATCAAAACTTGATCAAGAAAATATATGGATCTAAGGAAAATGATAGTGAAATTGATTTTGAAGAAGAACCAAGAGCAACTTTAATAGCTGTAAAAAACAATGACAACGCTTATCAGGAAAGGGATGATACTTATCTTTTTGCCGAAACTGTCGAAGAAGAGGAAACCTTGCGTCTGGAACAAAAGGAAATAGAAATGATTAAGAAATCATTAGAAAAAAATAAAGGAAAACGAAAAGCCGCTGCAGATGAATTGGGAATTTCCGAAAGAACTTTATACCGGAAAATCAAACAATTTGATTTATAATGTAGTCCGAAAAATACAACTTGTTTAATTGAAAATGAATATATTTGACCCGAACATTGGTGAGCCGGCGAAGCAATTTTTAAAAAATAAAATGAAATATCTAAAACGTATACTTCTCTCCGTACTTATAATAAGCATCAACAGCTGCTCGGTTTACAACTTTACAGGGACGGGGAAAATTGATGCTGAAACATTTCAAGTGGGCTTTTTTCAGAATAATGCTGAATTAATTGAACCCGGAATTGACCGGACATTTACACTAGAACTTCAAGATTTGATTCAGAATCAAACCAATTTAAACTTGGTACAAAATGGTGCAGATTTAACCTATGAAGGAGAAATTGTTGATTACAGAATTAGCCCTATGACAGCAACGGCAGACCAGCAAGCTTCTCAAAACCGTTTGACAATTCGTGTGAATGTTCGTTTTACCAATAAGAAAAAAGAAACAGATGATTTTGAAAAACCATTTACTTTTTTCTTTGATTATCCTGCACAACAACAATTGACAGGCGCAACCTTGAATGCTGCTTTAAAAGATATTTTTGAAAGAATAACACAAGATATATTTAATGAATCTCTGGCTAAATGGTAAATAAAGAAATATCCAGTTGGCAGTTTTTAGTATTCAGTGCAATATACTAAAACTTGAAGCCTGATTGTTGAACATTGATTACTGAACATCGAACACTTGAAAAATGAATGTAACTGATTATACTTATTTGATTAACAAACCTGATGTTGTACATCAAAAGCAAACAGAAGCTTTGGAAAAAGTATTAAACGAATTTCCTTATTTTCAGAGCGCCAGAGCACTTCACCTAAAAGGCCTGTACAATGAGAACAGTTATAAATACAATGGTGCTTTAAAAATAACGGCTGCTTATACAACGGACAGATCCATTTTATTTGACTTTATTACCTCCGATGTTTTTACTTCAATTCACAAAAGTCTCTTTACTAAAAAAGCACTTGAAATCCTTGACATTCCGGTAGTTGAAAGTGAAATTATTTCGTTTCAAGAAAAAAAAGAACCCAAATTAAATCCTTTAGAACAATCCATTCTTACCTCAATAAAGGAAGCTTCTCCAACCGCCCCAATCCAAACGAATTCTATACCAATAGCAGAAAAAATGGATCTTGGAAAACCGTTGGATTTTTCGGCAAAAGAACAACATTCCTTCCAAGAATGGCTACAGCTCTCTCGTACAGAACCTATAGAAAGAGAGAATGAGGATTCTAAAAAACCGGATGCTCCAATGGACGAGGAGAAAAGAAAAAAATTAGACTTAATCAATAAATTTATAGAAACAAGTCCAAAGATTTCTCCTGTAAAACACGGCGCTGCTTCCTCAGTATCCTTAGACCTAAATGCACCAGATAACTCGTACTTGATGACCGAGACTTTAGCCCGAGTTTACTTGGAACAAAAAAAATATCAAAAAGCGATACAAGCTTATGAAATATTAATTTTGAAATATCCAGAAAAAAGTAGTTTCTTTGCAGACCGCATAACGGATATTAAGATTTTACAACATAATAATAATTAAACAATGAGCACATTTTCAATTTTTTTAGTTTTAATAACTATAGTTTGTTTTCTATTAATCGTAGTAATCATGGTTCAAAACCCTAAAGGTGGTGGATTATCCTCTACAATAGGTGGTTCTCAAATGTTAGGCGGGGTACAAAAAACAACTGACTTTTTAGACAAAAGCACTTGGACATTAGCAACTATATTAATCGCACTTATATTACTTTCAAGCTTGAGCTTTACAGGAACATTAAGTGATACTGATTCTAAAATCATTGACAATATGGGAACCGCTGCACCAAACACAACTACTCCTATAGCAGTACCTGCTCAAAACACACCTGCAGCTACAAATCCAGTAAAATAAATCACTTCTACATATTCTAAATGCCAGCCTGTCAAAGCTGGCATTTTTTATAAGAAAATGTGTCAGTTTGATTAAGATGGCACAATTTCTGAAATCTTCATCTTTATTAATTAATATTGAATACTAAAAAATATAAAATCATGGATTTAAACATTAAACCTCTTTCAGACAGAGTCCTTATCGAGCCCGTTGCTGCTGAAACAAAAACGGCGTCAGGAATCTTCATCCCTGATACTGCCAAAGAAAAACCACAAAAAGGAACTGTTGTTGCTGTAGGAAACGGAACAAAAGACCACACTATGACAGTGAAAATTGGTGATTCTGTTTTGTACGGAAAATATGCTGGTACTGAATTGAAACTAGAAGGAAAAGATTATTTGATCATGCGTGAAGACGATATTCTTGCAATTATCTAAATTAAAGTACGGACAAGTCGTGACTTGTCCCTTCAAATAAACATTAAACAAAATTTAAAATGGCAAAAGATATAAAATTTGATATAGAAGCACGTGACGGATTAAAACGTGGTGTTGATGCATTGGCAAATGCAGTAAAAGTAACGCTAGGGCCAAAAGGTCGTAATGTTATTATTGGAAAAGCTTTTGGCGGACCAACCGTTACTAAAGATGGTGTAACTGTAGCAAAAGAGATTGAATTGAAAGACCCACTAGAAAATATGGGCGCACAAATGGTAAAAGAAGTAGCCTCTAAAACGAATGATTTAGCCGGAGACGGAACTACAACTGCAACCGTTTTGGCACAAGCGATCGTAAAAGAAGGATTGAAAAATGTTGCTGCCGGAGCCAATCCTATGGATTTGAAACGCGGGATAGACAAAGCAGTTGATGCTATTGTTGCTGATTTGGCTAAACAAGCCAAAGTAGTAGGTACGGATTCTGAAAAAATCAAACAAATCGCTTCAATTTCTGCTAACAATGACGAAGTAATTGGGGAGTTAATCGCTGCTGCTTTCGCAAAAGTGGGAAAAGAAGGGGTTATTACTGTTGAAGAAGCTAAAGGAACAGATACGTATGTTGATGTTGTTGAGGGCATGCAGTTTGACAGAGGATATCTTTCTCCTTATTTTGTTACCAATTCAGAAAAAATGGAGGTAGAACTAGAAAATCCATACATCCTTTTATATGACAAAAAAGTTTCTTCTTTAAAAGAATTATTACCGGTTCTTGAGCCTGTAGCACAATCTGGGAAACCATTATTGATTATTGCTGAAGACGTAGATGGGGAAGCATTGTCTACACTAGTGGTAAATAAATTACGTGGAGCCTTGAAAATCGCCGCTGTAAAAGCGCCTGGTTTTGGAGACCGAAGAAAAGCTATGTTAGAAGACATCGCTATTTTAACTGGTGGAACTGTAATTTCAGAAGAAAGAGGATACACTTTAGAAAACACAACTATCGAAATGTTAGGTACTGCTAAGAAAGTGACTATCGATAAAGATAATACTACAATTGTAAGTGGTGCAGGTGATGCGGATATGATCAAAAATCGTGTCAACCAAATCAAAGGTCAAATGGAAGCTACCACTTCTGATTATGACAAAGAAAAGTTGCAAGAACGTTTGGCTAAATTAGCTGGTGGAGTTGCTGTACTTTATGTAGGTGCTGCATCTGAAGTAGAAATGAAAGAGAAAAAAGACAGAGTAGATGACGCACTTCACGCTACTCGTGCTGCAGTTGAAGAAGGAATTGTTGCTGGTGGTGGAGTTGCTTTACTGAGAGCTAAAAATGCACTTAGTGCTATTAAAGCAGATAATGCTGACGAAGCAACCGGAATTCAAATTGTATCTCGTGCAGTGGAGTCTCCATTGAGAACTATTGTTGAAAACGCAGGTCTTGAAGGGTCTGTAGTTGTTGCAAAAGTCGCTGAAGGTAGTGGTGATTTTGGTTATAACGCAAAAACAGACGAATATGTCGACATGCTTAAAGCAGGAATTATTGATCCTAAAAAAGTAACTCGTGTAGCTTTAGAGAATGCAGCTTCAGTTGCCGGAATGATATTGACTACTGAGTGTGCTTTGATTGATATTAAAGAAGATAATGGTGGTGGAAACCCAATGGGTGGCGGCATGCCAGGGATGATGTAACAATACATCTTTTTAGATTAAAATTTAAAACAAACCAATATATTTAGATTTTTTAAAGAAAATGAGCTCGATTATATTTCGGGCTCATTGTTTTTGTAGAGTTAACATTGCATTAGTGAATTAATTTCATACTTTTACTACTAAATTAGTAACTAAGGCAATCTATTTTTTATGATAAAACCAAGGCGTTTTTTTCTATTCGTTACTTTTTTAGTATCTTCAGTTATGTTTAGCCAGAATAATGAAGAAACCGTAAAATCAAAGATTGGTGTTGTTCTTAAAAATTATTTTAAATTAGATAGAGAAGCAATCCATATTCATGTAAATAAATCAACATTCTTAAGCGAAGAGACTATATGGTATCAAGGATACATAGTTACTAGAAAGACTACTAAACCATTTTACACTTCCAATGTTTTTGTACTATTACTTGACGAAAAAGGAAAACAACTCTCTGAAAAATTAGTATTTGCTGATAATGGTGTTTTTTCGGGTCATATTAAACTTGGCCCTAATCTGGACTCCGGAAACTATTACATCCAAGTATATACTAACTGGATGAACAACTTTACAGAAAATGAATCTACTTTGGTAAAAGTAAACATAATCAATCCAGACCAAGGCATTCAGAATACGGAAAAAATAGTTAAAGAAACACTTAAAGTTTACCTAAATCCAGAAGGGAAAAATCTTATCAGCGGAGTTTCAAATACGATCGGGATACAAGTAAAAGACTGCAATAATAATACACCTATAAATCTTGAAGCAACTATACAAAATAGCAAAGGAGAGGCTTTGCAAACCGTCAAATTAAATAATTTTGGCTTCGGAAAATTTCACACAATCCCAACTACAGAAGTGCTAACAGTAGCAGTGAAATATGAAGACAAAATTATCGAAAATAATTTGCCCCCTGCTAATTTAATAGGCGTTGCTATTGAAGCAAGTTCCTTCATGCTAGACAACAAAACTAAAATCAAAGTAAAAACAAATAAATCTAGTTTCAATAGCTTACAATTTCGTGGATTAAATTTAGTTATTCATCAAGACCAAAATTTCATCGTTGAACCTTTAAACATTAATCCTAATAACTTAGAGCAAATAATTGTTGTCAATAATACAGGTCTAAATCCAGGAATTAATACTATCAGAATAATTGATAACGAATTAAAACAATGGTCTGAAAGACAAATATACATTAGTCCAATTACAAAAAATAATTATGATGTTATAAAAAATAATCAACAGGGAAACATTATAAAACTTGCCGCATTCTCCAATTCAACTAATAATATGATTAGTATTTCTGTTTTGCCTGTAGAAACGAAAAGTATCGACGATAACAATTCTATCATCGCAGGATTGACTATCAACCCTTATTTAAAGACATCTCTTTTAAATTCTAATTATTATTTAAATGATGTAAATAGATTAAAATATTACGAATTAGATTTGGCTCTACTGAATCAAGAAAGCCTAAAATATGATTGGGATTACATGAAACTGCAACCACCTACTGCACATTATACTTTTGACATTGGAATTAATTTAAAAGGAACCGTAGCTAACCCACTTAAAAGTAAATCATTTCATAAAGTAAAACTAGTAAGCAGTAAAGAATTCATAACGGCATCAGCTGATGTCACTGAAAATGGTACTTTCGAATTCCAAAATCTGCTTTTAACAGATTCTACTTATGTTAATTTATCCTTGCATAAACAACCAAATTTTGAATATGTTGATGCAAAATTAGCGCTACAAGTTGTCAATAGAAAAAAACTATATAATAAAGTTTTTACTGGTCTTATTAAAAAGAACTGTAATTTAGAAAATGATACTATTAAAACCGTAAATCTTGATTTACCATACTTTAAGGAAAAAGCCATTCAACTTAAAGAAGTTGTGTCAAAAAACAAAAAAAAACAATTAACACATATTAATATTCTTTCAAACAGAATGCTTCGTGGTCATAAAATTGATAGTACCAACAACTCTTCAAGAATTTTAAATTTCATAGAACAAAATGGGTTCATGGTAGATCGAACCATTGGCAAGATAAATATATATAGTAGATTGCCTCAATTAAGTGTAGGACCACCACCCACACCTATTGTTTATATTGATGATAGGCAACTCTACTTTGATTATTATGAACTTGAATTTTTAAAAATGGATGAACTTGATGAAATCTATATTAATGCTCTAGCTATAGTGGCAGGCGGTAACAATAATCTTGGGATAATTAGAATTTACACCAAAAAACAACAAAATACTCACTCCAAAAAATCAAATCCAAATTCGTTTTTTGTAAAAGATGCATTTTCAAAAAGTAGTACTTTTCAAAATTTAGAATACGAGAATGCTTCTAGTAACGGTTTTAATAATTTTGGCACAATTAATTGGTTTACAAAAACAATTTCAGATTCAAACGGTAATTTCACATTTGATATTCTAGATTATAACAAAAAAAACTGCAAAATTATCATTGAGGGCATGACTACAGACGGACAAATTTTTCATGAAGAAAAAGTGGTTCAATTAAAGTAAATCGAAGAACTATTAAAAATGCCACCAAATAGTCCTACATTATTTGGTGGCATTTTTAATTTTTAAATTAGATTTATTCTTGAACTTTAGCTTTTTTGCTAAACTTATAAATTACCGGTAAAACAGTAATCCCTACTAAAATCAATACAATTAATTCGATATGCTCCTTTAGATCAATCTGATAATTCTCAAGTAAAAAACCATATAAATAATGTCCGGCAAAAATTAGGGTGAACGACCAAATAAAAGAACTTAAAATATTATAAAACATAAACTTCTTCTTATCCATTGAAACGATTCCGGCAACTATTGGTGCAAAAGTCCTCAATATTGGAAGAAATCGAGCAAAAATAATTGCCTTACCTCCGTATTTTTCAAAAAAATCTTTTGATTGAACCAAGTACTTTTTCTTAAACCAAAAACTATCTTCCTTGTTGTATAGATAATACCCGCTTTTAGAACCAAACCAGTAGCCTACTACGTTTCCTAAAATTCCTGACAATGCGACAAGTGTGGATAGGAGGACCACATTTAGAAAATCATTATTGATAACTAAAATATTCTCTATCAATTCGCGACTGTAAATTCCTGCCAAAAACAATAAACTATCTCCTGGCAGAAAAAAACCTGCAAAAAGACCCGTCTCCGCAAAAACAATAAATAAAACTATATAAATACCCAATTTAATTCCATTAACATCAAAATGAATATAAAAAAGTGGGTCAATTAAATTCTTCCAATCAAAATCGTTCATTCTAAGGTGTTTTATGCTAAAATTATTCGTGCGTGAAAGTACGGATAATATATCTCAACCACAATTTATGATACTATTTTAAAGTTTTATTAACTATTTAAAGTAGCAGAATTATCTTTACATTATTTACAGCCAAAAGTTGTTTATAAAAATCCTGATTTTAGTTATGTGTATAACCGTTTTTCATAGTTAACAACTACAATTTTTACTCAAAAAAAATTAAAGTATGGCATTAAAAAAACCAAAGTTTTCACTTTGGCGTTTCTTTAAAATTATTTTCGTTTATATTGACAACAAGCATGAAGACTGTCATAATCTTCCTTTAAAGCCCTGGCTCCCTCTGTGTCGTGACCTACTTTCGCAATCGCTTTTTGAATTGTTGGAACATTCGTTTTTTGTTCGTTTATAATCAGATATAAAGTACCACAATCCATATGCCATTCGGCAGATTTCACACCAGAAACACTAAATGCCACTTTTTCAATTCTCTTTTTGCACATGTCACAATTCCCGCTCACATGAAATTCAACCTTAGCATTTTTGCTTTTCCCTTCTTGAGCCTGAACCGTAAACCCAACAAAAATCAGTAACATTACTAGTGTTATATTTTTCATCATTTAATTTTTTTTAACCTATTTAATTTTAAAACGTAAACCCGCATAATACATTTGTCCAAAAACTGGACCATAAACTATTGATGCGTCAAAAGTAGGTCCAAATGGATTTTCATTACCCAAGATAACATTGTCCTGCTTGTAATTACCAATGTTTTCTCCGCCAATATAGATTTCGAAAGTTGGAGAAAAAGATCGTGTAACCTGTATATTCATCACAGAAAATGAAGGTGAAAATTCAGGCAGCCTGTCAACTTCAGGATTGATTGACGTATTGGGTAATTGTTGTTTTCCGAGCCAGTTAAGCGTATAATCAAACTTCCATTGTTTTCCTTCTTCTAATATTTGCGTTTCAAATCCTAAATTTCCAAAGAAACGATGTTTTGCCTGTAGTGGTCTTTGATAGGTTCCTGATAAATAATCCGTTTGAACATCATAGTATTTGTAGGCTGTTCTCAAATTAAAACGCTTTATTGGTTCATAATTAAATTCTACTTGCAAACTATTCGCATACGATTTTCCGTTCAAGTTATAAAACAAAACCTGTTGCGGACTTTGCATTATATCAACAATTGCTTGGTTCTGAAAATCAGTTCTGTAGAAATCAAAACCAACATCAGCACTTTTGCCAAAAAACAAAAAACCCTGCATAAAACTCAATCCATAATTCCATGCAATTTCAGGATTTAAACCGTATATTTTTCCTTTGGTATCTAAAAATTCAAAAGTTCTTGAACTAGCTAAAAGCTGTTGGTTTTCAGCAAAAACATTAGCACTTCGTTTCCCTCTACCTGCTGAAAATCGCAAAACACCTTTCTCCCAAGGATTGTATCGCACATGTAATCTTGGCGTAGCAAAAGTCCCTAAACGATTGTGATTATCTATTCTGCCGCCTAGAACTACGCTAAAATTCTCCGTATTATCATACGTATATTCAAAAAAAGCACCTACTGAGTTATCAATTCTGCTGTAATCATTCACATTGACAAACTCACCGTATTTATCATAGGTAAAGTTTAGACCTGTAGAAAATTTATGCATTGTATTATTAATAATCGAATTGAAAATCAGGTTCGAATAATAACTTTTTTGTTCAATATTATATTGATTTAGTCCAAAATAAGAGTTTTGATCGTGACTGTTAAAGGCATTCTGAAAACCAATACTTTGATATGGCATGTCAGGAAAAACATAGCCTAATTTAGCGGAAACATCAAAACGTTCCGTATTGATTTCGGAACCCCAATAATTTGTCGTTCCCCTGTCTCTATCCGGATCAAAATTTAATTCTCCTGTTTGTTTTTGATCATTCATATATCGGAAATTGATGAAACTCACCCACCCTTTTTTGGCATTGGTATATTGCCACCGATTTAAAACATTGATTTGTTTTGCTAATGGATTATCAAGAAAGCCATCGTCATTCATATCGTTTTTTGCAACTCTGGTATTTCCGTGTACAAATAAACTACTGCTCCATTTATCAGAAATTTTAGTATTGAAATGTGTATTTAATTCAAATCGAGAATCTGTCGAACCATAGACATTTAGAAAAAATGGAATATCGCTGATTGGTTTTATTAATTCGGTATTAATTTGTCCCGAAATACTTTCGAAGCCATTGACAACACTTCCTGCACCTTTGGTAATTTGGATACTTTCTACCCAAGTTCCTGGTGTAAATGACAACCCATAGGCTTGAGAAGCACCACGTACCGAAGGAATATTTTCCTCGGTAATCATCAAGTAAGGACTCGTCAATCCTAGCATTTTTATTTGTTTCGTTCCCGTCAAAGCATCCGAAAAATTAACATCAATTGAAGGATTTGTTTCGAAACTTTCTGCCAGATTGCAACAAGCGGCTTTCAGTAATTCTTTGCTTGTCAGTGTTGTAGTATTAGTTGTTAGTTTGTACGATTTTTTTAAACTTTTGCTGCTGCCTTGTATTTTTATCTCTTGCAAAGTATCTTGCGAATAAGAATTAAAAGCACATAAAAGAAACAATAAAAATATTGAAATTTGTTTTTGCATGATTGATTTTTAATGTTAGAATAATGTAAAACCACTAAAGTGTGATTCAAGTTCTACTAAAACATTAAAAGCTACGCGTAGAAAATATATTGGTGGTATAATTTAAAAAAAAGCGGCGCATTTGTATCGAAACAATACGACGTAAATTGGCTGTTTTGAAAATTTGAAATAAATGAAAAGACATAAGGATTCCATTCTTTTATTGAAAATGTAAAATCTGTATCGGCAGAAACTGTTTTTTGGACTAATTTATCCGTCTTCTTTTGAAAATTAACCTCTTTGTCTTCGCAACAATTTGATTTTTTTTCAACAACATTACAACATTTTTTTTCTAATTTTTGATCTTCAACAGGAGTTTTAAGAGTAATAGACGAAATTTCATTTCCGCAATAACGCAGATTAAATGCTACTCCTACATTGGAAACCAATAGGAAAAAAGCAAGAAGAACACTAACCAGTCCTTTGAATTTCATCATGCAAAAGTAGTGATTTAATCAAACTCCAAAAGCTAAATTCAAGTTAAAATCTACAATTCAAGTTCTTGTCCTATCAAAGGAACTTTACATTCAAAACTATATTTTTCCTGGACTTTGATACGGAGTTCATCCAGTGGCTGATTTTCACCATGCGCTGACAACCTTTTTATTTCCTGAATTTTTGCTTTTACCGGATAATATTACCCGCGAATATTAATTCCTTTTGCCCCTTGCATCAATTTTCTTTCTCGTGTTCCTTCGGCGTGATACCCCACTGTAATTATTACAAATCCCCTCCATGGCTTCCTTATAATCCGGAACTAATGAAAACATTTTACTCATTTCAGCACATTCTCCCGGCGGTAACTTGTGCCATTTTTTATTAGTAGAAAAAATATTCAGTGCAGTGATTCCCATTGAAGTATCAATAATATATGGGATCTTGGAGATTCTGTCTTCTTCCTGAATTTTAACGCTATCCAAAAGGATTTAAAACGAGACCGAATATACCTCGGAACTTTCACATCCGTAGCAACCTCTCGACCCGTATGATACTTACATTCGACCATAGCGATCGTTTCGTTTTTTTGACCAGCACATCTATTTCATGCGAGACACATTTACCTTGTAAGGTCAAATTATTTATTGATTTATAATGCTACGCGAAAAAATTCGTCCTATATATTTTTCAAAAAAAAACTGCAGTACTTAAGAGTCCAATTGTTTCTCTTAAATTATAACGTGTGACATGAAAATCAGCTTTTTCTTCAATAATGAAAAAGCCATTTTGTAGATTTATTTTGTAGAAATACCCTCATACATCTGCTTTTTTATAGCCTGTAAAATTGCGTCAACCGCCATAATGCTAGCACCAGATTTGATCAGTGATTTTTTAAGTTTATCCGAATTAAATTAGGCTATATAGTCAGAATGTTTCACTATTTTAATAGCAATAGAAATTTGATTTACAGATACTTAAATCGACATTGAAGACAAACAAAAAAGACTACTTATTTTGTTTCTGATAATAAAATCCAGGAACAAACAATAATAAAAAAATAGGCTGAATTAGAAACCGACGGATATAAAACAATATCCAATTGTGGTTTCCCCAAATAAAATAGATGATGTAGAAAAAAGCAACCATTAAAATCATAAAAAGAAAATAATACAGCACAAAGGCGAATTTCACCATCATTATTTCTTTAAAAAGCACATAAATAATCCCCAATGAAATAGCGGTATTTAATGTATAACGAAACAATAGCCCATAAAATAATTGGACTGCATTGAAACTTGGCAACGGTAACTTCGCAAAATCTTTCTTGAAGAAATCCAGAAAAGGATCATAAAACAACTGATTTTCAAAAGCACGAACAAGCACCAGCAATACAACAAAAAAAAGAAATTGCAGTACGCGAACTTTGTTATTAAGAATCTTTTGAAGCATATCTTGAAAATTTACGAACCCAAATTAACCACAATACAAAAACTAAACTATAAATGTACAAAGGAAAAAGAACTCCGTGCAAGAAGGGTTCCTGTTTTGGAAAATAAAAAATAAGTGCGCTTAAAACAGCTATTCTCAAAACATTCAATACATAAATAAACAGACTTCCTCCAAAGATAAAAAGCAGCGTCGTTAGTAGTTTTCCAGAAAAAGCCACGACAAATGAAATAAACAAAATAATTACGCTAATTGCATTACATCCTTCTACAATTCGGGCTACATATTTCTGGTTATAAAACAACTTCATATAAGGAGATGCAGTGCTCTCTTCAATTGAAGATTCATCATTAAATAACTGCAGCACTTGCTCTGTATTTTCACTTACCATTCTGGTAACAGAATCTATTTGATTTTCTTCAAAACCATTAAGAAAACGCTGATACAAAAAAGTCAGCACTATATAAGTTAAAAAAAAAGTACCTAGAAAAATCAAAAAAGGCTTGTAGAGAATAAAATATTTTTTCAAAATCTATTTTTTTAACAAATTTATGTAATTTTTAAAACTGGCTTTAAATACTTTTGTACAAATAAAAATAAAAAAACATGACATTTCAAGAACTACAACCAAAAGTAACCGAAATCACATTAAATACAACGTTGTCAAGAGACGAAAAACTATTGTCTATTTGTGAGCTGCTTAGTAACTCTGTTGCCTATTATAATTGGGTAGGATTTTATTTTGCAAATCACGAGTCTAAAACATTACACTTAGGACCCTATGTGGGAGCAGCAACAGACCATACGGTAATCCCTTTTGGAAAAGGAATTTGCGGACAAGTGGCTGTTTCAAACGAAAACTTTGTAGTTCCTGACGTTGCAGCGCAAGATAATTATATTGCTTGTAGTTTTACCGTGAAATCAGAAATCGTTGTACCCCTTTTTGTAAACGGAGAAAACATAGGACAAATTGATATTGACAGCCATGTCATAGATCCATTTACAAAAGAAGACGAAAAGTTCTTAGCCTTTGTGAATGAGGAAATTGCAAAATTGTATTAAGATTTAAAATAATTCATAATTCATAATTCATAATTCATAATTATTTTTTACTTTTGCACCCGTCTTACAATAGCTGTAAGGCATACATAAAAATCATTAAACAAATATTGGAATGTATTTAACTAAAGAGATTAAAGAAGAAATCTTCGCTAAACACGGAGAAAAAACAAACACTGGAAAATCAGAAGCTCAAATTGCTTTGTTCACTTTCAGAATTAGCCACTTAACGGAGCACTTGAAAAAAAATCGTCACGATTATAATACAGAGCGTTCATTAGTCTTGCTAGTAGGTAAAAGACGATCTTTGTTGGATTATTTGAAGAAAACAGAAATCAACAGATACCGTGAAATTATCAAAGTATTGAATATCAGAAAATAATCAATATGTAAAGAGGCGCGAGAGTGCCTCTTTTTGTTTTTATATTTCCGCGTCCAAAGTTCATTTTATAATCCTGACACAAAAGGGATTAGAATTAAGACCGCATTATAAGGTAAGTACCAATTTGTATTTGCAAATAAAAAAGTTTCGTTTTTCATTGGGTTTTAAGCATTAACTACGCAAAATAACTACAACACAACTAAAATCCATTGTTTAATCAAGAAAATACAATTATGATTCCAAAAGTTTCAAGAGAAATTATCGATTTAGGAGATGGGAGAAGCATCTCAATCGAGACCGGAAAATTAGCCAAACAAGCTGACGGTGCCGTAGAAGTACGAATGGGAAATGCAGTGTTGCTGGCAACAGTTGTATCTGCCAGAAAAGCAAGCCCAGGAATTGACTTCTTGCCCTTAACATTAGATTATCGTGAAAAATTTGCTGCCGCCGGGCGTTTTCCAGGTGGTTTCTTTAAAAGAGAAGCAAGACCAAGCGATAATGAAATATTAACTATGCGTTTAGTGGATCGTGTATTGCGTCCTCTTTTCCCAAAAGATTATCATGCAGAAACGCAAGTGATGATTCAATTGATGTCGCATGATGAAAACGTAATGCCAGATGCATTAGCCGGTTTAGCCGCTTCGGCAGCTTTATCTTTATCTGATATTCCTTTTTCAACTTTAATTTCTGAAGTTCGTGTAGCCAGAGTTGACGGTCATTTCATCATCAACCCAAGTCGTACTCAATTAGAATTGTCTGATATTGACATGATGATTGGCGCTTCAAAAGAATCTATCGCAATGGTAGAAGGAGAAATGAAAGAAATTTCAGAAGCCGAAATGGTTGAAGCGATTAAATTTGCGCACGAGGCAATCAAAATTCAAATTGCTGCTCAAGAACGATTAGTTGCTGCTTTTGGTAAAAAAGAAGTACGAACTTACGATCAAGAAAGAGAAGATGTGGCTATTTATGAAAAAGTAAATGCTGCAGCTTATGACAAATGTTATGCAATTGCAAAACAAGGAACAGCAAAACACGAAAGAACAGCTCAATTTGCGGAAGCAAAAGAAGCTGTAAAAGCATTGTTTACTGAGGAAGAATTAGCTGAAAACGGTGATTTAGTTTCAAAATATTTTGCTAAATCCAGTAAAGAAGCCGTTCGTAATGTAACCCTTGATTTAGGCACACGTCTGGACGGTAGAAAAACAAATCAAATTCGTCCAATTTGGGCTGAAGTTGATTATTTACCTTCAGTTCACGGATCTGCTTTATTTACAAGAGGAGAAACTCAAGCATTGGCAACAGCTACTTTAGGAACTTCCAGAGAAGCAAACCAAATTGACTCTCCATCACAACAAGGCGAAGAAAAATTCTACTTGCATTATAACTTCCCTCCTTTTTCTACTGGTGAAGCAAAACCATTAAGAGGAACTTCAAGAAGAGAAGTGGGTCACGGAAACTTAGCACAACGTGCTTTGAAAAACATGATTCCTGCTGATTGTCCTTATACCATTCGTATTGTATCTGAAGTATTAGAATCAAATGGTTCATCTTCAATGGCAACCGTTTGTGCCGGAACATTAGCTCTTATGGATGCCGGGATTCAAATGACCAAACCCGTTTCCGGGATTGCAATGGGATTAATTTCTGATGAAAAAACAGGCCGATTCGCTGTATTGTCTGATATTCTTGGTGATGAAGATCACTTAGGAGACATGGATTTTAAAGTAACCGGAACCGCAGATGGAATTACCGCTTGTCAAATGGACATAAAAATTGAAGGATTGGCGTACAACATCATGGAAGAAGCTTTAGCTCAAGCTCGTGAAGGTCGTTTGCATATTCTTGGAAAAATTATAGAAGTTTTAGCTGCTCCAAAAGCAGATGTAAAAGCGTATGCTCCAAAAATCATCACAAGAACAATTCCTGGCAACTTTATTGGTGCATTGATTGGACCTGGTGGAAAAGTGATTCAAGAATTACAAAAATCTACAGGAACTACTATCGTTATCAATGAAGTAAATGAGCAAGGAGTTATTGAAATTCTAGGAACAGATCCTGCCGGAATTGAAGCGGTATTGGCTAAAATTGAGTCCATCACTTTCAAACCACAAATGAACGAAGCTTACGAAGTGAAAGTAATCAAAATGCTAGATTTTGGTGCCGTTGTAGAATACACAGCTGTTCCAGGAAACGAAGTTTTATTACACGTATCCGAGTTAGCTTGGGAACGCACTGAAAACGTTTCGGATGTGGTCAATATGGGCGATGTCTTTATGGTGAAATACCTTGGACTGGATCCAAAAACCAGAAAAGAAAAAGTGTCCAGAAAAGCACTTTTACCAAGACCTCCTCGCGAGGAAAGAAAAGAGTAATCAGATCTTAGTTTACTAAAGGTTTATTTATAGGGAATCCCGTTTCATGAATTTGAAACGGGATTTTTGTTATATATAAATTTATTTTAAAACAATTGTAACTTTTAGGCAACTTCATACGTATAATCATTTGTACACTTAAAATTTAGGAGACAAAAAAACATGAGACAACTAAAAATCACCAAGCAGGTAACCAATCGTGAAACCGCTTCATTAGACAAGTATTTACAAGAAATTGGTAAAGTTGACCTTATTACCGCAGACGAAGAGGTAGAATTAGCACAAAAAATTAAAGCCGGCGACCAGAAAGCATTAGAAAAATTGACGAAAGCCAATTTACGTTTCGTAGTATCTGTAGCCAAACAATACCAAAATCAAGGATTAACCCTTCCCGATTTGATCAACGAAGGAAACCTTGGACTTATAAAAGCAGCACAACGTTTTGATGAAACACGTGGTTTTAAATTCATCTCGTATGCCGTTTGGTGGATTCGTCAATCTATCTTACAAGCATTGGCAGAACAATCTCGTATCGTTCGTTTGCCTTTGAACAAAATTGGTTCTATCAATAAAATCAACAAAATGTACGCTTTATTAGAGCAATCTAACGAGCGCCCACCTTCTGCTGAGGAAATTGCAAAAGAACTTGATATGACCGTAAATGACGTAAAAGAGAGTATGAAAAACTCTGGCCGTCACTTATCCATGGATGCGCCTCTTGTAGAAGGAGAAGATTCTAACCTTTATGACGTTTTACGTTCCGGCGAATCACCAAATCCAGACAGAGAATTAATCCATGAATCATTGCGTACCGAAATCGAGCGTTCCCTAGAAACATTGACGCCAAGAGAGGCTGATGTAGTTCGTTTGTACTTTGGTCTTGGTGATCAACACCCAATGACCTTAGAGGAAATTGGCGAAACTTTCGACCTGACTCGAGAACGTGTTCGTCAAATCAAGGAAAAAGCAATCCGAAGATTAAAACACACTTCAAGAAGCAAAATACTAAAAACCTATTTAGGATAAAACAGTCAATTTTTTAAAAATCAAAAGTCATAACGTTCTACAACATTATGACTTTTGATTTTAAACTTGTGACTAATAGCTAACGACGGTCTGATTAACTGTTCGTTTTTTGATTGATGATTGAAACTCCGGCTGATTACCGGAGTTTTATTTTTTTAAGCAAAACTCCATTCAGTTCGCTTAGCTCGGCTCGGATATCAGGAGTTATATTTTTAAAATCTAAATTCTTCTCACCATTCATTTCTCACTACTATGGCGTAACCCTCCGTAAAAACTTCGGGTCGGGCTATCGGCTGTATCTCTCCGCTACGCTACGAGGATGCCGCCTCTATCCCTTACGCGCAATGTACGGACAACTCGCGAGTTGTCCCTTCTAAAAAAACTTTCACCAATTGCTGCAAAAAAACTACTTTTGCACAAACAACACAAACTGTAAAGATGCACTACAGTGCATCTCTATAAAACAACTACACAATGAAAAATACTCTTATTGCACCATCAGTACTTGCGGCCGATTTTGGAAACCTGCAACGCGATATCGAAATGATCAATGACAGTGAAGCCGATTGGTTTCATATTGACATCATGGATGGTGTTTTTGTACCTAACATTTCGTACGGAATGCCCGTTTTGGAAGCCATAAACCGCCATGCAAAAAAAACAATCGACGTTCACTTGATGATTGTAGATCCAGATCGCTACATCAAAACTTTTGCTGAATTGGGCGCCAATATTCTAAGCGTACACTACGAAGCTTGTACCCATCTTCACAGAACCCTGCAAGCCATCAAAGCCGAAGGAATGAAAGCTGGAGTCGCCATTAATCCACACACAAATATCGACCTATTAGAAGATGTAATCAACGACATTGATTTGGTTTGCATCATGAGTGTAAATCCAGGTTTTGGCGGACAATCATTTATCGAAAATACCTATGCTAAAATTGAGAAGCTAAAAGCTTTAATCACTAAAAAAGAAGCAAAAACAATTATTGAAGTAGATGGCGGTGTTACCAACAAAAACGCAAAACAACTTGTAGAAGCCGGAGCTGATGTACTGGTAGCCGGAAGTTATGTTTTTAAAGCAGAAAATCCAACAGCTACAATTGCTGATCTGAAGAAATTGACAAACCTATAATACTAAAAGTCCCGATTCAATAGTTATTAGATCGGGACGGGTTTAAAATGAAAATAGCAATTACAAAAACCAACTAGAGGCTGTCACGGTCAATGCAACTTTTATAAAGGAACGCTCTGAAAAACTCATTGAGCGCTTTAAAGACAAAATAGAAAAAGCTTAAACAAACAATTACGGATTTAAAAGACCAATCATCTAAATTTTCTCGCTGTGGTTTAAGGTTGAAACTGCAACTAAAAACGCATTACTACTTACTTTTTCTTCAAACTACCATACCATTCCTGTAGCGAAGGATAAATGAATCCAGCTGTTTTTTGGATTGGATTATAAAAAAGAGAATTATCCAGCGTCTCTTTTTTGGCCAACAGATGGTTGTAGTTAATCTTCTCGAAAACCGCGAAAACAATACCCAGAATCAAAACAGTTTTCAGCACCCTGAAAAAACCACCTCCCAAAGCATTCAACCAGCCCAAAAAAGCAAAATCAGCTACTCCTGTCAGGAATTTACCTAAACCTGAAACCACAACAACTACAATAATGAACGTAAGAACAAAAGCTACTACTTGAATGGTATTAGGATTCCATTTGACAAATCCCACTAAAATATCCCGCATATAGGAGGAAAATTGTACTGCAATATAAATACCGGCCAGTAGTGAAATTAGTGATGCTAACTCCACAAAAAGACCGTTTTGAAGGCCTTTGTAAAAAGCAAAAGCAAGCAATACACCCAAAATGATATCAAAAAATCCCATACTTAATTAATTTGCAACGATCAAACAGCAAATATAAAAGAATTATTCTTTACCATAGTCAATTTTCAAGTTCTTATCTTTGCGAAAAATAATTTTATGACAAATGAATTAATAACTCATGACTCATAATTCATAATTCAACAAAAATGTCAAGAGACACACAACTTAAAGAACGCTGGGAACAGCTTGTAAATATACTTTCCAATCAATTTTCTCAAGGGGAAGATTTAGATTTAGACGCTATTATTTATCTAATTGGCGTACAAGAACTCGGGAAAGTACATAACGAATACAAGAAAGACGAAAAACTAAACCTAATGCATATCGCGATTTGCAGGTTATTAGAGCCTTATGGATTCTATGAATTTGAATTTTTTGACGAGGAAGGTTGGCCACATTACAAAGTAAAAGAGGAATTACCACCGCTAAAAGCTGGAGAACAATCCGTTTTAATGAAAGAAGCCATTGTGAATTATTTCCTGGAGAAGGAACTTATTGATTGATATTATTTATTGTACGGGCCAGTCGTGACTTGTCCCTATCAACAAAAATCACTAAATTTGCATAATTAATTATTGGAATGAAAATGATAGATAAGATAAAAGAATATATTGGCGAAGCAAATGCTTTTTCAACGCAAAACGCAGCAGAACTAGAAACGTTCCGAATCAAATTCTTAGGAAGCAAAGGGCTTTTAAAAGACCTTTTTGCGGAATTCAAAAATGTGCCTAACGATCAAAAAAAGGAATTCGGACAAGTAATCAACCTGCTCAAAACATCTGCCGAAGACAAAGTAAAAACCCTTCAGGAAGCTTTAGAAAACAAAGAAGAAACCAAAGGCTTTTACGGGGATCTCACGCGTTCGGCTGAACCAATAACTATTGGTTCCCGCCATCCTATTTCATTGGTGAAGAACCAAATTATTGATATCTTTTCAAATATTGGTTTCAATGTTTCCGAAGGTCCTGAAATCGAAGACGACTGGCATAATTTTACCGCATTGAACCTCCCGGAATACCATCCGGCTCGCGACATGCAAGACACATTTTTTATACAAACCAACCCTGATATTTTGTTGCGCACACACACCTCTTCTGTACAGGTACGTTACATGGAAGAAAATAAACCGCCAATTCGGACCATTTCTCCGGGAAGAGTTTTTCGTAATGAAGCCGTGTCCTCTCGTTCTCACTGCATTTTTCACCAAGTGGAAGGGCTGTATATAGACAAAGATGTTTCTTTTGCCGACTTAAAACAAACCCTTTTGTATTTTACCAAAGAGATGTTCGGAAAATCAAAAATCCGTCTGCGTCCCTCCTACTTTCCTTTTACGGAGCCAAGCGCTGAGGTTGATATTTATTGGGGACTTAAAACAGAAACTGATTATAGAATAACCAAAGGAACCGGATGGTTAGAGATCATGGGCTGTGGAATGGTGGATCCAAACGTTTTAAAAAATTGCGGCATCAATCCTGAGGAATACAACGGATTTGCCTTTGGAATGGGAATCGAAAGAATTGCCATGTTGTTGTATCAAATAGGCGACATCCGTATGTTCTACGAAAATGACGTACGTTTCTTAGAACAATTCAAATCAAGTATATAAAAATTTAAGAGCACTGATTTTTGATTTTAGAAGTTTAAATCTGAAATCAAAAATCGGTAATCATCACTCAACAATCAAATGAAATCCGACATCATCACCCCCGAAGTAGAAAACGTATTCCTAGCTGCAGTCCAAGAATGGAGCGACGATTTCATGGAAAAAGTATGGTACGCCTATTTAATAAATGACAGTGACTTTTTAATCGAAAGCGTCATGGTTGTTTCTAAGGCATTTGGAACCATCAACGGTGAAATGAAAAAAACATCCCTCTTGCGCCACGCTTTTGTAGCAGTTCCGCCAGTTTCAGTAATGAAAATCGAAATGATTGAAAAAAGCGTTTTAGCACTCAACAATGAATTCATGCTGACTTTCTTTATCGGAGACAAACTATACGATAAAAAATACATTTTCAAAGCACAATCCATCTGCGAATCAGCAGTCGAAGAAGTGCCTATTTTATTTATTGATGGTATTATCGTGAGATAAATCAGCACTATTGTCGCGTTTATTTTTTTTCTTCCAATTTAAATATCCTATTACAAATATTCCGAATAAGACGAAATAAAGCGTTCGGAACAGGTTTCTTTTGGAGAAAAAAGCATCTTCAAAAGAGCGTTCGAATAAGTCAAAAACGAGCAAGCTTAGGGAAAGAATAATTCCCCAACGCATCCCGTTTTTAATCTGAAATCGCCACCTTTTACTCATAAAAATGATTTAGCGATTTTGTTGTTTAACTTTGGATTTCCATGTAAAATAACCTAAAACAAAAATCCCTACACCGATATAAGCAGCTGCTCGAATATAAAAATTAGGCGTAGCGACTTGTACTGAAAAAGGGATTTCTTTTATGTCGAATAACACATTGAAAACTGTCATAAATACACCCCAAATTCCGCCAGTTTTAATTTGATATTTCCATCTTTCGCTCATGACATGATTGTATTTTGATTATTAAATATATAGCAGAATTAATCCAGTTTGTCGGTCAGTTTCTTAAATATGGTTTTCGCATCTTTTCCTTCGTATAAAACCTCATAAACGGCATCAATAATAGGTGTTTTGGCACCATAAGCCTGATTTAGCTTATAAGCACTTTTAGTAGCGTAATATCCTTCAGCAACCATGCTCATTTCCATCATTGCTGATTTCACCGTGTAGCCTTTACCTATCATATTACCAAACATTCTGTTTCTCGAAAAAACCGAATAGCCTGTAACCAGTAAATCGCCTAAATAAGCAGAATCATTGATGTTGCGTTTCATTTTATGAACTTTCTTGATAAATTTTTTCATTTCCCTGATCCCATTACTCATCAATACGGATTGGAAATTATCTCCATAACCCAGTCCATGGGCCATTCCTGCAGCAATGGCATAAATATTCTTTAGCATCGCAGCATATTCAGTTCCTATAATATCATCTGTAATTTTAGTCTTAATGTAATTTCCAGCAAGAGTATCGGCAACAATTTTTGCCTTATCAGAGTCGCCACATGCGATTGTCAGATATGATAACCGCTCCATAGCCACTTCTTCTGCGTGACAAGGACCAGAGATTACACCAATGTTATAATAAGGAATATCATATTTTACATGGAAATGTTCCCCTACAATCAAACTGGTCTCAGGAACAATCCCTTTTATAGCCGAAAAAATAATTTTATCTTTCAACGAAACAGTCAATTTTTCTAATTCACCCTCTAAAAAAGCGGAAGGAATAGCAAAGATAACGTAGTCCGCATAGGCTACTGCTTCATTGATATCATTGGTTAGCTTCAATTTTTGGGTATCAAATTCAACAGAGCTTAGGTAATTTGGATTGTGTTTGTAGGTCTTGATGTGTTCTATAGCAGCATCATTGCGCATGTACCATGAAATTTCGGTAAGATTTACGCATAACATTTTAGCTATGGCTGTTGCCCAGCTCCCACCACCAATTACTGCAAATTTTATGTTTTCAGTCATTTTTTATTGAATTTAATCAAAAGTACTTAAAAACTATGAATCAAGCCAAAAAAGCACCGCCTTAAATCTGGGATTCACAGGGGTTTTCAATAATAATATCACAATATATTAAATTAAATTTAAAACATTTGATTTTCAAACACAATATAAACACATTACTACCGTTATTCTTTTATTATAGTTACTGTTTTAACAAAAAAAACAGAATTGAATTAGTTAGTTATAATTTGAATTTTAAAAGGCGTTCCCATACAAAATGAGAACGCCTTTTTATTTAAAAATACTTCAATCGGTAATCTGATTATTTGAATTAATAACTCATTTCTACAATTGATTTCACTTTTTCTAAAGTGATATTTTCTTTTTCTCCTAATCCCAGCCAACCTCTTTCTTTGAAGCGGTTTACTATAAAATCAGCCGTTTTATCATAGTCTTTGGTGTAATCCGATAATTTAGTCTCCATTCCCATTGTATGGAAAAACTCAACTGTTATATTGATCGCTTCGTTTGCTATTTCATCCTCAGTTCCAGTCAAATTGAAAATACGTTTTCCGTATTGTGCCAGTTTTCCTTTTTTGGTTTCAAACATCACTCGGTATAAATTTGGACCTACAACCGCCAATGTTCTAGCATGATCAATTCCGTACAAAGCGGTTAATTCATGGCCAATCATGTGTGTAGCCCAATCCGAAGGAACTCCTTTCTGGATTAATCCATTTAGAGCCATCGTACAACTCCACATAAAGTTAGAAGCCAAAGCATAATCTTTAGGATTCTCAACAACATCAGGGCCAACTTGAATCAAGGTCTGTAAAATACTTTCGGCAATTCTATCTTGAAGATATCCTTCATGTGGATAGGTTAGATATTGTTCCAAAACATGGGTATAGGCATCAACAACTCCGTTTTCCAATTGTCTTTTGGGTAAAGATTCAATGACGGTTGGATCGCAAATAGAAAATTTTGGAAACAAGGCGCTACCACCAAATGATAATTTTTCTTGTGTAGATTCAATGGTAACTACACCGCCAGAATTCATTTCACTTCCCGTTGCCGGTAACGTTAAAACTGTTCCAAAAGGAATAATTTTAGATACATCTTTAGTTAATACTCGTTTTTGAAGAATATCAATAGGGTTTCCGTCAAAGTTCACGGCAGCCGAAATGAATTTTACCCCGTCAATTACGGATCCACCACCTACTGCAAGAATAAAATCTACTTTTTGCTCTTTGATAATCGCAACTGCTTTCATCAATGTTTCAAAATGCGGGTTTGGCTCAATTCCCGAAAATTCGACGATTTCAAAACCTTTTAAAGCATTAACTACCTGTTCATGGATTCCATTTTTAAAAATACTTCCGCCTCCATAAGCCAAAAGAATTTTTGCCCCCTGTGGAACTAAAGTAGAAAGTTTTTCAATTTGTCCTTTTCCAAAAATTAAATTAGTAGGATTGTATAATTCGAAGTTTAACATGTTTTTATTTTTTTAAATTCAATTGATTTAATAATTTTTCTGCAACGAGTTTAGATGAAGCCGGGTTCTGACCTGTAATCAATAAGCCATCTTCTACTGCATACGGTTGCCAATCCCCTATTTTTGAATATTTGGCCCCGTTAGCTTGCAACGCATCCTCTAATAAAAATGGTACGACATCAGTTAAGCCTACAGCTTCCTCTTCCGTATTAGAAAATCCGGTTACTTTTTTTCCTTTTACCAAAAAATCCCCATTTACTTTTACGTTTTTCAACACTGCTGGTGAATGACATACAAAAGCGACAGGTTTATTATTCGTATAAAAAGCTTCAATCAAAGCGCTTGAATTTTCATCCGTGGCTAAATCCCATAACGGTCCATGACCTCCTGGATAAAAAACGGCATCATAATCCGATTCTTTTACATCGGCTAATTTGTGCGTATTTTTCAGTTTTGCCAATAATTCAGTATCAGCATCAAATCGTTTAGTATCTTCAGTTGCTGCAGATGGATCTTCACTTTTTGGATCTATAGGTGGTTGTCCTCCTAACGGGGTAGCAATATCAATAACAACTCCTTTATCTACTAATTCATAATATGGCGCGGCAAGTTCTTCTGTCCAAAATCCTGTTTTTTCTCCCGTGTTACCTAGTTTATCGTGACTCGTAACAACAAATAATACTTTTTTCATACTTTTTTTATTTTGTGCAGTTGCTGTAATGCAACTTACTGTTAATGCTATAATGGCAAAGAATGCAATTTTCTTCATTTCTTATTTTGTTTCTACAAATTTAGTGCGAATATGCTATTAGTAAAAATAATTTAAATTATGTTTGTGATAAATATATTTATATCATGGTTAATCTCGAATGGTACAGAACGTTTAAATCCGTTTATAAAAACGGTAATTTTTCGTTGGCTGCCAAGGAATTATTTATCAGTCAACCCGCTGTAAGTCAACAAATATCAATGTTGGAAGCACATGTCGGATATAAACTTTTTAATCGAAAGTCAAAAGGTGTGGAGCCAACAGAATATGCTAAGTTACTCAATAATCTAATCATCGAGGCGTTGGACCGATTGGAAAATGTGGAGAATGGTTTTCGTGCCAAAGCGTTTGATGCGAATCGATTAATATCCATTGGCATCTCGAAACACTTGATGATCAGTTTGGGAAATGCCTTAATTTCAGAATTTGATTTTATAGATTTTAGTTTCCATGAGAACGACACACTTTTTGAATTGGTCGATTCTAAAAAACTCGATTTTGCTATTGTTACCAAACAATATGACACGTTTGACACCATTCAGAAAAAGGTTGGCGAAATCAAACAAGTGATTGTTGGTTCCAATAACATTGATGCTTCTGAGTTAAAATCTAATATCAAAATAAAGAATTTCTCTGCAACTGAACAGTGGTTAAACGACCAAAAGTGGTTCACCCACAATGCACAGATTCCGCATATAAAGTTGTTTTGGCTGCATGTTTTTAGTAAAAAAAGGCCCTCGATGATTCCCAATTATATCATTCCGTCCGAGTATGAAATGCTTGAAATAATTTCGAAAAATACCGGAATAGCCGTTGTTTGGGATATAAACGCAAAAAGTTTAATAGCAGAAAATAAAATCCAATTGATGTGGAACAGCAAGCAAATGCCAAGTACAGAAGTATATGTGTTATCCGGTAAAAATGATAATTTGAGTCCTGTTTTTGAGAATATTCAATTGGAATTAAAAAGAATTCTGGCGTAATTACTTCTTATAAAAGTTATTGTGATCAATACATTCCCAAACTTTAGCGGGCAATAAAGGCTGTACATTTTTCCCTTTTTTGATATTATCCCGAATAAATGTAGATGATATTTCAACAACCGGAGCGTCAATCAGGTGGATTTTTGGGTGATTCTTGAAAGTTAGATTTTCTACTTCCAAAGAAATAGCTTCGCCGGTTTGGCCTTTGGTTTCGAGTCTAGGATACACATAAATCTCGTGATGCGCCAGAATAGCTTCGTAGTTTTTCCATTTGTACAACGACCTTAGATTGTCTTCGCCCATGATTAACGAGAATTCGTAATTGGGATGTTTTTCCTGCAAGTGAACTAAGGTATTTATTGTATAATTGGGCTGTGACAATTTAAACTCAATATCCGAAGGTTTGATTTTTGGAAAATCTTCAGTAGCAAGATATACCATTTGCAACCGATGGTAATCATCAAGCAAAGTATTTTTTTTCTTCAAAGGATTGTGTGGCGTAACCACCATCCATACTTGGTCTATATTAGCATGCTCGGCCATGTGATTGGCAATGATAAGATGTCCAATATGAATGGGGTTAAACGTTCCGAAATAAAGTCCTATTTTCATAATATATCAATGTAGTTTGCCTAAGTTAGTTTGTCATTCCTCGTTCCTCGGAATGACACTAGAAAATTCCTCCATGACAGTGTTTTTCGAGAGTAAATTTAAATAAATAAAACAAAGAAATCTAATTCTGCTGAATGGCAATGATTAAATTCCCGATATGTAGTATTGTATGTGCCAAAACAGAGCCCGATTTTCATGCTTTGGTTTCTTTTATTTGTGGTTTTTTACAAGTTTATTTTTGAGTATCATGTTTTGACACTGGTGACAAATATCTTTGCACCATTGTGACGAAGAAGGATTATGCCGTTATAAACTTGCGGCAATTTAATAAAAAAACAAAATTAGATTATGAAGAAGATTATTTTAGGATTAATGGTTATGTTAAGTGTAGTAAGTTTTGGTCAAGAAAAGGAATTTTCTTTTACTAAAGAAAAAGGTTTCACTGAATATGTTGTAATAGACAAAAACGGTCAAACAGATAAGGAGTTGTACCAAAAAGCATTAGATTGGATTAATGAAACTTACAAAAACCCCGAAAAGGTAATATTAGCCAAAAACGAAAACTCTTATATTAGAATTGAAGGTATGGATTCTAATATTTCTTGGATGAAGGTTATGGGTATGACAACCTATTACTCAACTAAATACGAAATTGAATTTTACTTTAAAGATGGTAAAGTTAAGTTTGATATTTCAAGTGTTACCACTTATACAGAACCTAGTAAATATGTTTCTGGAGGTTGGTCAAAAAAATATTATTATTCAATGCCGTTAGATGAAAAAACATCCGATTTAATCTTCAAAGAAGATGGTACATTTAGAAATAACTATCGAGATATTCAAACTAATATTGAATATTACAATGGTTTAGCTAAATCTTTAGATGCATATTTAAGTGGCGAAGCAAAATCACAAACATCAAATTGGTAACTTGATATATGCCTTTAGATATGTAAATGATGCTAATGGATTTACAACGGAAATTAATGGTAAAATAATGAAACGTGACCAGTTATATTTCCAAAATAACAACTAACTTCGGAGAAAATCTCCACACGCTATGTAGAAATGGATCAGAAGCTTGAAGCAATGTTAGTCACTAAAACTTTAAAAATGGCAACAAATAATATTAAAATAATTGAACTAATTGAAAAGACTTTAACTCAAAATAACATCGACTATAATTCAATTATTGATGGATTTGGACAGTTGGATGCAAGTAAAAAACGAGAAGAAGGGCATGAATTCACATTAAGTGATCATGTCAAAGCTCTTCTATTGTCTCAGTTAAGCAATCAAAGGTCGTGGGGAGGTATTGCAAAAAACCTAAAAAATCTTAAAATAATTTTTCAGGATTACAATCCAGAAAAATTAAAAGAATCAGATACAAACTATTTATTGGAAAATATCCGTGAAATAAAATGTGGTAATCGAAAAATTAAATATCAAATTCTTAATTTAAGAGAGAATATTAAACAATTCGAAAAAATTGTTACAAAGTACGGTAGTATGGACAACTTCATTAACTTGAATAGTGCTGAACAAACGGCTGAATTACTATCAAATCCTAAAAGTGAATATAAAATTAAAGAACTAGGTTTCACTTTGGCGATGGAATATTTAAGAAATGTCGGTGTAAGGTCAGTTAAACCAGACCTACATATTTTAAGAATTTGCGGAACTGATCGATTGGATTTATTCCCTTTAAAAACCAATCCTTTGCAAGCAACTCAAATTTTCAATGAATTCTGCAAGGATATTGAACGAAACACAACCTATGTTGATAATTTAGTTTGGATATTTGGCGCAAAAGACTATGCAAATATTTGCAGTAAAGTTCCAAAATGCGAGTTATGTCTTTTAAGAACGGAAGGTCTTTGTAATTTTAAAAATGATAACGGACTGCAATAGTAGGGGTGAAGAAACGTAAACTCCATAATATAAACGATAAGAGACATTTAATATCACAGCTAAAAAACTAGATGATTTGATTGGAATTATCAACGCAATATTCAAACAGATTCTCCGACAATTTAAGATGACACTCTGTAATGTGTGTGTGTGTAAATTGAAATCCGTCAGTCACTTACGCCTTTTTGCATATAAAGAAATTATTGATTCTGCTCCATTGCTTCCTTGAAATAGTTGAAAAATCTTTCACGCAAGTGCAAAGGCTCAATGATTTCAATTGAACGAGCATGAGACAATAGTTCTGTAAATAAATCGTCAGTAATTTTAATGTTGAGAGTGACCTCTACACGTCCATTCTTTTCTTTTATTTCTTGTTCGGGAAGGATTGGGTACGATTTGATGTAATTAGCTTCTTCCTTGCTGTAAGACAGAATTACCTTTTCGGCAGGGATTTCAGAAGTGTACATGGCAAAACAATCTTCGTATCTTTTTATCAATTCTATCTTGTTTAGTTTCCTTTCGAATTTGTTTCTGGTTTCTTCTAATAATGTTATCCTATCAAGTCCATAAGACCGGAACGTTCCATCTTCTTTAGTTCCTAAAACATACCAACGTCCACGACTTTCTTTTAGAGCAAGTGGCTGTAAAAAGCATTCTTTTAATTCCCCCGATTCATTATTGACATAATTGTGATGTAAAAATGTAACTGCTTTTTGGTCTTCTATACACTTTTTAAGTATGAAAAAATGTTCTGAACCTCTGGCTTTTCTCTTCTCGGGAATGATAAATTCATTTACCCCATCAGTACTGTGAACAAAAGCAAGTAACTCAAAAGTTTCAAGGATTAAAAGAGCTTCTCCCTCGATTTCTCCGTTAATTTTATATCCTTTTGCTTTAGGATCGTAACTTAAATTGGGAGTAAAAAACTGTTTTATAGCTTCAATATCACGCTTAAAAGTTGCTGGTTTTATATTGAATTGTTTTTGTAATTCAGTCACTGAAGGGTATTCTACTCTTTGAATTTCTCTCAAAATGGATACCTGCCGCTTTAACTGCTCAAAATTTGACATAGATTTTTTTCCTTTTTTCGATCTAATCCTTTACAAAATTCTTTACCAATTGATAAGCTTCTTCCAAAGCAATATTTAAATCGTAGTTTTTTATAATCACATCAAATTGTGGCGCTGTAGCCAATTCAACAGAAGCTTTAGCGATGCGCATATTGATTTTGTCATCACTTTCGGTAGAACGTTCCTTTAATCTTCTTTTTAGTTCATCTACGCTTGGTGGTTTCACGAAAACGGCTAACGTTTCTTCCGGGAATTTATGCTTGATGCGCAATCCACCAGAGACATCAATATCAAAAATTACATTTTTTCCTTTTGCCCAGATGCGCTCCACTTCACTTTTTAAAGTTCCGTAGAAATTATTGCGGTACACTTCTTCCCATTCCAAGAAGTCTTCGTTCTTAATGTGTTTTTTAAAGTCTTCGGTAGACATGAAATAATAGTCTTTTCCGTTTACTTCTTCGCCTCTTGGTTCGCGGGAAGCTGCCGAAATAGAAAACTCCAGATTCAAATCTTCTTTGCTTAATAAATGCCTAACTATGGTGGTTTTCCCAGATCCTGATGGTGCCGAAAAAACGATTAATTTTCCTCCTGTGCTCATTTTATGCTGAATTTATTTCAGTATCTATATTATAGAACGTTCAATACCTGCTCCTTTATTTTTTCCAATTCGTCTTTCATCTGAACGACTAATTTCTGCATTTGTGCGTGATTGGATTTAGAACCCATCGTGTTGATTTCACGTCCCATTTCTTGGGTAATGAAACCTAATTTTCTACCGTTAGCCTCCGTTCCGTTGATGGTTTCCAAGAAATAATCCAGGTGATTCGTCAAACGTACTTTTTCTTCGGTGATGTCTAATTTCTCCAAATAATAAATCAATTCCTGCTCAAAACGGTTTTCGTCTACATTCACTTTAAGTTCAGCAATTGCAGTTTGCAAACGGTCTTTTATTGCCTGAACACGTTCTGGATCAAGCGCCAAAGCTTCCGTCATATACTGCCTAATGTTACCAATTCGCAATTGAAATTCTTTTTCAAGAGACATTCCTTCATCTCTTCTAAAGGTCAAGATGTTTTGTAAGGCTTCTTCGATAACGGTTTGGATTTGTACCCAGTCGTTTTCATCGATTTCATCACGTTCTATTTTCATAGTGTCCGGCATACGGATCGCCATTTTCATCAGTTCCGTTTCATCTGCATCAGCATACACTTCTCTTAACTGATTGATGTACCCTTTTACAATGGGCACATTTACTTTCGTAGAAGTTTGTTCGGCGGTAGTTTCGATAAAAATAGAAAAATCTACTTTGCCTCTTTCCAGCTTAAGTGCGATTTGGTTGCGTAAACCCAATTCCATTTCGCGGTACAGCGAAGGCATTCTCACATTCAAATCCAAACCTTTACTGTTTAAAGATTTCACTTCTACCGTGATTTTTTTGGTTGGTAATTGCAAAGTAGCTTTACCAAAACCCGTCATTGATTGTATCATATAATTTTCTAAAAGAGGTCAAAGATACTAAAAAAGTGGTCAGTGGTCCGTTTTTAGTAAACAGTGACTCGGCATAAGTACATATTTAGTAATCAGATTTTAATTTTTGAGTTGATATAAATAGCCCAACGAACGTTATAAAAGACAATAACCTGCAATTTAGGCGCTGAACACTAACAGCTGATTACTGCACACTCTTTTTCTGTGTCACTAAATAAACGCCGATAAATATCAAAACTGCCGAACCAATTTTTACCAAACTCAATTCGTCTTTGCCCAAGCTTATCGCAAAAATAGTGGCAAATAGCGGTTGCAAATAAATAAAAACGGCAACCGTCGTTGGTTTTAATTCTTTCATCGAAAGCAAATTAAGCAAATAGGTCAGAAATGTAGAAATGACGACAACAAATCCAATTTTCCAGCAAATATCCATGGGAACCAAAGCCCAGTCCACCGTTTGAAATTGACTCCAGCCAAAAGGCAAAACCATAATAAATCCAAATAAATAAATCCATTTTACAAACGTAAACGCATTGTATTTATCCATTAATTTCTTGACGATAATCAGGTAAAATCCATAGGAAATAGCATTGACCAATACCAGAAAATTTCCCATCCCGGCGTTTGTGGCGCTGCCAATGGATTTTCCGTACAGAATAAGAAAAGCAGTCCCTATCAGACCAAGTATAATTCCAAAAACCATTCGTTTTTGCATGCGTTCCTTCATGATAATAGCCGAAAGCGTCAACACAATCATTGGTGTCGAAACCATGATAACTGCAGCACTAATAGGCGAAGTAAGGCTTAATCCTTTGAAAAATGTAAGCATATTAAATGCTACGCCAAAGAAAGCTGCGGCAATAATTCGGGGAAAGTCATTGGAGGCAATTTTTTCCTTCGGCATAAAAAGCCAAAAGATCCAAAACAAAATCATTGAACCACCTACGCGCAACAGTATAAAACCATAGGCATCAATATACAACGGCATGACATCTTTGGCAATAGTAAACGTGACTCCGTAAATTATGGAAACAATTGTGGCACCAATTAGTGCAAGATTTCTTTTGGACATTATGCCAAGGCTTTCATTACCTGCAACATATTTTGTTGGGTATTCCCGATATAAATCTTGTCTTTGATGATAAATACAGGGCGACTCAAAAACGTGTAATGTTCCAGAATGTATTTTTTATAATCGTCTTCGGTCAAGGATTTATTTTTTAAATCCATCGATTTGTACAGTTGTGCTTTTTTGCTAAAAAGCGCTTCATAACTTCCGGAAAGTTCGCGCATTCGTTCTAATTCAGCAACAGTAATTGGATCTTGTTTGATGTCGTGAAACTTAAAATCATGCTCTTTAGGAAGTGATTTTATGATTTTTCTGCAGGTGTCGCAAGAAGCGAGATAATATATTATGTCCATATAAATAGCAATTTCTTTGTGCAAAGAAAATTCATTTGACACGGAAAATGATTATTTTTATCAAAAAATAAAAAAATGAATCAAATATTAGACATTACTTTAACCAGCCGAAAAATAGTTTCACAGTTTTTAAAAGGATATACTTTAGCGCAACTCAACACGATTCCGGAAGGATTCAACAATAACCTGATTTGGAACATCGGTCATATAATAGTGACACAGCAAGTATTAGTGTATAAATTATCGGGTTTACCGATGATGGTTTCTGAGGAAATGGTAGAAAAATATAAAAAAGGAACTAAGCCAGAACATATTGCAACACAAGAAGAATTAGCCGAAATGAAGGATTTGTTATTTGAAACTATCAATCAAACTAAACTTGATTTTGAAAATAAAAACTTCAAAAACTTCACTGAATATCCTACATCAACAGGGTATACGCTAAAAAGTGCTCAGGATGCAATGGCTTTCAATGATTTTCATGAAGGGCTTCACATTGGGATTATGATGAGCATTAGAAAATTTATTTAATCACTTTTGGCAAAAGAAAAATCCCCTGTTACTTGCTTTGTTTTTCATTAAAACACAACCCTGAAAAGGAAGCACAAGCAGTTTGGTTTTTTGTACTTGAAGACCATAAAAAAGGATTCTTTTTATAAAAAAAGTATTAATTTGTATAACTCACAGCGTATAATAATAGCAACATGCAAAGACCTTCATTTTCCATATACGATGCATCAGCTGGATCCGGAAAAACCTATGCGCTTGTCAAAGAGTACCTCAAGATTATTCTTGTTGCAAAAAAAAATGATGCCTATCGCACTATACTGGCCATTACGTTTACCAACAAAGCGGTGCACGAAATGAAAAGCCGAATTGTGGGTAGTCTTTCTGAATTTGCAAAAGACGAGCCCAGCCACAAAGCCCAGGACTTGATGCAGGATTTAGCAATAGATACAGAACTTTCGATCCTCGAAATCAAAACTAAATCACAGCAAATTATCAAGCATATTATTCATAACTACGCTGCATTTGATATTTCTACGATTGATAAATTCACCCACAAGGTAATTCGGGCCTTTGCGCATGATTTGAATTTGCCCATGACTTTTGAAGTCACCCTGGACACTGAAAATTTATTAATTGAGGCTGTAGATGCTATAATTGCTCAGGCCGGTGAAGATGAAACGTTGACAAAACTGCTCATCGATTTCACGATGGAAAAAACTGACGATGATAAATCTTGGGATATTTCCCGTGAAATTCTAGAGACAGGCCGTTTGATCCTCAATGAAAATAACAGAAACGAAATCACGCAGTTTCAGGATAAATCCATCGCTGAGTTCGTTGCAATAAAAAAGAAATTAGTAGAAGCCAGTAAAGATTTAGAAAAACAGACTGTTGTTTTTGCAACAGCGGCCTTGTTATTAATTGACACCAATGGAATTGATGTAAAATCTTTTTCCAGAGGAACTTTTCCCAATCATATCAATAGTATTCAACAGGGAAAATTCAATCCGAAGAATAAAATTTTTCGTAAGTTGGATGATATAACCATAAATAAAACGGCAAAAGATCGTGCGATTATTGAAAACATAATTCCAGATTTATTGCAATTTTTAGACAAAGTTTACAAAGCTTTCGAAAAGATCCATTTTTATAAAGCCTTCCTGAAAAACATTACACCACTTTCCTTATTAAATACGGTAAGTAATGAATTAGCCAAAATACAAAGTGAACAAAATGTACTTTCCATTTCAGAATTTAATGCCATAATCCATAGGGAAATTCAAAACCAGCCAGCGCCTTTTATATACGAACGATTGGGGGAACGCTACCGCCATTTTTTTATCGATGAATTTCAGGATACTTCGGAGATGCAATGGCAAAACCTGATTCCGCTTATTGACAATGCCCTTTCCGGACAGGATGATTATGGAGAAAAAGGAACCTTGATGATTGTGGGCGATCCCAAACAGTCTATTTACAGGTGGCGCGGCGGAAAAGCCGAACAGTTTATTGAATTGAGTAAAGATCAAAACCCGTTCAATAATCCTGATAAAAAACTTGAACATCTTGATAAAAATTACCGAAGTTATTCGCAGGTAATCGAATTTAATAATGAATTTTTTAAATTGTTGTCCGGTGAATTTGCTCATTTAGATTACAAAGAGTTGTATGAAAATCACAGCCACCAAAAAACCAATGACAAAACAGGAGGTTATGTGAATATTTCTTTTATCCCAAAAGTAGAGAAAACAAATGATAATCCGGAAGCTTCTGGAGACGAAGAAGCTTTAGATAAAACTGATTTATATGTTTTGGCCACGCTGAATACGATTCAAAAAGTAATTCAAAAAGGATTTGAATACAAAGATATTGTCATTCTTACCCGGAAACGAAGTCAGGGAATTGCGATTGCGAACTATTTGACAGAGCAAAGAATACCGCTTTTATCCTCGGAAACGTTAATGATTCAAAATGCTACTGAAGTACGATTGATTATTCATTTATTAAAATACCTGAAAAACAACGCTGATTTAGAAGCTAAGGCGAATTTCCTTTACTATATAGGAACGCATATTCAGGACAGATTACCTGTTGCTGATTTCATTGCCAAAGGAATGGCATTGTTTCAGGAAACGGATTTCGAAAATTGGCTGGTGAGTTTTAATATTTCATTGTCGTTTCAAGACATTAGAAAAAAATCATTGTATGAAGCGGTAGAGGTTATTATTGCAAAGTTCCTCTCCCCGGCTCTCTCCAAAGAAAAGGATGACGAAGTGGTTAATCGTAAGGATAAATTCCATCGTATTGAATCAATACATGCTGAGAAAATTCTTTGGATGGAGTTTAAATCTAGATCATTTGAAGATTATAAATTCAGGCAACACCATTTGATAGCTGATTTTATTGTTCATTTTGTTTGTTTATCGAAAAAACTGGTTGTTGAAGTGGATGAGGATTATCATTTTACCGAAGAGCAGGTTCAGTTAGATAATAATAGAACAATTACCCTGAATAAATTAGGGTATAAAGTCATTCGATTTACCAATGAACAGGTTATAAAGAATATTTCGGAAGTTTTAAAACGAATAAAAGAAGAATTAATTCAACGAGAAGAAATTCAAGACTCCAACTTATCGGTGTCGGCTCCTGCCCCTTCGGGGAAGGTTAGGGAGGGGAATGCCTACGTCCAATATTTTTTAGACATAGTTCTGGAACGTGACATTCGCAACCAAGCAGGAATTTCTGACTTTTTAAATTTCTGGGATAAAAATGCACAAAAATTTAGTATTCCTTCACCAGAAGGAAATAATGCCGTTCGGATTATGACAATTCATAAATCAAAAGGATTGGAGTTTCCGGTAGTCATTATGCCATTTGCAGAGGAAGATTACAACAGGAAACCAAAAGATAAATTGTGGCTCAATGCTGAAGGAGGAATTTTTGGCCTGTCAAAAGTATTAATTGATAACAATAGCGCCGTAGAAGGATTTGGAGAGGAAGCGGCTGAGATTTACAATCAAAAGAAACAGGAAGAATTATTAGACAATATCAATGTGCTTTATGTGGCTTTGACCAGAGCGGAGGAACAGTTGTATGTGATTTCAAATATGAATTTATCCAGTAAAGGGGAAGTTCCAAAAAATAATATGTGTGCTTTTTTTATTAATTATTTAGAGAGTAAAGGGGAATTCGATACCGATAAATTGGAATATGATTTTGGGGATATCGCTAAATTATCAAAAGAAAAAAAACACATTGATACCTCCAAAACAATTCCGTTAGTTTTGGAAATTTTGAATCCAAAAAACATCAAAATTGCACAAAGAGAAGCATTGATGTGGGGAACACAACAACAGGAAGCCATTGCCTATGGAAACGTCATTCATGAGATTTTATCTTTTGTGAAAACGAAAAACGATATAGATTTAGCTATAACAAAAGCGATCGAAAACGGACTCATCGTTTTTAAACAAAAGGAAGCCGTTTACAGTACCATACAGGAAATTGTCACTCATACAGAACTAACCGATTATTTTTCGGAAGGGAATGAGGTACTGAATGAACAAACAATTATTCAAAAGGAAGGAAAGACTATAAAACCGGACCGAATGGTTTTGACAAAAAATAAAGAAGTGTTGCTGTTGGATTATAAAACAGGAACACATAATCCTAAATACCACTTACAATTAGAAAAATATCAAAATGCAATTGAATTAATGGGGTATAAAGTGGTAAAAAAAGCACTAATTTATATAGGAAAAGAAATCGATGTAGTAAATTTGTAGCCTAAAAAATGAATTATTCGCAAAATTGAATTTTAAAAACATAAAAAATGTACGGAAAAATTAAAGACTATTTACAGTCAGAATTACAAACAATAGAAGACAATGGAATCTTCAAATCAGAGCGCATTATCACCTCACCACAAGATGCAGAAATAACCATTTCGACAGGAGAAACGGTTTTAAATTTTTGTGCCAATAATTATCTTGGCTTGTCATCCCATCCAGAAGTTGTTCAGGCTGCAAAAGACGCTCTTGATACGCATGGTTTTGGAATGTCATCGGTGCGTTTTATTTGTGGGACACAAGACATTCATAAAACTTTGGAAAAAAAGATTTCTGAGTTTTATGGCACAGAAGATACCATTCTTTATGCGGCCGCTTTTGATGCAAACGGAGGTGTTTTTGAACCCTTATTAGGAGATCAGGATTGTATTATTTCGGATAGTTTAAATCATGCCTCTATTATAGATGGTGTTCGTTTGTGTAAAGCGACGCGATATCGCTATGAAAATAGCAATATGGGAGACCTGGAAAAGCAGCTGATTAAGGCTACAGAAGCCGGTACCCGTTTCAAATTAATTGTTACGGATGGTGTTTTCTCCATGGATGGCGTTGTAGCTCCGTTGGATAAAATTTGTGATTTGGCCGATAAATATGACGCAATGGTTATGGTTGATGAATGCCATGCTGCTGGATTTATTGGTGCTACCGGAAAAGGGACACTTGAGTTAAAAGGAGTCATGGGAAGAGTAGATATTATTACAGGAACCTTAGGAAAAGCACTTGGTGGCGCCATGGGCGGGTATACGACCGCTAAAAAAGAAATTATCGAAATATTACGTCAACGTTCCAGACCGTATTTATTTTCAAATTCCTTAGCACCAGCAATCGTTGGAGCTTCCATTAAGGTTTTTGAACTCTTAGAAAAAGATACAACACTTAGAGACAAACTAGAATGGAATACTAATTATTTTAGAGATGGGATTAAAAAAGCAGGTTTTGATATCATTGATGGGGATTCTGCAATAGTACCGGTGATGTTATATGATGCAAAATTGTCTCAAACTATGGCAAATGAATTATTAAAAAGAGGAATTTATGTAATAGGCTTCTTTTTTCCAGTAGTTCCTAAAGATAAAGCAAGAATTAGAGTACAACTTTCTGCGGCACATACAAAAGCGCATTTAGATCAGGCAATAAATGCCTTTGTAGCGGTAGGAAAAGAGTTAAATGTTATATAATTCGCACTTTTAGCCTTGTTTGTAGGTTTTTTTTAACATAATATTTTGTAGTTTAAAAATTACGTCCTATTTTTGCTTGTAATTAACTAAATTGTAATTAAAAAAATTAAGTATGAAACATCTTAACAAAATTTTAGTTGCTGCGATGATGGTGATGGGTTTAAGTTCTCACGCACAAGACAGTAACAACCCATGGGCAATCTCTTTTGGAGCAAATGCCGTAGACACTAGAACTAGTGCTGGTGGAGGAAATAATTGGCTAGACCGTCATTTTTCGCAACCTTTTGACGCGAAAACAAACTGGAACGTCCTACCTTCTGTATCGTATTTAAGTGTCTCAAAATACGTAGGAGATAATTTCTCTTTTGGTCTTACTGGATCTGTAAACAAAATTGATAAGTTTGTAACTTTTGCTCCAGGTGCTGTAGGTCATGACTCCAGAGGATATCTTGTCACTAATCCTGGTGATTTAATGTATTATGGTGTTGATGCTACGATAAGATACAGCTTCATGAATTTAATTAAATCTAAAGTTATAGACCCATCTCTTTCTATTGGTGGTGGATATACATTCTTTGGAGACAGTAGTTTTGGAACTTTAAACCCAGGTGCTGGTTTAACTTTATGGTTTTCCGAAAATGTTGGTTTCGAACTTGCAACTAGATACAAAAAATCTTTTGGTGATAGAGTAGATGTTTCTAGAACTCCTGATGCTCCATCTCATTTTCAACACTCTGCTGGTATTATCTTCAAATTTGGTGGAAAAGATACAGATGGTGATGGAATATATGACAAAGATGATGCTTGTCCAGAAGTTGCTGGTTTAAAAGAATTCAACGGATGTCCTGATACAGATGGAGACGGAATTCAAGACAGTGAAGATGAGTGTCCAAATGAAGCTGGTCCTAAAGAATTAAAAGGATGTCCTGATACAGATGGAGACGGTGTTGCTGATAAAGATGATGCTTGTCCAAATGAAGCTGGTCCTAAAGAATTAAAAGGATGTCCTGATACAGATGGAGACGGTGTTGCTGATAAAGATGACAAATGTCCTACAGTTGCAGGTCCTAAAGAAAACGGTGGATGCCCATGGCCAGATACTGATGGAGATGGTGTTCTAGACAAAGATGATGAGTGCCCTACTATTGCTGGCCCAGCTAGCAACAAAGGATGTCCTGAAGTAACTACTGAAGCTTTAGACAATCTTAAAATTCAAGCTAGAGCAGTTTACTTTAATTCTGGTAAAGCAACTTTCAAAACTGGAGATGTTCCAGCTAGATTAGATGCAATGGCAGAAATCCTAAAAAATTATCCAAATGCTAAATTTAGCATTGAAGGACATACAGATAGCGATGGTTCAGATGAATACAACCAAAAACTTTCTGAAGATAGAGCTAGTATCGTTAAAGAAGCTATGATCGAAAGAGGAATAAAAGCTGAAAACTTAAATACTGTTGGTTTTGGCGAAAGCACTCCAGTTGAAACAAATAAAACTGCTGCAGGTAAAGCTAAAAACAGAAGAACTGAATTGTTATTGCAAAAATAATATTGTTCAAAAATTTTTAGAAAACGCCTCGATTTATCGAGGCGTTTTTTTTATTTTTATAAAATGACAAATACTTCTTTTCTAGATAAAATAGCTTCGGTTTTAATCGCAAAATACGCTGACACTCTTTCCAATACGATTGTTGTTTTACCAAACAAACGAGCTAAAATATTCCTGATTGAAGCCTTAAAGAAACAAGTCGCAACCAACATAATTTCACCCGAAATTATAAGTGTTGAGGATTTTGTTCAAAACATAGCTGGTATCCGCACTATAGATCCTATCGAATTATTATTCGAATTCTATGAAGTGTATTTATCTATTACCGCGACAGCAAATCAACAATCCTTTGAATTATTTGCCAATTGGGCCAAAACACTCCTGCAGGACTTCAATGAAATTGACCGCTATTTACTAGATCCATCCCATGTTCTTTCCTATCTGAAAGACATTGAAGACATCAAAAAATGGGGAATTGAAGTAGAAAACAAAACGGCATTATTAGAAAAATATATTGATTTTTGGAAACTACTGCCCAACTATTATCAATCATTGTACGCTCATTTACTGAACAAGGGAATCGGCTATCAAGGATTAATCTATCGTGAAGCAGTGCATAACATAAATCATTTTTCGAATTCCCTACATGACAAAAAATTCGTCTTTGCGGGTTTTAATGCATTGAATGCAGCCGAAGAAAAAATAATCCAACACCTCATCGCTTCTGATCAAGCCAAAATATATTGGGACGCAGACCAAACCTTTCTCAATGATCCCTATCATGATGCTGGTTTATTTGTAAGACGTTTTAAAGAAAACTGGAAACATTATAAATTACATCCGTTTGAATGGATTGTAAATGATTTTTCTCAAACTAAAAACATTCAGGTCATTGGCACACCCAAAACAATTGGTCAAGCCAAAATAGCCGGGAGTATTATCGAGAATATCATCAATGAATCACAAAGCCTAGGGACTGATGGAACGCTAGATAAAGTTGCTGTGGTTCTGGGCGAAGAAAATCTTTTGGTACCGCTTTTATATTCATTACCCTCAAGTGTTGGCGCTTTGAATATTACGATGGGATATTCCAGCAAGAACAATCCAGCGCAGATTTTGACTGCTAAATTATTCAAAATGCACACAAATGCATTGTCCAGAAATGCTAAAAGCTATGTCTTATACTACAAAGATATCTTAGATATTTTAACCCACCCTTTGGTGGAACCATACGCAAAAACCAGCGCGCTAGTCCAAACCATTAACCAAAATAATTATACTTTTATTACGCATCATAAATTGATGGAATTGAATGGAATTCCAAGTGAAATATTTCTTTTATTATTCCAAAAATGGGAAAAGGGTTCGATTCCAGTTTTAGAGACCATTTCAAAATTATTGCAAACCATCAAAGGAAATTTAAGCAACGACAACGAAGAAGAAAAAATCACCAAAGCTTTTGTTTTTGCTATTTTTAAAGTCATTAACAAACTAATTAATTATTATTCAAAGCACGAACATATCGATAAAATCGAAACTCTTTATGCCATTTATAAACAAGTTATTGATTTGGCCGAGGTTTCATTTGAAGGAGAACCGCTCAATGGTTTGCAAATTATGGGCGTTTTAGAAAGCCGTGTATTAGATTTTGAAACCGTTATTGTCACTTCGATGAATGAAGGGAAATTCCCGGCCGGAAAATCGCAAAATTCGTTTATCCCCTATGATGTAAAACGCGAATTGGGCTTACCCACATTCAAAGAAAAAGATGCAATTTACACCTATCATTTCTATCATTTATTACAAAGAGCAAAGAACATTTATTTAATTTATAATACCGAGAGTGAAGGATTGGATGCCGGAGAAAAAAGCAGATTCATCACGCAACTGGAAGTCGAAAAACAAAAAAATCATACGCTGACTCACGAAATTTATAATGCCCTGCTACCCGAAACAGCGTATCAGCCTATGGTGATTCCAAAATCAGAACGTGTTATGCTGCGATTGAAAGAAATAGCCGAAAAAGGGTTTTCTCCATCGGCGATGACGAGTTATATCCGGAATCCAATTCAGTTTTATTTCCAGAAGATTTTACGCATCAGCGAAGTAGAAGAAGTAGAGGAAAATATTGCCTTGAATACCTTGGGAACTATTATCCACGAAACTTTGAAAGTTTTATACGAGCCTTTCATTGATAAATTTATATCAGAAAGTGATATTCTAAATTGTTTCAAACAAATAGATACAGAGGTTTTGAAACAATTCAAATTGGTGTACAAAGAAGGTGAAATCAAAAAGGGTAGAAATTTGCTGGCATTTGAAGTCGCCAAGCGCAATGTTTCGAATTTCCTGAAAGTGGAACTGGAAAGTATCAAGAATGGTGATGCAATAAAAATTATAGCTTTGGAACAAACATTCGAGCGAATTATAAATCATCCTAATTTGCCTTTTCCGGTATTGATAAAAGGAAATGTAGACCGGATTGAAGAGCGCAACGGACTCATTCGAATTATCGATTATAAAACCGGAAAAGTAGAAAAAGCAAGCGTTACACTGAAATCATGGAAAGGACTTACTGAAGATATTAAAAGCGACAAAATCATTCAGGTGCTGGCGTATGCTTATATGTATGAGCATGACGCTAAAGGAAAACCAATTGAAGCAGGAATAATTTCTTTTAAGAATTTAAAAGCAGGTTTTCTTGCGTTTAATTTTAAAGAAATCAACGAAATAAATGCAATTATAAATGAAGAAATATTAGGTAATTATTTAGAGCAAATGGTTCTTTTATTAAGCGAAATTTTAGATGAAAACATTCCTTTTGAAGAAAAACTAATTTAAACAAAATTCCCAATCAGAAAACTAGCCAATATCTTCGAATTTTACAAAAGCACCTTAACAATTAACATGTCAATAAGCACTTTAGCATGGGTTTTTGGCGGATTTGAAACCTTCAAATACGCCCTTATTATTTTTGGTTTCTTCATTAGCCTTTTGATAAAAGAAGTGAATGCTAAAAACGAATATCTGTTTTATTACAACAACGGAATCTCTAAATTGCATCTATTCATTTATGGTTTTCTGATGAATTTTGTTTTTTCGCTAATGCTGATTTTAGTCATTAATGTAGTATTGAAATTCGTATGACTAAAAATATTTTAGAAATAGATAGTATCCAAAAACAATATGAGGGGAAAAGTATAGTTTCTGATGTGTATTTGAGATGTGAAACTGCTGATATTATTGGGGTTTTAGGAAGAAATGGTTCCGGGAAATCGACCTTGTTAAAAATCATTTTCGGAATTGTAACTGCTGATTTTAAATTTGTCCGGGTAGATGGCGTCGTGAAATCAAAAACTAGTGATTTGCTAAACGAAATCAGTTATTTGTCTCAAGATAATTTTATTCCAAATTCATTTTCGATAAAAAAGACTATTCAATTGGCTATTGCCAAAGATAAATTACAGGATTTTTATGCTGACGATATGATTCAATCGATGATAGAGAAAAAAATAAAACATTTATCTGGCGGAGAATTACGGTATTTAGAAATTAAATTAATCCTGAATAATGCATCGAAATTTGCTTTACTAGACGAACCATACAATGGCTTATCACCCATAATGATTGAAAAAATTAATGAATTAATCACTGCAATGTCCAGCACAAAAGGCATTATTATCACGGATCATAATTATGAAAATGTGATAAAAGTCTCCACAAAACTGGCGTTGATGAAAGAAGGAAAAATGTACCATTTAAAAGACAAAAGCGAATTGGTGGAAAAAGGGTATTTGAAACCTGGAATGATTTAGATGCTTTTGAAAAAAGCTAATAATACGTTCAACAATTCGTCTTGGTTTTCAATGTGACTCATGTGTCCGTCCGGAAAAGTCACCAGTTTCATGGCTGTGCCTTCTATCTGTTCCTTGGTTTCTTCGTAATTTAGAACCGGGTCTTTTTCGCCCAGAATCAAAAGTTTAGGAAAAGATGCTAAATGCAACAACACTTCTCTGTCTTGTCGTATTTTCATTCCTTCCAGTGAGGCAACGATTCCCTGAAGGGGTGTTTTTAAAGCTTCCTTCTTTACGCTTTCAATTACTGATAAAAGGCGCTCTCTGTTGTTTTCACTGAATAAATTTGCAATAGAAAGTGAGATGAAATTGACAAAAGATTGTTTTACTGCTTTTATAGCCCGATCTCTATTTGTTTTTCGTTCCTCGCTGTCGGCTCTTGCGGTCGAGTTTAATAAAACCAATCCTTTTATCGTGTCCGGATACAATTCGGCGAAAGCCAAAGCTACATAACCGCCCATAGAATGCCCTACAAAAATGGCTTTACGGATGCGTAGTTCCGATAAAACAGCGTGCACAGCATCAGCATTATCCTCCATCGTTTGCACGTAACTCAAACATTCCGTTTCGCCATGTCCCAATAAATCAATGGTGATGATGCGGTTTTTTTTAGCAAACTCCGGAATATAAAAATCCCACATGCCTTTATTTTCCAAGAAACCGTGAAGTAAGACAATAGCGGTTCCCTTCCCGGTATCGGAATAGGAGATGTTGGTATTTTTAAAGAGAATTTGTTTCAAGGTTTTTTGTTTAAAGTACTAGATTCAGCTAATTAATGTAACTTTATAAAAAAGACATTTCCGCCCTTTCGTTCAAATGCAACAAATGTTGTTTATTTGCGCCTGACAAAACTTAAAAATAAGGAGCCCCGTAATCCGCGAACAAAGATACACAATCAGTGTACTATTTAGAACTAACTATAAAAAGCAAAATAGCAATTTTAGATCGAGACAAATCTGTCATAACCCAATAAGCAAAGTGCAATTGTAATTTACGTATTGAAAATCAATTCTTTACCGTGTTTTCAACAAAAAATCCGTCTGTTGATTGAACCAGACGGATTTTTAATACATAATGAGAATGTTTTATTATTCTATTTCAGAAACTCTCAGGGTGTTTACCATCCCCTTTTCCTTAATAGGCATTGCTGCTAAATTGATAAGGAAATCTCCTTTTTGTACAAAGCCTTTTTGTTTTACAATTTCATTTATGTCCGTTACGGTATCATCTGTGCTTACATCTTTAGTGTACATGAAAGATTTTACACCCCATAATAAATTAAGCTGAGTAAGGATTCTCTTATTTGAGGTAAACACTAAAATGTGTGCATTTGGTCTCCATGCAGAAATTTGAAATGCGGTATACCCACTATTTGTCAAAGTACAAATTGCTTTTGCTTTGATTATATTAGCCATGGAGGCAGCGTGGTGACAAATTGTTTTAGTGATAAATCGTTTTGTTTTTATCTGTGGCGTATTTTGTGGCACTTGGATTAGCGGTGAATCTTCTACAGCTTCAATGATTTGAGTCATTTTTTGAATTACCTGAACCGGATAATTTCCAGTTGCTGTTTCTCCCGAAAGCATTACGGCATCAGCACCATCCATAACGGAGTTAGCAACATCATTAACTTCGGCACGAGTTGGTGTAAGAGACGTAATCATTGTTTCCATCATTTGCGTGGCAACAATAACTGGAATTCTAGCCGTTTTGGCTCTGCGAATAAGTTCTTTTTGAACTAACGGTACTTCATGAGCAGGAAGTTCTACTCCTAAATCTCCGCGGGCAACCATCAGACCATCACAATAAGCAACAATTTTGTCAATGTTTTCTAGTGCTTCCGGCATTTCGATTTTGGCAATAATTGGAATTTTATGTTCTGAATGTTTGGCGATTAATTCTTGTAATTCTTGTAAATCTTGTGGTGTTTTCACGAAAGATAAGGCAATCCAATCTACATTTTGGCCAATGGCAAAAATGGCATCTGCAATATCTTTTTCGGTCATTGCCGGTAGGGATATTTTTGTATTAGGTAAATTTACCCCTTTTTTTGATTTCAATTCGCCACCTTGAATTACTCTTGCTATAACTTCTGATTTTTTATCCGTCTCCACGATTTCGAAAATGAGTTTACCATCATCAAGCAAAATTCTTTCTCCAGGATTTACATCATTTGGAAAGTTTTGATATTTCATGAATACTTTCTTAGCAGTTCCAAGAATATCTTCGGCAGTTGTAAATGTAATTAGATCCCCATCGTGTACGACGACACCTTCCTCCATAACTCCTACTCGAAGTTTTGGCCCTTGTAAATCGCCAAGAATCGCAGTTGTATAACCAAACTCTTCATTTAAACCTCGTATAAGGCTTATTTTTTCTTTTACATCATTGTAGTCCGCATGCGAGAAGTTCACTCGAAACACATTTACACCAGCTTCGATCATGTCTTTTATGATCTCTCTTGTACTGCATGCAGGCCCAAGTGTGGCTACAATTTTAGTTTTTTTGTTTGTAAGCATTTGTATTAAAAAATTAAATTGTTTTTAGATTTTATTTTATTTGTATCTACTACATAAACAGTAGATATGCTGTTTATGGTATTTAATAGCAGTTGCGTTTGGGATACGTTTACGGTATCTTCGTGATGTTCTATTTTTAAAAAATAATCTACTTTTTTAAATTCAGGAAGTAAAAAGACTTTTGTTGAAACTTCCATGGACACGTTAGAAAATAGATTTTGGTTATTTCCTTTATTATACTGGATGACCTCATTTTTATTTTGAATCAAATTCCAAGAAATACCGCTTTCGATGTCTTCATAATAAAATCTGGAAAAACCTGTTTCTCCTTCTTTAATATTAATTTGAATTTCACTTTTACTTTTACTAAGATTCACAGGCAGCATTTGATTAATAAAAAATGCCAAACGATAGTCCTCTAATGAAGTATGAATCGCAATAAGATAGTAATCTATTTCGTCAAATTCGCCCAGATCAAGTTTAAGAATAGCCATTTCATGAAAAAATAAGATGTAAATATAGTATTTCTATCGAAGTATTGACCGTTCAAAAGGTGATGTTTTTGTTAATTTATAAACGAAAACGATATAGTTTTATGTATATTAAATTATTTTCTGTCCATTTTTTCTTGAAATGCAAAATAAGCGCGTTGGGATGCTTTTTCTTCTGCTTTCTTTTTTGATGTGGCTCTTGCTTTAGCAATCACTTTATTGTCAATGCTAAGTTTTACACCAAACAGACGTTGCCCGTCAATGGCATTGTCCTCAAAAATATCATAATGAAATATTTTTTTTTCTTTTTGACACCATTCTATCACCAGACTTTTGTAGCTGATTACTTTTCCTTCGAGTCTTGCAATATCTACATAAGGCACTACTACTCTTTTTTGAATGAATTTTTCGCAATATACATAACCTCGGTCTAAGTAAATCGCTCCCACCAATGACTCAAAAATATTACCATGGATGTTCTCGCCAAAATGCTGAAGTGGCACTTTGCTTTCTATGTATTGCACTAAATTTAAGTCTTTCCCTAATTCGTTCAAATGCTCCCTACTCACAATTTTAGAACGCATTTTAGTCAAATATCCTTCGTCCCCAGCGGGTGCTTTATTGAATAGATGAGCCGCAATAACGGAGCTTAACATTGCGTCTCCCAAGAATTCTAACCGTTCGTAATTGATTGGATTTCCTAAAATATCAAGGCGATTAGAGGAACGATGGGTGAATGCTTTTTTATAAAAATCAAGATTTAAAGGGGCAAATCCTAAAATTTTCTGAATAGAATCAAAAAAAATCCCGTCTTCTGGAGAACGGGATTTTGAAAATATTTTTCTAATTATACGCATTTATAATTAGATTTCTAATTTTTTTACTAGTACACAAGCATTGTGACCTCCAAAACCGAAAGTATTACTCATCACTACATTCATTTCTCTTTTCTGAGCTTTGTTGAACGTAAAATTTAGTTTAGCGTCGATATTTTCATCATCTGTGAAATGATTTATTGTTGGTGGCACTAGTCCATGTTTTAAGGAAAGTATCGAAGAAATTGTTTCTACTGCTCCGGCTGCGCCAAGTAAATGGCCCGTCATAGATTTAGTCGAATTTAAATTCATCGTGTAAGCATGTTCCCCAAAAACATGAAGTATTGCTTTAGATTCTGCCATGTCACCAAGTGGCGTAGAGGTTCCGTGCATATTCACACCATCTACATCAGTTGCTTGTAAACCGGCATCTCTCAAACAGTTTAACATTACATTTTTAGCGCCTAATCCTTCAGGATGCGGTGCCGTAATATGGTAGGCATCAGCTGACATTCCGCCACCGCCAATTTCGCAGTAAATATTTGCTCCACGAGCAATAGCGTGTTCGTATTCTTCTAGGACTAATGCGCCAGCTCCTTCGCCTAAGATAAAACCATCTCGATCTTTATCCATTGGTCTTGAAGCGGTTTTAGGATCGTCATTTCTGGTAGATAAAGCATGCATGGCATTAAAGCCTCCCATTCCGGCTATTGTCACCGCAGCTTCAGAGCCTCCGGTTATCATAGCATCAGCATGACCTAATCTTATATAGTTGAAAGCATCAATAATAGCATTTGTAGAAGAAGCACAAGCAGAAACAGTGGTAAAATTTGGACCTCTGAATCCGTATTTTATAGAGATATGTCCTCCTGCGATATCCGAAATCATTTTTGGAATAAAGAAAGGATTAAATTTAGGAGTACCATCACCTGCAGCAAAGTTCAACATTTCAATTTGAAAAGTTTCTAATCCTCCAATTCCAGAGCCCCAGATAACACCTACTCTGTCTTTGTCTAATTTTTCAAAATTGAAACCGGCATCTACAACCGCTTCATCAGAGGCAACCATAGCATACTGCGCATAGCGATCCATTTTTCTGGCTTCTTTTCTGTCTAAGAAATCTTCAGCATTAAAATTTTTCAATTCGCACGCAAATTGAGTTTTAAATTTTGAAGCATCAAAATAAGTTATTGGTGCTGCTCCACTAACGCCATTAATAAGTCCATTCCAATATTCTTGAATGTTATTTCCAATAGGAGTAAGAGCACCTAAACCTGTTACAACAACTCGTCTTAATACCATAAATTCTTTATTTTTTGTTATCTTTAAACAAATAAAACCCATGCTTTCTTTACTGTATTTTTACAAAAAGAGCCATGGGTATTACAATAAATATCTTTTTGATTGAAATCCAATCTCGAATTTAATTTCAAAATAATAATAACACCCGCTTACAAGATTGTAAACGGGTGCGTATTTATTATTTTTTTGCTTCCTCGATGTAAGAGATTGCTTGACCTACAGTAGCGATGTTTTCTGCTTGATCATCTGGAATTTGAATGTCAAATTCTTTTTCGAATTCCATAATAAGCTCAACAGTGTCTAATGAGTCAGCTCCTAAATCATTAGTGAAGCTTGCTTCTGTTACAACTTCGTTTTCGTCAACACCTAATTTGTCTACGATAATCGCTTTTACTCTTGATGCAATGTCTGACATAATCTTTAATTTTAGAATTTAATTTGTTGGCAAAAATAAAAAACTTTATTTGAAAACAACTATTTAGTTAATAAATGTGACAACTAAATTATGAAATTTATTTTAACAAAGCTGCCACAATGTTATTTATTTTCATTTTTTATCCCTTTTTTTGCATCATTAAAACAAGCTAGGTTATGAAAAAAATTGTCGTTTTTGCTTCTGGATCGGGTACTAATGCTGAAAACATCATAAAGTATTTTGCAAAATCTAAACTTGCAACGGTTCAAGCAGTCTTTGCAAACAGCTCCATCGCCAAGGTGCTTGACAAAGCAAAAAACCATGGCGTTGCAACGAATATTTTTACTAAAGAACAATTTATTGAAGGGGAAATATTACATAAAATAAATACAATTCAGCCTGATCTGATTGTTTTGGCTGGTTTTTTATTGAAATTCCCTGAAAATATCATCACATCCTATCCGGAAAAGATCATAAACATACATCCTGCCTTGTTGCCAAAATATGGTGGTAAAGGAATGTACGGGATGAATATTCACCGAGCCATTGTAGAAAATAATGAAAAAGAAACCGGAATTACCATTCATTATGTTAATGAAAATTATGACGAAGGAAATATTCTTTTTCAAAAAAAAATAATTTTATCAGGGCACGAAACTCCAGAAGAAGTTGCCCAAAAAATTCATGAATTGGAACAAAAGTATTTTCCGGAAGTGATTGAAAGATTATTAACTCATAATTTATAATTTTGAATTCTCACGACGTACACATATACACAGACGGTGCTGCTAAAGGCAATCCAGGTAACGGTGGCTATGGCGTTGTTATGGAATGGGTAGGAAAACCTTATAAAAAGGAATTCTATGAAGGTTTTCGTCGGACCACTAATAACAGAATGGAGTTGTTGGCAGTAATTGTAGGTCTCGAAAAGCTAAAAAATCCTAATACTACCGTTTTGGTGATTTCGGATTCTAAATATGTGGTGGATTCAGTAGTAAAAAAATGGGTTTTGGGTTGGGAAAAAAAAGGTTTTGCAGACCGGAAAAATGCTGATTTGTGGAAACGATTTTTAATTGTATATAGAAAACACAAAGTAGATTTTAAGTGGATCAAAGGCCACAACAATCATGTCCAAAACGAAAGATGTGATGCCTTAGCTGTTATGGCTTCAATGCAAAAACAACTTTCTATAGATGCTTTTTACGAAAGTACTTGTGAGTGATTATTATATTTGAGTAATTGCTAATTCGCTTTTTTTATATTTATTTGAAATCAAATCTTTGTTTATTGTGCTGTGAATGATTTTGGCTAGCGCTTCAATGGTTCTGATTTTTGCATAAGGACGGTGGTAAATAATACTCATTTCACGAACCGGAATAGGAGCGTTAAAAAAACTGACTTGTTTTTTTCTTTCGGTAGAAAGGGTGTTGTAATATAATTCGGGAATCAAAGTTAATCCGCCAAATTCGTCAATCATATTCAATAAAGTATCAAAAGAACTTGCTTCAAGTTTTAAATTTTCAACCATTTTTTCTTTTTTCTTTAAAGAACATAATTTAATAAATTGTTCTCTAAGGCAATGACCTTCTTCCAAAAGCCAGATTTTATGATTTCTAATTTCATCGGGTAAAATATAGTTCTGTACCGGGTCAATGTCGCCATACACCATTAAAGTTTCATAAAATAACACGATATCTTCAATTTCAGTGTCATGTAAAGGTGTCGCAACAATTCCCATGTCAAGTTGCCCTTCTTTCAGCTGTTTTGTAATGGAGTTGGTTGTTTGTTCTGAAATTTCTAGTTTTAAGTCAGGAAAGTTTTCTAAAATAGGTTTTAAAATTTTTGGAAGTAAAGAGTTTGCTATTGTCGGGATGATTCCAATTCTAATTTTTCCTTCAATTTTTCCAATACTCTTTTTGGCGTTGTCTTTTAAAAGCTGGCTATGAAGAACTACTTTTTTTGCATTTTCAATAGTTTCTATTCCAATTTCGGTTGTTTCAGTTGGATTTTTCTTTCGGTCAAAAATCACTATTCCAAGCTCTTGCTCTAATTTCTTGACCATTGCGCTCAATGTTGCTTGAGTTACATTGCAATACTCTGCGGCCTTAGTGAAATTTTTTAAGCGATCTACTGCAATTATATATTCTAATTGTTGGATATTCATATATAGATATTGTCTATAACAAAGATATAAAATTTCAGTTATGTCAATATGATTTTTGTCGATATTTTTGCATGAATTAAATAAAAAAATAATCTTATGAAACAAAAAGCATTAGTCTTATCAATAGCGATATTGATAACTCAGCTAACATTAGGTCAAACGTTGACAACAAATTCCGGAGCTCCAGTAGGAGACAATCAAAATTCAAAAACAATTGGACAAGATGGACAAGTCCTGCTTGAAGACATTCATTTGATTGAAAAACTAGCTACATTTGACCGCGAACGTATCCCGGAAAGAGTGGTTCATGCTCGAGGAACTGGTGCATTTGGAGAATTTGTTGCTGCCTCTGATTTTTCGGATGTTACGATGGCAGATTTCTTAAATAAAGCGGGTAAAAAAACACCATTATTGGTTCGGTTCTCAATGGTAATACATCAGGCAGGTTCTCCGGAAACGTACCGTGATCCTCGAGGTTTTGCAGTTAAATTTTATACTGAACAAGGAAATTATGATTTAGTAGGAAACAATTTGCCCGTTTTCTTTATCCGTGACGCAATGAAGTTTCCAGACATGGTTCATGCCTTTAAACCGTCCCCAATAACAAATGGCGCATCAGATCCGAACAGAGCATTCGATTTCTTTTCCAATGTACCAGAATCAACGCACATGTTTACTTGGGTATTTTCTGATTATGGAATCCCTGCTAATTTTCGCCAAATGGAAGGAAATGGAGTACATGCTTACAAATGGGTAAATGCGAAAGGCGAAGTAACCTACGTAAAATACAAATGGGTTCCGCAACAAGAAGTACGTAATTTATCGCAAGCCGAAGCTAATGCAATTCAATCCACACAAATTGAGCATGCTACTTTGGATTTGCGCAATGAAATTGAAAAAGGAAATTTTCCAAAATGGGATTTGTATGTTCAAATGTTGAAGAAAGAAGATTTTTTGGCTTTGGATTTTAATGCTGTTGATCCTACTAAAATTTGGCCTGAAAAAATTGCTAAACTGATAAAAGTAGGAACGATGACTTTGAATCAAAATCCATCAAATTATTTTCAACAAATAGAGCAAGCCGCTTTTTCGCCAGCAATTTTAGTTCCAGGTATTGAGCCTTCAGAAGATAAATTATTACAAGGGAGATTGTTCTCATATACTGATACACAACGCCATCGTTTAGGAGGGAATTTTCAACAAATTCCAGTAAACATGCCTAAAAACGGAGTGAACACCTACAATGAAAATGGGTATATGTCGTTGCGCCCTCAAACTGGTGATGTAAATTATCAGCCTTCAACAAATAAACCGGAGGTAAAGGATGATGCAAAATTCAAGTATTCAAAATCAGAATTTGCAAACGTAACTACTGCACAGTCAAAAATTTCGAAACCAAATGATTTTACACAAGCGGGAGATTTGTACCGTTCTTTTTCTAAGAAAGATCAAGATGCATTAATTTTTAATTTATCAGGTGCTTTAAAACAAGTAAAAAACAAAGTAATTGTTGCTAAGATGATTGCTCATTTTTATCAAGCGGATAGAGAATACGGAATGCGTTTAGCAAAAGAGCTTAAAATGGATCGTAAAGAATTAGAATCTTTAATGATGCAATAATTGTAAGGAAACTTAATAAAGGAGCGTTTTTAGCGCTCCTTTACTATTTAAATTTTAAAAAAATGAAAAAAATAATTTTCACCTTATTGATTTTAATTTCTGGTTTTTTGAATGCGCAAAACAGAGATGTTTTTGAGGCGGCAAGGACCAATGATCTAAAAACGATTGAAAAATTTGTACAGGAAGGGAATGATATAAATTTATTAAATTCCTCTGGTTATAGTTTGCTTATTCTGTCGGTTTACAATAATAATTATGAGGTTGCAACGTATTTGATTTCGCAAAAAGCAAATTTAGATATTCAGGATTCCTCCGGCAATTCCGCTTTGATGGGTGCGTGCTTTAAAGGGTATTCTTCCTTAGCAGAATTGTTATTGGCACACAAAGCAAGTCCAGACATAATAAATTACAATAAGGCAAATGCGTTATTTTTTGCTGCCACTTTTGGTCAGGAAAAATGTGTAGAAATTTTGTTGAACTATAAAATTAATACGCATCAAACAGACATTTTTGGAAAAACAGCTTTGGATTATGCGGTGAACCAAGAAAATGAGGCTATTATTGACTTATTAAATAAAAATATTTTGGTTAAATCATAAATTCAAATAAGGATAACAACTCTAATAATTATGGCGTAAATTAGTCTAAAACTACCTCTTAATTTGGCAAAATTTTACACCTCAGACTCTTTGCAACTTCACAAGTTATACCCTATCTTTGCGCCTTAATTTGAAACTACATAAATGAATAAATTATTGATTGTTGGAAGCGTTGCTTTTGATGCTATAGAAACGCCTTTTGGCAAAACGGATAAAATTTTAGGTGGAGCTGCACCTTATATAGGACTTTCGGCTTCTTTTTTTAATTTACAATCTGCCATAGTTTCTGTCGTTGGCGATGATTTTCCACAAGAATATTTAGATTTATTGACAGCAAGAAACATTGATATTTCTGGACTTGAAGTAGTAAAAGGTGGAAAAACGTTTTTTTGGAGCGGTCTTTACCATAACGATTTGAATTCAAGAGATACATTAGCAACGGAACTTAATGTTTTGGGTGATTTTCAACCGAAAGTCCCTCAGAATTTTAAAAATGCCGATATAGTAATGTTAGGAAATTTACATCCATTAGTACAAAGTAGCGTAATTGACCAAATGGAAACTAAACCAAAATTAGTGGTGCTCGACACTATGAATTTTTGGATGGATTGTGCTTTGCCTGAATTATTGGATGTGATGAAACGTGTTGATGTGATTACAATCAATGACGAAGAAGCAAGACAACTTTCGGGAGAATATTCTTTAGTGAAAGCGGCCGCTAAGATCCATAATATGGGGCCTAAATATGTAGTAATTAAAAAAGGTGAACACGGAGCACTTTTGTTTCACAATAAAGAAGTTTTCTTTGCGCCAGCACTGCCATTAGAAGAAGTTTTTGATCCAACAGGAGCAGGAGATACTTTTGCAGGAGGTTTTGCAGGATATTTAACACAGAGTGAAAACATCTCTTTTGAGAATATGAAAAATGCGGTTATATACGGTTCTAATTTAGCCTCATTTAGTGTGGAGAAATTTGGAACGGAACGGATGGTTAATTTAGATAAAGAGGAAGTTGTGTCCAGATTAAAACAATTTAAATCATTGACACAGTTTGACATAGAATTATAATACATGGAAACCTCGGAAACGGGGTTTTTTTGTTAAAAAAATATAAGAGATACTATCTGGTTTGATTATTGCCCACATATAAATCAGTCCAATTCATTTTTTAGAATAACACAACAACAAACAACAACACAATGAGCGACGCTTTACAACACGAATGTGGAATAGCACTAGTTAGACTACTCAAACCGCTTGAATTTTACAAAGAGAAATACGGAACGGCTTTTTACGGAATACAAAAAATGTATCTCCTTATGGAAAAGCAGCACAATCGCGGGCAAGACGGAGCAGGTTTTGCAAGTATTAAAATGGATGTTGAACCTGGTGAGCGATACATAAGTCGCGTGCGATCAAACCATTCGCAGCCTATTCAAGATGTATTTAAACAAATAAATGAAAGAATAAATGAAGAGATGGCAGCTCATCCTGAATATGCGGATGATGTAGCGCTTCAAAAAGAGAATATTCCTTACCTAGGCGAATTGTTTTTGGGTCATGTGCGTTATGGAACTTTTGGGAAAAATAGTATCGAAAGCGTTCATCCATTTCTGCGTCAAAGCAATTGGATGCATCGAAATCTGATATTGGCCGGGAATTTCAATATGACCAATGTGAAAGAACTTTTTCAAAATTTGGTAGAATTGGGTCAGCATCCAAAAGAAATGGCAGATACGGTTACGGTTATGGAAAAAATCGGACATTTTCTGGACAAAGAAGTGATGCAGTTGTATCAGGATTGTAAAGAAGAAGGTTTGTCTAAAAGAGAAGCTTCTCCTGTAATTGCCGAACGCTTGGATATTGCTAAAATTTTGAGACGTTCTTCTAAAAATTTAGATGGAGGATATGCTATGGCTGGACTTTTAGGTCACGGTGATTCATTTGTCTTTAGAGATCCTGCCGGGATACGTCCAGCTTATTTTTATCAAGATGACGAAGTCGTTGTTGTTGCTTCTGAAAGACCGGTTATACAAACCGTTTTCAATGTGCCTTTCGAAAAAGTTCAAGAAATAGAACCTGGAACTGCATTAATAATTAAGAAAAACGGTACGGTTTCCATGGAAGAGATTCTTCCTCCAACAGTAAAAAAAGCCTGTTCTTTTGAACGAATTTATTTCTCAAGAGGAAGTGATGCTGAAATATATCAGGAAAGAAAAACATTAGGAAGACTGATACTTCCGGCGGTGTTAAAATCAATTGATCAAGACACAGACAATACGGTTTTCTCTTATATTCCAAATACTGCCGAGACGTCTTTCTACGGATTGGTGGAAGCAGCTCAAGATTTTCTAAATCAAAGAAAGAACAATTATATTCTTCAAAATAGAAATACCTTAACTAAGGAATCATTACAAGAACTCCTTTCTGTCAAAATTCGTACGGAGAAAGTAGCGATTAAAGATGCAAAACTTAGAACGTTTATTACAGAGGACAGCAGCCGTGATGATTTGGTTGCCCATGTGTATGATGTTACGTACGGCGTCATAAAGCCAACGGATAATTTAGTAATTATCGATGATAGTATTGTTCGAGGTACAACCCTGAAAATGAGTATCATCAAAATGATGGATCGTTTGAATCCAAAAAGAATTGTAATCGTATCCTCTGCACCGCAAATACGGTATCCGGATTGTTACGGTATTGATATGGCAAAACTAGAAGGATTAGTAGCTTTTAAAGCCGCTTTAGAATTGCTAAAAGAAAGAAACATGTATCATATTGTTGATGAGGTATATGTGAAATGTAAAGCACAGGAAAACTTCAATGACACCGAAGTTATCAATTATGTAACAGCAATATATGCGCCTTTTCAACCGCAAGAGGTTTCGGATAAAATTGCACAAATGTTAAGCTCACCGGAGATAAAGGCCGAGGTAAAAATCATTTTCCAAACGGTAGAAGATTTGCATATTGCCTGTCCTAAAAATTTAGGGGATTGGTATTTTACGGGTGATTATCCAACGCCAGGAGGAAATAGAGTCGTTAATAGGGCTTTTATGAATTTTTATGAGGGGAAAGATGCTAGAGCATACTAATAATTGGTGCTGATAAGGTTTTAATCGGTTTTCCATGTTATTCATCTAATTTATTTGTAAGGGTAGTAACAACTAGTATAAATTTGAATCACCATAACATTAGTAGGTTAAGGTTATGGTAAATTTGGGGCAAAAAAGGTGGAAGAGATTCCACCTTTTTTATTGGAATGAAGTCAAAGCCTCTAACCCCTAAAGGGAAATCAAAGCAGAGATAAAAAATATTTTCGCAGGAAACAAAAGAGGCTAGAAAAAAAATTTTTTTCTAGCCTCTTTTGTTAATTCCCCCCTTCGGGTGTTAGGGAGCTTATTTCTCTAAAGCAAATCTTCTCGCCACTTCCGTCCAGTTAATTACATTGAAAAAGGCTTCGATATAATCTGGTCTTCTGTTTTGATAATGCAAATAATAAGCATGTTCCCAAACATCCATTCCTAAAATTGGAGTTCCGCCACAACCTATGCCTGGCATTAATGGATTGTCTTGGTTAGGAGTTCCGCAAACCTCAACTTTACCTCCTTTATGAACACAAAGCCACGCCCATCCAGAACCAAATTGAGTTGCTCCAGCTTTGCTGAACGATGCTTTAAATTCTTCAAAAGTTCCAAAAGCAGCTTCAATTGCAGCCAATAAATCTCCAGTTGGAAGTCCGCCACCATTTGGCGTCATTACCGTCCAAAACAAATTATGATTGTAAAAACCACCACCGTTATTACGAGCAGGCATGTTTTTCATGTCAAGATTAATCAAAATATTTTCGATCGTCTTTCCTTCCATATCCGTTCCTGCGATAGCAGCATTAAGATTGGTAGTATACGCATTGTGATGTTTCGAGTGATGAATTTCCATCGTGCGGGCATCAATATAAGGTTCTAATGCGTCATACGCATAAGGTAATTGTGGTAATTCAAAAGCCATAATATGATTGTTTAATGATTTATAAATATTTTATCCAAATTTAATCATTTAACTTTGGAAATAGAAATTCTATTTCGTTATAATTTCATTAAATTAATCAATAGTGTGCTCTTTAGAGTTGTAACATACTTGTTTTCAGAAGCTATTTACTTCGTCTGTTCCAATCTTTTATCCACCGAAAAGGCGCATAAAAAAGATTTTTACGTCAAACAAAGTTCACTGAACTCCTATAAGAGTAAAAGTTAGGTGAAGTAATCAGGGCTAAAAAACGACTGTGCTTTAAGGTATCATTCTGTTTTAAATACATGTTTTTGGAACCGAAATATCCAAATTACGACTGCGCCATCGCCATACAAACAATACTGATTTTTGCACCCGGTATTTTAAGTATAGCCCGGGAACAAGCTTCTAAGGTGGCTCCGGTTGTAATAACATCATCAATTAAAAGGAAATGTTTGTTGTGATTTTTTTCAGTAAAGGAAACATCAAAAATAGATTCGATTCCTTCCGTTCTGCCTAGTAAATTTTTCTTGGATTGCGTTTTTGAATACACATTCCGAATCAAAAGTGAGTCATTGTAAGCTACATTTAAACGAGTGGAAAGTGCTTTTCCAAAAGCAGTAACTTGGTTGTATCCTCTTTCTTTTAACTTTTTTCGGTGTAATGGAACAGGAATAATTTCATCAACAGATTGTAGTGAGTCAATGTTCTTTAGATCTTCGGCGTACCATTCCCCAAGAATTGTTCCTATTTCTTCGTGTCCTTTGTATTTCAAATTATGAATAAGCACTTGGACAATTCCCTTTTTATGAAAATAAAACAAAGCAGAAGTATGCACGACAGGAATTCGTCCGTAAAATTTTTTGAAAGCATCATTCTCTGGATTCAAATGATGATTGGTCAACGGAATATCGTGTCTGCAAACCGTACAAATCACATTTTCGTTCGCAATTAAAAAGGCGTTGCAACCGGAACAGACCTTTGGAAAAAAAAGATTAATAATGCTTTCAAACATGTAATCAGGGATTTATTTATAAAAATAGACAAAACAATGCTTCAATCTTTAACAATTTCCTTTTTTTTAAGTTCACTTTTTATATTTTTGCAGTATTATGGCAAAACAAGAAGATTTATTTAAGAATGTAATTTCGCATGCAAAAGAATACGGATTTATTTTTCCGTCAAGCGAAATTTACGATGGTTTAAGTGCAGTCTATGATTATGCACAAAACGGAGTAGAATTAAAAAAGAACATACGCGAATATTGGTGGCGCGCCATGGTTCAAATGAACGATAACATTGTAGGTCTTGATGCCTCTATATTGATGCACCCAACTACCTGGAAAGCATCGGGTCACGTAGACGCGTTCAACGATCCATTGATAGACAACAAAGATTCAAAAAAAAGATATAGAGCCGATGTTTTGATTGAAGATTATGCTGAAAAACTCAACATAAAAGCAATCAAGGAAATCGAAAAGGCAAGAGTGCGTTTTGGTGACACCTTCAATGAACAGGAATTTGTGACTACAAATCCTCGCGTTATAGAGTATAAATCCAAAGAGAGAGAAATTCTGGAACGATTGGGACGTTCTTTAGGAAATGAAGATTTGGAAGATGTAAAAGCATTAATCGAAGAACTGGAGATTGCTTGTCCGGAAACGGGTTCCAGAAACTGGACCGAAGTGCGTCAGTTTAACTTGATGTTTGGTACCAAATTAGGCGCATCCGCAGATACAGCAATGGATTTATATTTGCGTCCGGAAACGGCACAAGGTATTTTTGTCAATTTCCTAAATGTTCAAAAATCAGGACGAATGAAAATTCCTTTTGGGATTGCACAAACTGGAAAAGCGTTTAGAAATGAAATCGTAGCCCGACAGTTTATTTTTCGTATGCGGGAGTTTGAACAAATGGAAATGCAATTTTTTGTGCGTCCAGGCGATGAAATGAAGCATTATGAATTCTGGAAAGAAGCCCGCTTGAAATGGCATTTATCACTTGGTTTAGGAAGAGAAAATTATCGTTTTCACGATCATGAAAAATTAGCCCATTATGCCAATGCAGCGGCTGATATTGAATTTAATTTCCCGTTTGGATTCAAAGAGTTAGAAGGAATTCACTCCAGAACTGATTTTGATTTGAAAGCACACGAGCAGTTTTCCGGCAGAAAATTACAATATTTTGATGCTGAATTAAATCAGAATTACGTTCCTTATGTAGTGGAAACTTCAGTTGGATTAGACAGAATGTTTTTGGCTGTTTTTGCCACTTCATTAAAAGAAGAAACATTAGAAGATGGCTCCACAAGAACTGTTTTGAAATTACCTTCGGTTCTGGCTCCAACTAAAGCAGCAATTTTGCCATTGGTAAAAAAAGACGGATTGCCAGAAATCGCACATAAAATCATTGACGATTTGCGTTGGGATTTTAATGTGACGTATGATGAAAAAGATGCCGTAGGAAGACGCTACAGAAGACAAGATGCGCTTGGAACGCCGTTTTGTATCACAGTAGATCATCAAACTATCGAAGATCAAACGGTTACTATTCGTCACAGAGACACGATGAAACAAGACCGTGTAGCGATTGCAGATTTAAAATCTATTATTGAAAATGAAGTTTCAATGAAAAACTGGCTGATGAAAATATAATTATTTGTAGTCTATATTCAAAAAAAGCTTCTCGATTGAGAAGCTTTTTTGTTTAAAATCGGTATCCTAACGTTATTCCGCCACGTCCTACTATCTCTGGACTATTATCACTAAATAAATTGCGTCCTATTCCAGCATTAAATTCAAAGACGAATCCTTTTCTATGAATCCATTTGGATCCAAGACCAAAACCAAGTGCGAAATCAGCTCCTACTTCATCTGCTACAAAATTAGTTATTGTCGTTCCATTATCGTAATAGTATGTTGTGTAGCCGTGATCTATATATGAATTTAACATTGCAAAACCTTCTACAAAAAATCCAGCAGCTGGTTTTTTTCCAAAATAAGCGCGGTAGTATGGAGTAAGACTAAAGTTAGTGTCAAATTCATCTTCAGCCACAAAAAAGAGTGAAATTCCTAATCCAGTATCCTCATTAATTAGTCGTTCATAAGTTAATTCTACCGCTCCTAGAACTAAAAATAGCGCATTCCCTTTTAATTCATTTCTTTGAAAATCGATTGTTTCTTTTTCTTGGCTAAAACCAAATAAAGAAGAAGTTAAGCAAATTAAGACAAATAATTTTTTCATAGTTTTTGTTTTTTGGAATAAAAGTAAGATAAATTTTTAAAAAAAATATTTTTAACAGTTACTTTTTGGTGGTTAATTCGGACAAAGTTATTATCAATCGACATTCATACTCTTTGAATCATCAGCACAACAAGTAACAGCTTCACTTTAGGAAAGTTTTTATGCTGACAACTAGAGGTGTTTACGAAATGAATTTAAATTCAAACGTCTATTAAAACAGTAATCATGTTCTTAATCGGATAAATCTGCATTTCATCTTAATGTATCAACATTTGTTAAAAACATATTAACAAGACCTATAAAAAAATAGTTAAATGCTTATTTTTAGAATGTTAAACACAAGTATTTTAGTCATTTTTTGATATTATTGTTTCATTAAATTGCTAAAACACCCCACCTAATTTAATAAACCAAAGTATATTTTGCTTTGGAAATCGGATGTAATGCTTAACAATCCCAGGAAAAGCAATTGATGAATTATTCGTACATTATTATTGACGACAATCAAGAAAGTGTTTTGAAAACAAAAGGCATTGCTGATGGTTTTTCAGAACTAACTTTTGTGGCCTCCGCAAATAATTATACTGATGGACTACATCTAATTTTAGAACATACGCCACAATTAGTTTTTCTTGAAATCGATCCTGTTGATACAACTAGCAATTTGTCTTTGGCATTGATCAATGAATTGCACCGTTACCTAAAAATAATTCCTAAAATTATTATTACCACCCGTAAAAAAGAGTTGGCTTTTGAAGCAATACAATATGAAGTGATGGATTATTTATTAAAGCCACTGGTACCAATCGATGTAATAAAATTGATTTTAAAATTAAATAAATCGGAAGTCGAAAGCGAGGTTGCTTTAAATGAATCGATCATCCTTGAAGAAAAGCCAACGTTCCTGCCACAACCTGAAACAGTACATCAGGGCCAGTCACTCACTTTGTGCATTAAATCATATGGGGATTATCGCTATATTGATGCAAAAGACATCTGTTACCTTAGAGCCGATAATAATTCAACGGACATTCATTTAAATAACGGGGAAATGATTACGGCTTTTAAAACATTGAAACATTTTGAAGGGGTATTGTCATATCCCTTTATTAGGATTCACAACAGTTATATTGTAAATAGGAACTATATTTCCAGAATTCACAGCGGAAATTCTGTGTGTTACATAAAAAACAGTACCGTAAAACTTCCTTTTTCTAAGTCTTACAAAACAAACATCGACCTTATTATCTCTGAATTTGCTAACGGAAATTATTTAGAAATCTAAAATTGTCCGTTCACCCAGATTTAATACCCATTCACTATCATTCGGGCAGGTTCTACCATATACCCTTTTTTTTGTAGGAAAAAATTAAGTTGTCTGTGTAGATTTACAAAAGAATTCCACGCTAATGTGGTTCTAGAAAAGTAAAATCAAACAACAATATAAAATTCCCAAATTATGAAAAAAGCAATTTTAACAATCGGATTATTTTCTTTAGTAATGGTATTAACTTCATTTACTTCAAATGAAGAAATTACTTCAACAACAAAAAATGATAACAAAGCAGAAGTTTTCAAAATTGAAAACGTACAACTAAATCTTGCTGGAAATGGATCAACAAGTCAGGGGAATAAGAAAATGGACTAACAAAATATTAGTAAATATATTGATTTAAGAAAGCTGTCAAATTTTTGGCAGCTTTTTTTATGCTAATACGTTTATTTTCTTATTTTTGATGGTAAAACTTTTTGCTATTGAAACATCCTATATATACAACACTTTTTTTTATTTTTTTATTTTGTGGATGTACTCAAAAAAATACTCCAAATAAAATTACTTTAGATTCTAAAGACAGCCTTTCTACATATTTTTTATTGTCCAACGATTTTGATTTGCCGTCTGAGCAACGAGAAAAATACGTAAAAAAAGCACTTCAAGTCATAACTCCCCAAGAAAATGATTCTTTATATCGTGTAAACCTGTTCAAAATTGCTAATCGCTATTATAACTTAGAAAATTGGAAGGAGTATAAAAGAACGGTACGATTGGTACTTGAAAAATCTGCAATGCAGCAGGATGCTTTTAGTATGGCAAAAGGGAATAATTATTTAGGAGATTATTATGACTCTCAAGGTATTCCGGATAGTTCTTTTTTGTACTATGACAAGGCAGAAAAAATATATATTGAGCTAAATGACAACTATAATCTGGCAAAAACGATTATAAGAAAGGCAAACATACAATTTAATCAAAGTGATTTTTTAGGGGCTGAAAAAGCGGCTTCTAAAGCTTTAAAAATCATAAAGAACACAAACCAAAGCGACATCTTGTATGATGCTTACAATTTATTAGGATTAATTTATAATGAACTAGAGGATTATAAAAATGCAATGCGGTATCACAATAGAGCTTTAGCCAGTATTGATGACGAGTTAATGGCCTCTTTTTATCAGCCAAAAGCGACTTCCTACAATAACATTGGTTACCTCCACCTTAAGACGCAAGACTACAAGCAGGCGAAAAGATATTTTCAAAAAGGACTAGATCAAAAAAATGTGTTTAAAGATAAACCCTCATTGCACGCCATGTTATTGAATAATTTAGCGTATTCTAAATTCAAGCTTAATGAAAAGGAAGGGTTGCCAGATTTATTCTTTCGATCATTAAAAACCAGAGATAGTTTACAACTTAGTGCGGGTGTCATAGCCAGTAAAATAAATTTATCCGAATATTTCATTTCAAAGAATGAAACTTTACGAGCAAGTCAGTTTGCCAAACAAGCCCTTGAATTATCCAAAAAAACAAACAATTATCGTAATGTTTTAAATTCGCTGAAGCAATTATCAATTATAGAGCCACAAAACGCTGCAGTTTATGGAAACGAATACATTCAAGTTAGCGAGAAATTACAAAAATCAGAACGTAAAATGGGTAATAAATTTACCCGTATCGAATACGAAACAGAGGAAATAAAAAACGAGAATAAGGACTTAGTACAACAAAACAGGAATTTAGTTTATATTTTTAGTGGTTTAGCAATGCTTGGTTTATTTTCCTTTGTCATTAGAACCCAAAAAGCAAAAAACAGAGAATTGTTATTCAAGCAACAACAGCAAATGGCCAATGAAGAGATCTATAATTTAATGATCACACAACAAAACACGATTGAAATAAATAGAATTAAGGAAAAGAAAAGAGTAGCACGCGAATTACACGACGGCGTTTTAGGCAGACTATTTGGAGTGCGAATTAACTTGGACAGCTTGAATAAGATTGTTGACGGGACTGCTGTGGAAAAGAGAAATAATTATTTAATAGAATTAAAAAATATTGAGCAGGATATTCGAGAAATTTCACATGACTTGAATAGAGAAAAATCAGAATTAATTAATAACTTCGTCGCCATAGTTGATAATTTATTTGAAGACCAAAAAAAGACTCATAAATCAAAATTAATTTCAAGTATTGATCCAGCTATAAAATGGGAACTAGTAAGTAACTCGCTAAAAATCAATTTATACCGTATTCTGCAGGAAGCACTCCAAAACAGTAATAAATATGCTAATGCTAACACCATTAAAATAGAACTAAGAAAAGAAGAAGATCATTTGATTTTAAAAATTAGTGACAATGGTGTTGGTTTTAATATAAAAACAGCTAAAAAAGGCATTGGTCTGCAAAACATACTTTTTCGGACCAAAGAATGCGATGGTATCTTTGACATACAATCCTCAAAAAAAGGAGGAACAATTATAACGGTTACCACCCCAATAGAATAAAAACAATCTTACAACTTATACAAAATGGCTAATGATTCCGTTGATACAGTAAAAACAAAGAATGAAATATTAATAGTTGACGACCATCCTTTTATAATAGAAGGATATAAAAATGCAATTACGAGGTATAATCCGGAGGAATTCGAGTTTCTTATAACTAAAGCAAAAGATTGCGAATCAGCCTACCATATTATTACCAATCCAGCTGTTGTGCCATTTGACATTGCTTTTTTAGATATTAGTATGCCGCCTTATGAAGAAAAAAATATTTATTCCGGCGAGGATTTGGCAAAATTAATATTAGAATACATGCCAAACTGCAAAATTATATTACTAACCATGTATACCGAATTGTTGAAGATAAAAACCATTATCAAAACAATAAATCCAAGTGGACTGGTTATAAAAAACGATTTAACTTTTGATGAATTAATTTTTGCTTTCGATAAGGTTATAAAAAACGAAAAATATTACAGCCAGTCCGTTTTAAAAATGTTGAATCAGGCAGAGGAAAATACAATAGAAATTGATCAATTTGATAAAGATATTTTGTTTCATATATCAAAAGGAACCAAGCTGAATGACATTCCACAATATATTCCAATTTCACTTGGAGCAATTGAGCAACGCAAACTGAATTTAAAAGAATTATTAAAAATAGAACATGGAAGCGATATTGATTTAGTCCAGGAAGCTAAAAACAAAGGATTGCTATTTTAATTTTATCAAATAAAAAACGACACTTAATAGGTGTCGTTTTTTATTTGTTTTAAAGAGATTTCTATTCACTCAAAGCATCCCAACCACGAGCTTTCAATGCTATTTTCGTGTTGGCACGAGTCACTAAATGAATGCCTTCGCTTTCTTGTGTCATGTGCCCAATGATTGTAAAGTTTGGATTCCCTTTGATTTTTTCAAAATCGTCCATGGCAATAGTGAAAAGCAATTCATAATCTTCGCCTCCGTTTATGGCAACAGTGGTACTGTCGATATCGAATTCTTCACAAACATTAATAAATGTTGGATCAATTGGTAGTTTGTCTTCGTATAAATTACACCCTACCTTAGATTGTTTGCACAAATGCATAATCTCAGACGATAATCCATCTGAAATATCAATCATTGAAGTTGGTCTTATTTCTAAAGCGTGCAATAGAGTACGAACATCTTTGCGTGCTTCCGGTTTCAATTGTCGTTCAATTAAATATGTGTACGCATCTAAATCCGGTTGTGAATTTGGATTCACCTGAAACACTTGCTTTTCGCGTTCCAAAACTTGCAACCCCATATAAGCAGCCCCAATATCGCCAGTTACGACTAATAAATCTGTTTGTTTGGCACCATTTCTATACACGATTTCATTTTCATCTGCTTCGCCAATGGCAGTTATACTGATGATTAACCCTTTCTGGGAGGAAGTCGTATCCCCACCGATAACATCTACATTGTATTCATTTGCAGCATGCGTAATTCCTGCAAACAATTCATCCAAAGCTTCTAAAGGAAAACGATTAGAGACTGCTACTGAAACCGTGATTTGCGTGGGTTTAGCATTCATGGCGCAAATATCAGAAACATTGACCACTACCGCTTTGTAGCCCAAATGTTTTAAGGGCATGTATGCCAAATCAAAATGCACACCTTCTATCAATAAATCCGTCGAAACTACTACTCTTTTATCTTTGAAATCCAAAACAGCGGCGTCATCGCCAATTCCTTTTAAAGTTGAAGGCTGATTGATTTTGAAGTTTTTTGTCAAATGGGCAATCAATCCAAATTCGCCTAACTGAGCAATACTTGTGCGTTGTGGGTTTTTATCTTCGATCATTATTTAAATTATTTTTGAGGTTGCAAATATACAAAGAAATATTCGCCTTGATTTGTTCCAATTTTCATTAATTTCATTCGAACTTTCAAATACTTAAATCGGACAAAATGAAATTATTTGATATCGTTACCCGTTGGGCATAATTGAAAATTCACTTATGATGTAAAAACAACCGTTCAGAGATGAGCGATTTTTTTGCATTACCTAATTAAATTCAAATTAAACAAGCGTAAAAATAAAGGTTTGCACCTATCTGTTACGCGTGTATAAAATCAATCAATAGAATTATATTGAATATTGCATTATCTGTTACGTGCGTGTAAACATTATTTAATTAAATTCTATTAATAGTTGATTAATCAGATTTTTTTTTAATATTAGAGGGGAATTTTAATTTATTTCAGTTACTTATATGAACTAAAAAAACACCCAGAAAATGAGTGTTTTTTAAAATGGCTAACTAAATGTTAACTAAAATGTTTGTTAAGTACTGTAAACAGGGTATTAAAGTGACCACGGCAGGGTTCGAACCTGAAACCTTAGGCACTCAATTTGATGTTTTGAACAACCCCTTAAAAACAGTACAAAACAAGCCGTAAACCTCAACAAATTCAACATTAACAGTACATTAAAACTAATTGTAAATAATAGAATGAAATAGAATGATATTTAATAATACTGACTAATTACTGACTAAATACTGACTAGAATTTTTTAACTCAAATTAATGTTATAAATTTGAGTGTTCAAAAGTTCAAATTATGGCAAAGATTAAATTTTTACTTCAAAGTAAATCCGACAACTCTCAAATCTATATTAGAGTTTCAATAAGTCAGAAAATTTCATTAAAGAAAAAAACGGGGTTTACTATAAACTCAAAAGACTGGAGCGAGGCAACCGGATTGCCAAAACAAAACAATCCCGAAAACAAGAAATTATCTAACAACCTCAAAAAGTTAGATCCATTTGTTTTAGAGAACTTAAACAAAGATTTAGCAAATAGTGTTTTAATTGATGCGTATTGGTTAGAAAACCAAATAAGCAATTGTTTTAAACGAGTTATAAAAACTGATACAGGTTTATTAATTAATCATATTCAGTACATTCTCGATAATGCAAACACTCGCAAAGTAAGAACTAACGGCGGGGTTAAAATTGGATTGAGCAAGGAAACAATAAAAAACTATACTGTATTTAAAAATATAGTCTTAGAGTACCAAAAAACCATAAAAAAACAAATTCAGTTTATTGAGATCACAAATACTTTTGTTGACAAATTCACAAACTGGCTCGTTAATACTAAAAAATATTCCGCAAATACAACAGGTAGAGAATTACAAATCTTAAAAACTGTTTGCATCGATGCTGAAAAAAACGAAATTCCGGTAACACCTTATTCAAAAACAATTCAACATTTTGGAGAAAGCGACAAAGACCGCTACATTCAAACATTATCATTTGAGGAGCTGCAGCAAATCAAAAACACCGATTATTCAAATCTTGAAAAACTCAAAGAATTTAAAAAAGCAAATCCCGAACTAACGAAAAATCTTTTATTGACACCCCAAACATTAGACAACGCCCGGAACTGGATTTTAATAGGTTGTGAAATTGGACAACGAGGCGGGGACTTATTGAAAATAACAAATGAGAATATTCGATTTAAGGGCGGGAATATGTATTTAGATATAATTCAACAGAAAACAAATAAAAGTGTAACCATTGGTATAATTGCCCCGCACGTTATCGAAATAATAGAAAACACTTTGCCAAAAGAAATACCACACCAAAAACTAAACGAATATTCAAAGGTAGTTTGTAAAATGGCTGGCATTGTTGAGGTTGTAAAAGGAACTAAACTTAACACCGGAACCAATCGAAAAGAATTAGGCAAATATTCAAAGTATGAACTAATAGCCTCGCATTGTTTTAGGCGTTCCTTTGCCTCTAATTACTATAAAAAGATACCAACCGCCGTACTTATTGGAATTACAGGACATAGCAAAGAAAGTTTGTTTTTAACGTATATCAATAAACGGGAAGACAAAGACAGCAACGCCGATTTATTTATGAAATTTTATGAAGACCTCAACAAAGACAAAACACCCGAAATGAAAGTGTTAAAAAACGGGACAAAATAAACAATACTGTATCTAATTCGTTACATTTGCAAAAGATTAAAACCAATGAGAGTATTATTTAAAACTTTAGAGTTTACGGCATTTTTGGAAAGTGTAGATTTCGCTACACAACAAAAAATAGATTATCTATCCGAAATTCTTATAACACAGACAGTCATAAATATCAAAGTTGCAAAGAAACTAACCAACACAAATTTTTATGAAGTTCGAGTACAGGTAAAAAACGAATATAGAATTATTGTTTTTGCAATTGACCACGACAACATAACTCAAAGTAGAAATATTTTATTCCTAAATGGGTTTATGAAAAAATCGACAAAGGACTACGACAAACAAATAAAGTTAGCAATCAAAATATTAGAACAATGGCACGACCAAAACTAGATTTAGAAAGAATAAAAAAGGAACTACCTACAATAAATGATTATATAGATAATCAACACGGCAAACAGGGAGCTCCAGAGCGTGAAGAATTTAACGCAAAGGCACTTTCTTATTATTACGGCGAATTGATAAAGGAAAAACGCAAAGAAAAACACCTAACCCAGGAAGAACTTGCCCAACAAATAGGCAAAAACAGGGCGTATATTGCACGTATTGAACAAGGGAAAACTGACTTGCAACTATCTAATTTTATGCAAATAATCAACGCATTGGGCTTGTCGTTACAAATTGCGTAATGAAAGTATTGAAAAACGGAACTAATAATTAAAAAAGTGTTTTTTGGATTTTAAAAAAAAGCAATTGTGTAACAAAATATGTTCATTAAGAATAAATTATGTTACAATTTATTGCCAAAAGAAAAAAACCCTTAAAACTAAAATTATGAGAACTTACGCAGAACAAGAATTATTAACAAAAATTACAGAATTAGAGAACAGAATAGGAAGTAGAGCAAGCGAATTTATTGGAGAGATCGGAGATTTTCAATGGTTTTTGAAACAAGGAATTGCAAAAGAATTGCATTCAATGACCACTACTGGACATGAGGGAAGTAAACCCAATCTGAGGGAATTTGAAAATATTATGTTTAATATTGTTATTCTATACGATATGTTTGATTTACTCAACGAAAGAGAATTATTAGAATCAGACTATGACAACCAATGTAAGTTAAAAAGTTAAGGTTAAAACAATGTTCAAAAGTTCAAATTAATTCAATCAATACAGGCAAAAAATGGAGTTTTATAATTTTGAAAAATACAATGATGTTTTTTGTTTTGAAAAACTAAGTCAGGACTACCAACCACTATTAAAAATATACGAAAGTAACTATAAAACTTCCCTGAATACTTTTTTAAAAGAGTATGAAGAAAACACGGAATTTAGATATATTGAAAGTCAATTATACATTTGCAATAAAGAAATTACCATTCAAAAAAGCATTATTACAAGTTTAGAAAGACTCGATCACGAAACTTTTTATTATGTAAGAAACAGGATTAGCGAAACTCATTTCGTCTATTTGGAAAAATTGGATTTTCAGGGTGATGAGACAGACGAAGTAGACGAGACAGAACTTTGTATACACGCCACCGCCAAAAATTTTATAAAGTTTATTTCAAATAGAATAACAAGTCTTTGTTTAATCAATGAATTTTTAGAACAACGAAAACAGGAACTTGAAAAGGGATTAATTACTATTTCCCCAACAGTTCCCGCCCCCGAAAACGAACAAGATAAAATGTATTTTAAAGTAGGTTTACTTTTTGCTAAAAAGGAAATTTATAAGAATGTAGTTCATATTGACGGTTACAATAAAGTAAATTATCATTTCAAAGATGAGGTTTTTGACAATCCAAATCAATTGTCTAAACGTCTATTATTAACCCGTCAATTTATTAATGACAGTTTTACAGGTGCAAAAACTAAACATAATATCTTTAACAATCTTAAACAGTTAAAAAATATAATTGACTATTGTAATAAAAACGAAATTGTTATTGATGCTGAATTTTTAAATAAATACACAACATTAGTAGAAAGTAAACAATAATAAATACCTGCACCATTTCCCGCACAAGTGCAATAATAAGGTGTCAATCAATTTGATAGAATTTCGCAAAGTGAAACAATAAAAACACTTTGTAAAATGGAAGCAATTCAAATTATTACTACGCCAAATGAATTTAAAAAAGAAATCGCAAACGAGGTTAAAACCCATTTAGACGAATTTCTGAAACACTTTACCCCAGTTCAACCAAAAGAATATTTGACGCGTAAAAACGTGGCGGATATGTTTCAAGTGGACATTTCGACAGTATATAATTGGTCGAAGTCAAAACGATTGAATCCTTATTCAATTTCCGGACGAATTTACTTTTTACGTTCCGAAGTAGAAGCAAGTTTGAAACCCATAAACGTTTAATTTATGGGTTCAACAGGCAACGCAAAAACCAAACCATACCGATATTTTTATAAACGAAATTCGGTTTTAGAGTTCTATTCAGTTTATGAAGTTATTGCCGGAACTGAAAAAAACCTACTTATTACCGAAATTCTAAGAATAGAAAAGTTTAGAGAAAAATCAAAATCCAAAAACATTATTGATTATTTGAGGTTACGCACCACAACCAACTGGGAAACGTGCGAACTAATCACAGGATTACGACCGACCTCAAAAAGAGGTTTGTTTTATGGGGACTGGTTAAAAACTAATGCACTGGGAAACACCGCAAAACATCTTTTGATATTTCAATTCGCAAAAGACAAAGATTTTATGTTTGTCGATGTTTACCGGGGGTTTTACCCAAAAAACAAAGCAGCACTTAAAAATATTATTAGCACCTACAAAACAAACTAAAAGGCACAAAAAAACGAGAGTTGTTCAGGCTCTCGTTTATACTTTGTTCAAAAGTTCAGTTTTCAACAGGCATTGTAAAAAACTTATTCAAAGATACTCAATTGATTGATTTTATAAAAATAATTATTAAGGAATTACGCCCCGCTATTTTAGAGGCGAATCCCCTTTTAGATTTTTATGATACCATTAACCTAACTACTGGAGAAATGAAAACCACAAACAGGAACGGCAACAAAGTAACACCATCAAAAAACGCATCTTATAACGGTTTGGAATTTAAAATTTATGATACGGGAACAATAGCAATTGCGGGAAGTTTGCATAAGTACTGGAACAATGGAGCCCACAATTACAATGATTTCAATAATGAGGCGGTTTCGTTTGTTTTGAGCGACTTAAAAACAAAATTCGACATAGAGCCGGAACAATGTATTTTGAAGTGTTTAGAGATAGGCATAAACATAACGCCACCAATTCCAACGAATGAGATTTTAGATAATTGTTTACTACATAAAACAAAACCTTTCGAGTATCAGAAAAATTCAGACGAGGGAAAATATAAACAAGTAGAACACAACGAATACATTATTAAAATTTACAATAAGGCACTGCATTACAAATCAAAAGGTTTTGATATTAAAACCGAAATAATGCGTTTTGAAATCAAATACACAACCTTAACAAGATTGAAACAAAAAGGCATTTTTACTTTACAGGATTTAATTGATTACGGTTTGCACAACTTCAAAGATGATGTTTTGAATGAATGGCAAAATGTACTGTATTATGATAATACTACCCAAATTGAGAGTTTAAGTAAAACTATTCAAAAAAGAGTTATTGAATATTCAAATCCTAATTATTGGACTGGATTATTAAACAATAAACAGACTGAAAACTACAAACACCACAGAAAACAATTAAATATAATTACTCAAAAACACTCGAATAAAGTCCAAGAAATGACAGCCGAAATAATGAGAAAAAAGATTGATTAGATATTCCGACGAAAGTACACCACCCATTCCGGAGCAAAGTACACCACGATTCCGCAACAAAGTGCGCCATTTAT